>NZ_CP039292.1:1800177-2100207 GCF_004798665.1 Actinomyces procaprae
TCGGCGTCCGACAGCCGCCGTCCACCGAAGCCCACCGGCGCCCCGGTCACGTCGTGAATGGGCCACATCAGCCGGTCCCGGAAGCGGTCGTAGATGCGCCCGGAGTTACCGCGCCCGCACAGCCCGGACTCCACCAGCTCCCGCTCCGTGAATCCGCGGGACCGCAGCATGTTGGCGAGGTTGTCCCATCCCTCCGGGGCGTAGCCGACTCCGAAGTGGGCGGCGGCGTTGCGGTCGAAGCCGCGGCCGGTCAGGAAGTTGCGGCCGACCTGTGCGGCCGGGGTCGCCAGCTGCTCCTGGAACCAGGCCTCGGCCAGGCGGTTGGCCTCCAGCAGCCGCTGGCGGGTGCCGGGCTCGACGCCCCGCTTGACGGTCCCGCCCTCCTCGTAGCGCAGTTGGACGCCTACGCGCCCGGCCAGGTACTCCACCGCCTCCGTGAAGGACAGGTGATTGATCTTCTGCACGAAGTCGATCACGTCACCGCCCTCGCCACAGCCGAAGCAGTGCCACAGCCCCAGCTGGGGGCGCACGTTGAATGAGGGGGTGCGCTCATCATGGAAGGGGCACAGCCCCTTCAAAGAACCCACTCCCCCGCTTTTGAGCGTGACGTGCTCGCTGACGACATCATCGATCTTGGCGCGCTCGCGCACCGCCTCGATGTCCTCGCGCTTGATCAGTCCCGCCATGCCCTCATCCTAGGCGAGGGGTGCGACAGGAACGGACGGCGAACGCCTTCTGCCGATGCCGCCTCCGCCCCGCCCGGACGACTCCGCCCACGGCCGGGCAGTAATCGCTTGCACCGCGGGAACCGCTCACACCGCGGACAGCAACCCGCACAAGCGGGCGTGCCAGGCCTGCGCGGAGGTGTCGGTCAGGGAGGCGATCTGGTCGACGACGGCGCGCAGCCTCCCGGCGTCGGTGTCGGCCTCCCTCCAGGCCGCGGCGAATACGGGCTCGAGGTGCCGGCCGCCGCTCTCGAGCAGGGCGTCGGCGATGTCGAACAGCTCGGTGCGCTGGCGCAGGTAGACGGGCTCGTGCTCGCGGGGCGCCATCACATACCGCACCGCCGCACCCTTGAGTACCAGGATCTCGGCCGCGGTGTCCTCGGGGATCACCAGGTCCGCGTCGTAGCGGGTCAGGGGCCCCTCACCGAAGACCTCCCGGGTGGCGCCGGCCACGGCGGACACGAAGCGTCCGATCAGCTGGCTGGTGAGGTTCTTCAGCTGCGCCGCGTCTGCCAGCGCCCCGCTGTAGGCACGGATCCAGAACGGCTGGCCCGCCAGGCGCTCCCAGGCGGCGCCGAGGGCGTCGGCACTGATGGCGGTGGCGTACCAGGAGCGGGTGGCTTCAATCACCGTTTCCGCCTCTGCGCCGTCGGCCAGGCGGGCGGGGTCCATCTTGAAAAGGGCGATGGCATCCTCCACGTCATGGACGGAGTAGCCGACGTCGTCGGAGAAGTCCATGATCTGAGCCTCCAGGCAGCGCCGATGGTCCGGAGCGCCCTCCCGCATCCACGCGAATACCTCGCGGTCCTCGTCGTAGCAGCAGTACTTGACCGCCGAGCGGCCATCGGGACCGCCCGGCCCCTCACCCCTGGCCCAGGGGTACTTGGCGACCGCGTCCAGGCTCGCCCGGGTCAGGTTCACGCCCACGCTGCGCCCGGACGCATCAAGCGTCTTAGGCTCCAGGCGGGTGAGGATCCGGAAGGTCTGGGCATTGCCCTCGAAGCCGCCGATCGACTCGGCCACAATGTTCAGTGCCTGCTCGCCGTTGTGCCCGTAGGGCGGGTGCCCCAGGTCGTGCGAGAGGCAGGCGGCGTCGACCACGTCGGGGTCGCAGCCCAGGGCCTGACCGAGCGCCCGCCCCACCTGGGCCACTTCCAGGGAGTGGGTCAGGCGCGTGCGCACGAAGTCGTCGGCAGATGGGCCCAGCACCTGGGTCTTGGCGCCGAGGCGACGCAGGGCCGAGGAGTGCAGGACCCTGGCGCGGTCGCGCTCGAAGGGAGTGCGCTGGGGGTTCTTGGGAGGCTCGGGCACGAACCGCATCACATCGGCGGCGCCGTAGCCGACCAGGTCGCCAGTGTCCTCGCTCATAGCGGCGCCCCTCCCCGGTGCGGGAGTGACGGGAGAATGCGGATGAGAGACGGACATGAGTCCAACGTATCGCAGGACGAGGCGGCAGTGTTCCTGACACCGGGTTACTATGGCTCACGCCGTCACCGCACGGCCAAGCAGCATATCTTGACGCCGGGCCCACTCGGGCCCCAGGACCGGGTTGAAGATCCCGGCGGAAGGGAGCCGGTTGCCGTGACCACCACGACGACGCTCGTCCACCGTGCGTACACCGGCCCGGGCCAGTGGTGGCGCGACAGGCTCGTATACGAGATCCCCTCCCCCGACCTGGGAGCTGGTGAGCTCGACGCCATGGGCGGCCTGTTCGAGCATGTGGTGTCCCTTGGCTTCGGCGCGGTCCTGGTTCGCCCCTCCCGGTTGGACACCAGCAGTGAAATGCCGGCCTTCCGCCGCTTCGCCGAGCGTGCGCATGAACTGGGACTGCGCGTGATCGTGCGCATCTCGGGCGCACTGATGCCGGTGACCGGCGTACACGCCGGCGAGGACAATCCGATCGTCGTCTTCCACGAGCGGGACCACGAGGGGCTGGTGGAGCGCGCGGAGAGCTTCCTTGCCGCAGGCGCGGACGGCGTGGACCTGGGCACGATCCTCCCGCCGGAGGCCTGGGACGAGTCGGACCTCGGAAGGCTGAGTGAGTACCTCGCAGCGGTCCAGTCCCTGCTGGTCGAGTACGTCCCCGAGGGGACTCTCGGTGCGGACGTGTCCGCCCGCTACCCGGACGCGCTGCGCCACCACCTGCAGGACGACTGGCTGCACCACCTGCGCGATGACCGCCTCATGCTCTCCGGGTGGGGCCCGGTGGCGCTTACGCGCGCCATTACCCGGTCTCTCGCTGAGCACGACCGCTTCGGCGCGCCGCCGGTGTGGCGTTATCTGCCGAGCTGCCGCGTGGAGGAGGGCATGTCAGTGGGCGGCGAGCAGCCGTGGTTCGAGGCCGTTGCGCCCCAGGAGGCACGGCGTCGGGCACTGGCCCTGCAAGCACTCACACTGGCACTGCCGGGCAGTGTCTACATGCGTCAGGGAGACGAGATCGCCCCCCTGGATGCCGATCTGCCGACCGGCCCCTTGGCGTTGGCAGGCCTCGTCGCCGAGCGCGCCGCCGCACAGGGCTCCCAGTTCGGCTCCCCCCTGGCCACCGTGCGCCACGCCACTTATGTTCGGCAGGAGCATCATCTCGCAACCGCGCCCTTCGCCTTCGTCAAGGGCCTGGACTGGTGCCCCCGGGATGTGCTGGCGGTGCTGGCCCGGGACGTGCTGGTGCTGGTCAATACCTCCCCCCGGCCGATCATTCTGCCGGAGCACGCCGAGGTGCTCTTGTCCTCCGGCGCGCTCGAGCAGGACAGCGGCGGCCTGGTGGTTCCGCCGACGACGACCGTCTGGATGGACGCCTCAACTGTTGCCTGAGGCACTTTTTTGCAACAACTTTGCACTGATCACCGCACAGTCTTGCAAGACTTGCAGGATGGCGTTACATTTCTTGCCGTCATCCCATCAGCTCCATTCAGATTCGAAGGAGAATCACGGTGTCCCTCAACCGTCGGTCGTTCCTCTCAATGACCGCTATCGCCACCGCCCTCGCCGCCGCAGCCGCTTGCAGCTCCGACGACACCACTGCGACGTCGACCGCGTCGGACGCGGCCAACGCCGAGCCCACCGACGGGCAGGTCGTCCGTGACACCAGCGCCGACCTGGTCATCTGGACCGACGAGGTCAAGGCCGGCGCACTGAAAGACGTTGCACAGAAGTGGGGGGATGAGCAGGACATCAAGGTGGCGGTGCAGATCGTCGCCGACGACCTCCAGGGCAACTTCATCGCCGCCAACTCCGCCGGCAACGGTCCGGACGTGGTCGTCGCCGCACACGACTGGATCGGCAACCTGGTGCAGAACGGCACCATCTCCCCCATCACCCTCGATACCACCGCGCAGGCCAACTACAGCCAGGTCGCGCTGGACGCCGTCACCTATGACGGCCAGTTCTACGGTGTGCCCTACTGCGTGGAGACGCTCGGCCTGTTCGTGAACAAGGACCTCACCGACGTCACCGCGCCCGCCACCATCGAGGAGCTCGTCGAGGCCGGTCAGGCCTCCGGCGCCGAGGTCGTGCTCTCCCTGCCCGTGGGCGAGTCCGGAGACGCCTACCACATGGAGCCGCTGTACACCTCCGGCGGCGGCTACCTGTTCGGCACCAAGAGCGACGGCTCCCTGGACGCCACCGACGTCGGCGTCGGCGGCGAGGGGTCCATCGCCGCCGCCGAGAAGATCGGCGAGCTGGGCGCCCAGGGCGTGCTGAAGAAGACCGTCACCGGCGACAACGCCATCTCCATGTTCACCGAGGGCAAGGCCGCCTACCTGATCTCCGGCCCCTGGGCACTGGGTGACATCAACACCGCCGGCATCAACTTCGAGCTGTCCAAGATCCCCGGCTTCGAGGGCATGGGCGACGCCCGCCCCTTCGCCGGCGTCAACGCCTTCTACGTGGCCGCCGCCGGCAAGAACAAGGCCTTCGCCGAGACCTTCGTGGCCGACGTCGCCAAGGACTCCACCATCTCCGAGGCCATGTACGCCATCAACCCGCTGCCGCCGGTCCAGCAGGACCTCGCCGACAAGCTGAAGGAGAGCGACGCCAACATGGTCAAGTTCATGGAGTTCGCGGAGAATGCCGACCCGATGCCGGCCATCCCCGAGATGTCCGCGATCTGGGGTCCGCTGGGCATGGCCGAGGCCAACATCGTCAATGGTTCCGACCCCGAGTCCACCATGACCAGCGCCGGGGACGAGATCAAGTCCACTCTCGGCCTGTGATCCGCTGGTGAGGGCCGACGGCATGGCCGTCGGCCCTCACCCTGCCCGCGCTCCCGGACCCGCCGCTTCAGGGGTCGGCCCCGCGTCCCGGCCGCTAGGCGCCCTCGTCGGCCGGATCGCCTTGGACCGGCCATTCCCGCCGTCGGCCGGTTCCCTAATCCCGCATGCTCCCGGCGCGGCCCGTTTTCGCGCCCGCTCTCACCCCCCGCTCAGCCTCTTTCTGTCTTGCGAAAGGTTCATCGACGATGACCTCCCCCACCGCCCGCGAACAAGGCGTCCATGACGCCACTGGTGCGGACAACCCGGCTTCCTCCCACCGCACCCTGCGGGAGCGGACGACCACGATCCGCTGCGTGCTCGGCCGTGTGCTCGTCCTCGGTGCGGCCCTGGCCCTGGCCGCCTACCTGGTGCCGCTGCTGATCGCCACACAGATGTGGCTATGGCTGTTCATCGTGGTGGCGGCCACCGCCGCCATGTTCGTCCTGTACTCGACCAGGCGGTTCATCCCAGGCAAGTACTTCTTCCCGGGCACCTTCTTCCTCTCCGTCTTCCTGATCGTGCCGATCGTCATGACCGTCCAGACCGCCTTCACCAACTTCGGCGACGGCTTCCGCGGCACCAAGGAAGACGCCATCACCTCCATCACTAACAACTCCGTAGTCCAGGCTGCGGACTCCCCGCTGTACAACCTGTCCGTGGCCACGACCGGCAGCGCCGAGGAGGGCCCCTTCACCCTGTTCCTGGTGGACGCCGACACCGACGTGGTGCTCTACGGCGCCGACGGCGAGACGGTCCAGCCCGCCACGGACGTCGACGTAACGGTCACCGACGGCTTCGTCACCGCCGCAGACGGCTACACCATCCTGACCGGCAAGCAGATCAACGCCGCCTACAGCACCATCTCCACCCTGACCCTGTCCGTGTCCGAGACCAGCGCCATCAAGGTCCAGGGCGTGCGCACCGCCTTCGAGGGCACCAAGACCATGGTGTACGACGAGGAGACCGACTCGATCAGGAACGTGCAGACGGGCGACGTCTACACGGTGCAGAAAGTCGGCAACTCCGAGTACTACGTCAATGCCAACGGGGATCGCCTGGCCCAGTCCTGGCGGCAGAACGTCGGGCTGGCGAACTTCCAGCGCCTGTTCGGCAACCAGAGCCTGCTCAAGCAGCTGGGCGGCGCCTTCGCCTGGACCCTGATCTTCGCCGCCGGCTCCATGCTGCTGACCTTCATCCTCGGCTACTTCCTCGCGCTGACGCTCAACGACGACCGCATCCGGGGGAAGAAGCTGTACCGCTCCTTCCTGCTGCTGCCCTACGCGGTCCCCGGATTCATCTCCCTGCTCATCTGGTCGAACTTCTACAACCGCGACTTCGGACTCATCAACGAGATGCTCAACCTGAACATCGATTGGCTGGGCGACCCGACCTGGGCGAAGATCGCGGTCCTGCTGACCAACATGTGGATGGGCTTCCCCTACATGTTCATCGTGTGCACCGGTGCCCTGCAATCCATCCCCGATGACCTCAAGGAGGCGGCCCGCATCGACGGCGCCAACGGCTGGCAGACCACGACGCGCGTCATCACGCCGCTCCTGCTGGTGTCGGTCGCACCGCTGCTGGTAAGCACCTTCGCCTTCAACTTCAACAACTTCAACGCGATTCAGCTGCTCACCGAGGGCGGGCCATTCGCCGCCGGCGAGTACACCCGCGGCGGCACGGACATCCTCATCTCCATGGTCTACCGGATCGCCTTCGGCGGGTCCGGCGCCGACTATGGCTTCGCCTCCGCCGTCTCCGTCGTCCTGTTCGTAATCACCGGCGTCCTGGCCGCGGCGCAATTCACTGCCACCCGCCGCCTCGAGGACATCCACTGAAGCGCCGGAAGGGACTGATTCACATGACCAACACCTCGGCCAACGCCATGACTCACGCCAGTACCGACCCAGCCGGAGGGAGGACGACAGCCTCAGCCCCCACGACCGGAGCCGGTACGCCCACCAAGCAGAACCGCATGCCCTTCGGCCGCTGGTTCCGCGAGATCGGCTGGCGCCACATCGTCGGCATCCTTGCACTCGTCTTCGCCGCCTTCCCGATCCTGTACGTCATCTCCGCCTCCCTCAACCCCCTGGGCACGGTCGCCTCGACCTCGCTGATCCCCACCCGGGTCAGCCTGGTCAACTACCAGACGCTGCTGAGCGGGGACAAGGGCCCCTTCACCCGCTGGTACCTCAACACCATGATCGTGTGCGCGATCGTGGCGGCCGCACAGATCTTCTTCTCCGTGCTCGCCGCTTACGCCTTCAGCCGCTTCCGCTTCAAGGGCCGTCGCGGGGGCCTGCTGGCGCTGCTGCTGATCATGATGTTCCCCACCACGCTGTCCATGATCGCCATTTACAACATGATCTCCGGCATCGGGGGCGTGCTTCCCGCCATCGGTCTGAACACCCTGCTGGGCTACTGCCTTGCGCTCATGGGCGGCGCCCTGGGACAGGTGTGGCTCATCAAGGGCACCTTCGACACCATCCCCAAGGAGCTTGATGAGGCGGCCATCCTCGACGGCTGCACCCACTGGCAGGTCTTCTACCGGATTCTGCTGCCCTCCCTGAAGCCCATTCTGGCCACCACCTTCCTGCTGGCCTTCGTCGGCATCATCTCCGAGTTCATGCTGGGATCGATCTTCCTGACGGATGACTACAAGAAGACGCTCGCCGTCGGCCTGTACGGCATGCTCTCCGGCGACCGCTCCAACAACCTCGGCATCTTCGCCGCCGGCTCGGTCATGACGATGCTGCCCGTGATCGCCCTGTTCCAGTACCTGCAGAAGTACATCGTCGGCGGCGCCACCGCCGGCGCGGTGAAGGGCTGAGGCCGCTCGATGACATCAATGACCTGCCAGCACGAGCCGCAGTACCTCAGTCAGCCGCATCACGACACCGGCCCCGCCTACCTGCTGGGCACACGTCGGCCCGGCGGGGAGCTCACCGCCCGCCTGTGGGTCCCCGCCCCCTGGAACCCGGAGCGCATCATCCTGCGCCAAGTGGTCGACGGCGAGCCGGCCCTCACCGCCGCGCACCTGGTGGCGCGGACCGACGCCGGTGCCTGGTGGGAGGCGACCGTCCGGCTGCTGAACCCGAGCAACCACTACCGGTTCCTGCTGCTGACACCGGGCGGCGCCGAACCGTACGTCTGGTTCCACGCCGCAGGCCTGTCCAACCACGACGTCCCAGACGCCACGGACTTCCGGGTACTGGCCGACGACGACGCGCCCGACTGGGTGCTCGACGCCGTCTGCTACCAGATCTTCCCGGACCGCTTCGCCGCCCACACCCCGCCGCGGGACCGCGAGGCGCCCGCCTGGGCCGAGGCTCACGGCTGGCTCGACGAGCCGCCCATCGCGGGCGACCCCAGTGGCGCCGCCTGGTACGGCGGTGACCTGGACGGCATCGTCGACCACCTGGACTACCTCCAGCGCCTCGGCGTCAACACCGTGTACCTGACGCCGATCTTTCCCGGCGGATCAGTTCACCGCTACGACGCCACCACCTTCGATCACGTCGACTCACTGCTCGGCGGCGACGCGGCGCTGGCCCGGCTCTCCGACGCGCTGCACAGTCGCGGCATGCGGCTGCTGCTGGACCTGACCACCAACCACACCGGCGTCACCCACGACTGGTTCCGGCGGGCAGTTGACGACTCCACGTCCGCGGAGGCCGGGTTCTACAGCTTCGACCGCCACCCCGACCAGTACGCGACCTGGATGGGGGTCGCCTCCATGCCCAAGCTCGACCACCGCTCCGAGGCGATGCGGGACCGGCTGCTGCGCGGCCCCGACTCCGTCACCGCGCACTGGCTCATGCCCCCGTACAACGCCGACGGCTGGCGCACCGACGTGGCCAACATGACCGGCCGCTCGGGCATGGTCGATCTGGCCCACCAGGCCGCGGCGGACATGCGCACCACCATGCGCCGGGTGGAGGCTGACACCGGCCGCTCACTGTGGCTGGTCGCCGAGCACGGCCACGACGCCTCCGCCGATCTGACGGGCCCCGGCTGGCAGGGCACCATGAACTACCACGGCTTCACCCGGCCCCTGTGGTCCTGGCTGGCGGAGCCGGACCCGGCCGACGGCCTGAACTGGCTCGGCATCCCCACCGGCATCCCCCGACTTCCCGGGGGACCGATTTCGCGGGGGGTGAGGGAGTACACCGCCCACATGCCGACGACGTCCATCACTCACTCCATGAATCTGCTCGGCTCCCACGACACGCCCCGGATCCGCACCGTCGTCGGCTCCCGTGCCGCGCAGCTGGTCGCCGCCACCGCGTTGTTCACCGCACCGGGCGTGCCCACCGTGTTCTCCGGCGACGAGCTCGGCGCCACCGGCCGCACCGGCGAGCACTCACGCACCACTATGCCGTGGACCGCACCCCCCGGCGCAGCACCCTCCGATGAGCTCGAGGCGGCCGGCGCCTGGGGGCGGGTCGATCACGTCGTCCTGGACCGGTACCGGCAGCTGAGTCGGCTGCGGCACGAGCTGCCGGCACTGCGGCGCGGCGGAATGCGCTGGGTCCATGCCGACGACGACCTGCTGGCCTGGCTGCGCACCCACCCGGACGGCGATGTGCTGGTAGTCCTCGCACGTGCGGGCGGCGCACCGGTGGACCTGCCGCTGGCCGCACTGCCCGCGGGCGCCGTCGGAGACGTCGAGGCGATGGACGGCGTCGCCGTCAAGGTCATCGGCGGTGCGGACGGGTACCTGACCCTCAATCCCACCGGGCCCGGGTCGGCCGTGATCACGCTGCGCCCGGCGCTGCCGCGCTCCGGGACGGCTCACACCCGCTGAGCAGTTACGAGTTCACCCGAGAGCAATCGCCGCCGGGCAGCGACAATTGCTTGTGATTTCCCCTTAGGATGGGCACCGTGCAACAGCGCATCACCCTCGCCGACATTGCTGAGCAGGCGGGCGTCTCAACGGCGACCGTGTCCCGAGTCCTCAACGGCAAGTCGAACGTGGCGGAAGTGACCCGCCGCCAAGTACTCGTCGCGCTCGACCTGCTCGGCTACGAGCGCCCTGAATCGCTTCGCCAGGCCTCCAAGGGCCTGGTGGGGCTGATCGTGCCCGAGCTGTCCAATCCGATCTTTCCACTGTATGCCCAGGAGATCGAGCAGTTGCTGGCACCCAGCGGACACACCCCGCTGCTGTGCACGCAGACGCCCGGCGGCACCAGCGAGGACGAGTACATCGAGATGCTCGTGGACCGGGGAGTGGCGGGCATCATCTTCGTCTCCGGGCGCCATTCCGACACCGGCGGTGACGTCACCCGTTACCAGCGGCTGCGGGACCGGGGCGTACCGCTGGTAACCATCAACGGCAGCGCCCCCACGATCAAGGTTCCCGGATTCGCCACCGACGACCGGGCGGCGGCCCGCATGGCGGTTGACCACCTCGCCAGCCTGGGGCATACCCGCATCGGCCTGGCGATCGGCCCCGGACGCATGGTGCCCGCACAGCGCAAGCGCGCAGGCTACGAGGACGGGATGCAGGCCAACCTGCCGGACCAGCCGTTGCGCATCGTGGAGACCCTCTACACCTATGAGGGCGGTGCCAGTGCGGCGGCGCGCCTGCTGGAGCAGGAGTGCACCGGCATTATCTGCGGCTCGGACATCATGGCGCTCGGCGTGATCTCGGGGGTACGCGCAGCGGGTAAGACCGTTCCGCAGGACGTGTCGGTGATCGGCTACGACGACTCGCCGCTCATCCCGATGACCAACCCGCCGCTGACCACTGTGCGCCAGCCCGTGGCGGCGATCTGCCGGGCTGCGGTGACCACTCTGCTCGCCGCCATCGGCGGGGAGAAGCCGGCCGACGCCGAGCTGCTGTTCGTCCCCGACCTGATCGTGCGAGGCTCCACTGCCCCCGCCCCGCACGCCATGCACTCAGCCCCCGCCGAGATCGGTTGATCTTACGTACCGAGATCGGTAGTTGTTACATACCGAGGTCGGTAGTTGTTACGTGCCGAGGTCGGTAGTTGTTACGTGCCGAGGTCGGTTGATCCGGTTGCGAAGCGCTTCAGCGGGACCAGGATCGTGCCAGCCGAGCGCCCATTGCCCTCAGCCGCCCACGCAGTTCGAGTGCGCCGCCGCCGTTCCAAGCACGGTTCCGGCTGCTCCCAGGCTCCTCCAGCGAGTAGGCGGACACCACGCCCGCCTCCGCCAGCTCACCACGGGGTGCCGCAAGACGCCCAGCAACCAGCACCACCGGCAGCGCCGAGTCTCCGGCCATCCCACCGACCACTGCGGCAACCGAGTCGGCGACGACGTCGAAGACCTCCCCAGCCGCCGTCACCACCAGGTCCTGACCAGCTACGGACTCCTCCAGCTCCAGCAGCCGGGACATGACCCGGGTTGCAGGCAGGGCGCGCGCCCCGAGGGCACGCAGCACCAGCGCCGCTCCCCCGCCGGCTCCAGTGCCCCGGGAAGTAACCGACAGTTCCGGTGGGCCCTGCCCCACAAGCGGCAAGCCGCCTTCCTGAACCCCACCACTGCTACTCGCGACCTGCAATGCCGCCGCGCATGCACGACGATTCAGCTCCTGGCACTCCTCCCCGCTCAGCGCAGCAACTGCGGCAAGGGCCTGGCCGGCGCCCGAGACACCCCCCAACGGCGTGGTATCAGCCAAAGCGAGCACCAGCTCGCGGCTCGACACCAGCGCATCAGCCGCGTCCAGCCCGCCGAGCCCCTCCAGTGCGCCGACACCGCCGTCGTGCACTGCGGTTGCCCCCAGGGTCACCACGAGCGTGTCACCGGGCGCAGTAACCCGCAGGGCAGCAGCCAGGGCGTGCCCGAGGCCCGTCGTCGTCCCTAACCTCGCCTCGCGTGCCGCATACTCGCGGTCAGCGGGCAGCGCTAGCAAGCGGGCCGCGTCCAGCAGCCAGGTGTCGCCTGCGGCGCCCCTCGCGGCCGTGTCGGCGCTACTGGGACCGACGGGACGCAGGCGCAGCAGGTCCACCTCCCGGATCCGGCCGAGAGGGTCGTCCGCCTGCACGATGCTGCGTGAGGCGATCCTGCCCGGGGGGATCGCCTGCGCCGTGCCGGGTCCGCCGTCGGGCACCGGCAGCTGGGTGAGGATGTCATCGGGCCGTTGGGCCGACCAGCCTGCGGCGAGCGCCTCAGCCACGGCGCCCGCCCCTAAACCCAGATCGGGCCCGACCAGCGGAACCCCGCCGGGCTCGGGGTACATCGGGCCCGGCGCCAGAAGCACTCGCATGCGCGTGTCCCCCGAGCCCGGTCAGTCGGCAACCGCGCCGCCGAGCCGGGCCAGCAGCAGCACTTCCGCGGCGACAATGCGCTCGAGGTCACCCAAGTGCATGGACTCATCCTCGCTGTGAGCGCGGGTGTCGGGATCCTCGATCCCGGTTACCAGAACCTGCGCTTGCGGGAACGTCTCCTTGAGCGTGGCGATGAAGGGGATGGAGCCGCCCTGGCCGATGTTCACCGCCTCGGTGCCGAAGGCCTCCGTCAGCGCCCAGTGAGCGGCACGGCCCGCAGGGGTCTGCGCGGTGCCGTCAAAGGCCGGGCCCAACTCGCCGGCGCAGACAGTCAGCTTCGCGCCGAAGGGCGTGTGCGCCTCCAGGTGCGCCTCCAGGGAGGCGAGCGCCCCGGCCGGGTCCTGGCCGGGAGCGATCCGCAGGGACAGGCGCGCGGTGCAGCTCGGGGCGAGCACATTGCCGGCCACCCGCAGGGGCGTGACGTCCATCCCGATGACGGAAAGTGCCGGCTTGGTCCACAGCCGGGCGGTCAGGTCGCCCGTGCCCACGAGCTCGACGCCGTCGAGCACACCGGCGTCGTTGCGGAAGTCGGACTCGGGATAGTCGGGATACCCGGGGGCGGCAGCCGGGTGGGAGACGAGTCCATCCACCGCGACGTCGCCGCGCTCATCGTGGAGGGTGGCGACCAGTCGGCACATCGCCGTCACGGCGTCGATTACCGGGCCCCCGTACTGGCCGGAGTGGAGGGCGTGATCGAGTACCTCCAGGCGCACATCCACCTGGACGACGCCACGCAGCGAGGTGGTCAGTGCGGGAACGCCCACCCGCCAGTTGGAGGAGTCTGCGACCACGATGACGTCGGCGTCCAGCTGCTCGCGGTAGGTTTCCAGGAAGGTCTCGAACGACGGCGAGCCCACCTCCTCCTCCCCCTCGATGAACACGGTCACCGAGCACGGCAACTGGCCGCCGTTAAGCTCCGCCGCCAACCGCAGCGCGTGCACCAGGGAGATGACGCCTGCGCCATCGTCGGCGGTGCCCCGCCCGAACAGGCGGTCGCCGCGCCGCTCAGCCACGAAGGGATCTGCCTGGCGCCACTTATCGGGGTCTCCCACCGGCTGGACGTCGTGGTGGGCGTACAACAGCACTCGAGGCGATCCGGTCGGCCCGTCGCCGTGGGCGAGCACGGCGGGCCGTCCCGGGCCATTAGGGCCCTGGACCGAGGCAACCCGAGCCTCCAGCCCGGCGTCACGCAGCAGCGCGGCCACATGCTCTGCGGAGCGACTCACCTGAGCAGGATCGTGACCGGCGGCGGACACCGAGGGGATCGCCACCAACTCCGTCAGATCGTTCACGACCCGGTCGAAGGAGTCATGAACGGCGGCGCGCACGGCATGTGAAGTGATCATGAGTTGCAGGGTAGCGCGGTCCAGCCGCTACCCTGGTGTCCGTGAGTCTGTTAGAGAAGCTGCCGTTCGGCAAGCGCGGCCAGGCCGACGACGGCGCCGCAGCCACCGTGGCCACCCCCTCCAAGCAGTCCGGCAAGGGCCGCCCCACTCCCAAGCGCAAGGACGCGCAGGCGCGCAAGCTACAACCGATCGTGCCCGCCGACCGCAAGGCGGCCAAGCGGGAGGCACGCGCGAAGCAGGATCAGGCATGGGAGCGCCAGCGCCAGGCCATGCAGACCGGGGATGAGCGCTACCTTCCTCCGCGAGACAAGGGGCCGATCAAGCGCTACATCCGCGACTACGTCGATGCGCGCTACAGCTTGGGCGAGCTGTTCATGCCGCTGACCCTGGTTCTGCTTGTAGTGTTCATCGCCTTCTCCTCCCGGCACACGCTGATCAGCTACTACTTCATGCTGGTGATCTACCTGTTCCTGCTCGTGTCGATCGTTGACGCCGTGATCTGCTGGCGGCGGCTGCGGCGGCGGCTGTACGCCAAGTTCGGCCAGGACAAGGTCCAGGAGCAGGGGACGATCTTCTGGTACATCTTCTCCCGCTGCTTCAACCTGCGCCGTTGGCGCCAGCCCGCCCCCCAGGTGGCGCGCCGTCAGTATCCCGAGTGAGTGGATGACCGCCCTCCCCACCCCTCGCCCGCCCCTCGCGAGGTCGGTAGATCTTACGTACCGAGGTCGGTAGATATGGTGCCCCGGGGATCGACTGGACAGGATTGTTGCATGGGCGCACTTACCCGTCTAGACTGGAGCCATGGTCGCATATCGTCATCTCGGTAGCTCCGGACTAAAGATCACCGAAATCACCTACGGCAACTGGCTCACCCACGGCTCCCAGGTGGAGGCCGACACTGCCATTGACTGCGTACACACCGCACTCGACCTCGGCATCACCAGCTTCGACACCGCGGACGTGTACGCCAACACCGTCGCTGAGGAGGTGCTGGGCCAGGCGCTGAAGGGGCAGCGGCGTGAATCCCTGGAGATCTTCACCAAGGTGTACTGGCCCGTCGGGCCCAAGGGCCCCAACGACGTCGGCCTGTCCCGCAAGCACATCATGGAGGGCATCGACGGATCGTTGCGCCGCCTGGGCATGGACTACGTAGACCTCTACCAGGCACACCGCTATGACTATGCCACGCCGCTGGAGGAGACCATGCAGGCCTTCGCGGACGTGGTGCGGGCCGGCAAGGCGCTGTACATCGGCGTCTCAGAGTGGACCGCCGAGCAGATCCGGGCCGGCCAGGAGCTTGCCACCCAGATGGGCTTCCGACTGGTGTCCAACCAGCCGCAGTACTCCGCGCTGTGGCGCGTCATCGAGGAAAAGGTCGTGCCGACATCAACCGAGCTCGGCATGGGCCAGATCGTCTGGTCGCCGATGGCCGAGGGGGTCCTGTCCGGCAAGTACCTGCCCGGGCAGCAGCCGCCTGCGGGCTCACGCGCCACCGACGAGAAGGGCGGCAAGGAGATGATCAGCCGCTGGATGCGCGACGACGTGCTCACCGCGGTGCAGCAGCTGAAGCCGATTGCCGACGACGCCGGACTGTCCATGCCGCAGCTGGCCATCGCCTGGGTGCTCCAGCACGACTTCATCTCCGCGGCACTGGTGGGCGCCTCGCGCCCGGAGCAGCTGGTCGAGAATGTCAAGGCCTCCGGTGTGAAGCTGGGCGACGACGTCATGACCGCAATTGATGCGGCTCTGGTCGACGTCGTCGAGCACGACCCGGCCCTGACCCGCTCCCCCGAGCAGCGTCCGGCCTGACGCACTGCGTTTGGCCAACCGATTTCCCGAATACGCCGAGACCGGTCGACGGCGCGCGCCATTTCGACCGGTCTCGGCACGTAACGTCGACCGACCTGGGTACGTAAGATCTACCGACCTCGGCACGTAACGTCGACCGACCTGGGTACGTAAGATCTACCGACCTCGGCACGTAAGATCTACCGACCTGGGTACGTAAGATCTACCGATCTCGGTGATGGGGCCGAGGCGGGAAACGGCGAAGGAGTCAGCGCAGGTGGCGGGGAACCGTGGCCAGCGCTCGATTGATCCGACCGGGCCAGGCCGGCCCGTTGTAGATGAACGCCGTGTAGGCCTGCAGCAGGTCGGCACCCGCGTCGAGCATCAGCTCGGCATCCATGACCGAGGAGATGCCGCCCACGCCGATGATGGTGGGCTCATCCCCCAGGCGTGCGCGCAGGCGGCGCACCACCTGCAACGAGCGCGGCAGCAGCGGCGCACCGGACAGACCGCCCTCCCCCAGGTCGTGGTCAATGGTGGTGTTCGTGGCGACCACCCCGTCCAGCTTCATGTCCAGGACCAGGTCGGCGACGGCGTCGACGTCCTCGTCGGCCAGGTCTGGGGCGATCTTCACCAGCAGCGGCACGTGGCGGTGCGCGGCGGCGTCGGCGGACTCGCGCACGGCGGCGAGGATCGGCCGCAGCGACTCGACCTCCTGCAGGGTGCGCAGCCCCGGGGTGTTGGGGCTGGACACGTTGACCACCAGGTAGTCCACCCACCGGGCGACCTTCGAGGCGGAGTAGGCGTAGTCCTGAGCGGCCTCCTCCAGGGGCGTGACCTTGGTCTTGCCGATGTTGGCACCGACGACGATGGAGCGGCCCCGCACGGTGGAGCGCAGGCGCCGCAGCCGCGCGGCGGCCTCATCGGCACCGGAATTGTTGAAGCCCATACGGTTGCGGACGGCGCGAATGGTCGGGTAGCGCCACATGCGGGGCTTGTCGTTGCCCGGCTGGGGGCGAGCGGTGAAGGTGCCGACCTCAACGAAGCCGAATCCGAGCATGTCCATGCCCTCGACGGCCTGGCCCTCCTTGTCCATGCCTGCCGCCAGTCCCAGGATCCCTGGAACTGGGCGCGCGAATGGACCTCCCTGGTTCGCGGACGGCACGGGGAAAGCGGGACGGCGACCGAAGGCCTGCCGAACCACATCGCGTACGAAGGGCACCCTGCTGGTGGCCTCGATCGTCTCCATGCAGACGTCGTGAATACGTTCGGGATCGATGTGGGCGAAGACGTTCTTGTACAGCAGCTCGTACAGCACGCCTCAAGGGTACCCGCCATGGACGACACCATGCATAGATGCATCGCAGGCACCTGGGGCGTCAGCTAGCCTTGATCCACAATCAGCACAGCGATGCCCGGCTTTCAGCCGGCAATTCCGGGCGATTGTCCGGCAGCGAGGTGGGTTCCGTGTCATTCAACCGCAATATCAAGCTCGATCCCAACCGGGTGCAGACCCGCTCCGGGGGTGGCCGCGGCGCCGCCATCGGCGGGGGCTCCATACTCGCCGTTCTGGCAGTGCTGCTGCTGTCGCAGGTGACCGGAGTGGACCTGAGCGGCCTGCTGGGCGGGCAGGATGCTGCTTCCGGCGGCTCCACCGCATCCACCATCGACACCTCCATGTGCACCAGCGGAGACGCCGCCAACAAGTACACCCAGTGCCGCATGATCGCCACCGCGGAGTCGCTGGACGCCGTCTGGAGTGAGCAGCTGCCCGCCCAGGTCGGCACTGCCTACGCCGAACCGGGCTTCGTCCTGTGGGACGGTCAGTCCGTGTCGACGGCGTGCGGCTCCGCCACGAGCGCCGTCGGCCCCTTCTACTGCCCGGGTGACTCCAACGTGTACCTGGACATGAGCTTCTTCTCTGACATGGAGTCCACACTGGGCGCACAGGACACGCCACTGGCGGAGGAGTACATCGTCGCCCACGAGTTCGGCCACCATGTCCAGAACCTGCTGGGCGTGATGGGCTCAACGGACCGTTCCCGCAGCGGCGCCGACTCCGACTCGGTCCGCACCGAGCTGCAGGCCGACTGCTATGCGGGCGTGTGGGTGCACTACGCAGCCACGACCGTTGACCCCGACACGGGCACCGCCTTCCTGGTGGAGCCGACCCAAGCGGAGATCGCCACCGCCATCAATGCCGCCGAGTCGGTGGGCGACGATCACATTCAGCAGCGCTCCAGCGGGACCGTCAACTCCGACACCTGGACGCACGGCTCCTCCGAGCAGAGGGTGCGCTGGTTCACCACCGGCATGGAGTCGGGTTCCCTGGAGCAGTGCAACACCTTCGCCGTGGCCGGCTCCCAGCTCTGATGGGACCCGCCTCCCCCGGGCGGCGGGTCCCATCAGGAGCCCACGGCGTCATGAGTCGCTGCGCGCCCTTGTTCGCTGGAACGGTGGGCCGGCGCGGGTGTTAGGCCGCCAGCTGCGATCCGATCTTGTAGGAGAACTCGACGAGCCGGTTGGAGAAGCCCCACTCGTTGTCGTACCAGCCGAAGACCTTCACCTCGTTGCCGATGACCGCGGTCAGCGGGGCGTCGAAGATCAGCGAGTGCGGGTTGCCGACGATGTCGCGGGAGACGATGGGCGCCTCGGAGTACTGCAAATACCCGGCGAGCGGTCCGTTTGTCGCGGCCGCCCGGAATGCCGCATTGATCTCCTCCGCCGACGTTGCCCGACCGGCGACGACGGTCAGGTCGGTGATTGAGCCGACCGGAACCGGCACGCGCAGCGCGGCACCGGTCAGGCGGCCTTCAAGTTCGGGAATGACGGCCCCGATGGCGCGCGCCGCCCCCGACGAGGTCGGAATGATCGACTCGGCGGCGGCACGCGCGCGGCGCAGGTCGCGGTGCGGTGCATCGTGCAGGCGCTGGTCGCCGGTGTAGGCGTGGATCGTGGTCATGAGGCCGGTTTCAATACCCACCAGATCGTTAAGGATCTTCGCCAGCGGTGCCAGTGAGTTCGTGGTGCACGAGCCGTTGGAGAAGACGTCGGCCGCATGGGCGTCGAGCTCGTGGTCGTTGACGCCGAGTATGAACGTGGGAACGTCCCCCTTCGCGGGTGCAGAGACAATCACCTTCTTCGCGCCGCCCTCCAGGTGCGCGGCGGCCCTGGCGCCGTCCGTGAAGAATCCGGTGGACTCGATGACCACCTCGGCCCCCACGCTGTCCCACGGGATGTGGACGGGGTCGGGCTCGGAGAAGACCGTGATGCGGCGGCCGCCCACCACGAGTGCGTCGCCGTCGACGTGGACATCGTCCAGGCGTCCGCTGACGGAATCCCATTCGAGTAGGACGCCCAATGTGGCGGCGTCGGTGAGGTCGTTTACGGCAACGACCTCGATGTCGGCGTGGTTGGCCAGGGCCGCCCTTAAGTAGGTGCGGCCGATCCGGCCGAAGCCGTTGATTCCGATGCGCACAGTCATGCTGTTCTCCCTCGTCTGCAGGCCGTGGATGTGTTTCGCTCACGGAAGCGACCGCAAGCGGCTGGTTGGCAGAGGCCTGCTGGCTGCCGACCTCCATCCCATGGCACGCGCCTGCGAATCCGCTGCGGTCCCACTGGCAAGGTGGCGGGCAGTGCCTAACTACCGACGCACAGTTCCGTGAGCCGTGGCCCTACTCGGAGTTCCTTCACCGCCGGGCCGGCCAACGGCTCCGAACCTGGCCACCGTGGCCAGGACCCGCTTGCGTGCGACGCCACGTCACACCCGACGCTGGTTGCGTCCGCCCCACCCGGGGCACCGCCGACAACCGGGAGGAACCATGGCCACCGCACCCACCGCGCTCATCGTCGTCGAGTCCTGCTTCGGCAATACCCGGACGATCGCCGAGGCCGTAGCCGCCGGGCTCACGGATGCCGGGACGCAGGCCCGGGTCCTTGATGCGGTCCAAGCACCCGCCTCGCTGCCCGCGAAGCTGGATCTGCTGATTCTGGGAGCTCCCACCCACAACCGGGGGCTGCCGACCACGGCCACGCGCACTCAGGCGGGTAAGCAGGCCGGTGCGGCCGCGCCGAACAGCGGCATGCGCGAATGGCTGGCGCGCACCACCATTCCGACCGTCCTCACCACCGCCGTCTTTGACACGGTGACCTCTAAGAGCTGGCTGAGCGGCTCGGCGGCCAAGGCGATTATCAAGGCTCTGCGGCGCGGGCGTGGCCGGGATGCGCCGTCGATCAGGAGCTTCCTGGTTCAAGGGCAGTCGGGGCCCCTGGCCGACGGCGAGGAGGCGGCCGCCCGCACCTGGGGGCGTGCACTGGCGGCCTCGACGACCAACGTTTGATACCCGCCTCACGGCGAACAGTCACATCCGACAACCTTCCGTAAGGAGAGCAAATTGACGACTAGCAACACCAAGAACCGGTTGAGCGGCCGCGCCATCACCGGGATCTGCCTGACCGCCTGCGGGATTATCACCATCGTCTGGGGAGGCACGGTCGTGCCGGTCAGCATGTTCAGCGGCGACTTCATGTCCTTCGCGGCCGGGGGCCTGGTGCTCATCGCCCTCGGCGCGTACCTGGTCACCGCACTGCCACCGGCCCTGCGCATCGCGGCCGTCTGGCTGGCGGCGTTGGGCTTGATCTCCTACCTGTTCATCATCGGCATGGAGACGATCGTGGCCCTGATCGGCTGCGTCCCGGTCCTGGGGTTCGCGGCTTGGCTCAGCACCAGGCTGTGGCGCTGAACGGCCGTTGGCGGGCCGGTGACAGCGGAATCGTAGGCGCCTACGGTGGTCCCATGAGCCCCGCCTCCGGCCCCATCGTCCCGTCCGCCGCCCTGCCCTGTTTCGACGCCGTCGTCCTCAAGGGGGCCCGTGAGGCTCCGGCGCCCGATGACGGCCTGCGGGTGCTCGTGGACCGGCTGTGGCCGCGGGGAGTGAGCAAGCAGCGAGCCGCGCTGGACGACTGGGCGAAGGACGCCACCCCCACGACGGCGCTGCGCAAGGCATTCCATTCCGGCGAGCTGGACTGGCCGCAGTTCGTCGACGCCTACCGCGCCGAACTCGCCGAGCGGCCCGAGGCGGCCGCAGCCGTGGCGGAGCTGCGCCGTCGCGCCCTGGCCGGCCGGGTGACGCTGCTGTTCGCCGGCCACGACCACGTACACACCCACGCCCGCGTGCTGCGCGAGGCCGTCCTGGGTGCCCAGGACCCGGACCTGCCCTGAGCCGGGGCGCCTGGACTCGACCGAAGGAGAAAGCCCCCCTCCCATGCGCGTCGCCGAAATTGCCCGACTCACCGGCACCACGGTCCGCACCGTGCGCTACTACCACAAGCAGGGTCTTCTGCCCGTGCCCGAAGAGCGCGGCGGCTGGCGCGACTACGACATAAGCCATGTGGCTCGCCTGTCACGCATCCGCTGGCTGGTCCAGGCCGGCGTCCCGCTGAAGTCCATCGCCCGCATCCTGGACTCCCCCACCGACGAAGTGGTCTCCACGGATGCCGCCGTGCTCGACGACCTGTCCGGAGCCCTGGCCGTGATTGAGGAGCATCTGACGGAGGTGACCCGCCAGCGGGACATGCTCGCCTCCCTGCTGGAGCGCGCGCGAGAGGGCTTGACCGTCTCCCCCATGCCGCCGCGCATGGTCGCCTTCTTCGACCGGCTGGAGGCGGAGGCCCCCGATGAGCGGACGCGGGTGGCCGTGCGCCGCGACCGTGACCTGGTCGATGTGGCCTGCTACAGCGGGCACATGCCGTCCGAGGCAGAGTACCTGTTCCCCGGACCGAACGACGGCGAGGACGCCGACGCGCTCGTGGCCTACGGTCAGGACCCCGACAGTCTGACCGACTCCCAGGTCGCGGCACAGGCCGCAAAGAACATTGCGCGGTTCGAGCGCACGCTCGGCCCACGGCGTTGCCGTGAACTCGCCGATAGCGTTGATGCCGCTGCCATTGCGCCCCTGTTCAAGCTGTTTGCACACCTTGGAGCCGGTGGCGCCAGATTGGCCGGCGAAATGGAACGGCAATTAACAGAGGCGATCACCCGCTGGCGCGCAACACCTTGAGTGCGACGCGACGTCGCACCCGAACCTGGGCGCATGACACCCACGGTTACCGCCATCAGGTCCGCCCCCGTCAGTTCACCAATCCAAGAACCGGCAATCGAGGTTGCCGGACTGGTCAAGACCTTTGGCGGCCTGCGCGCAGTGGACGGCCTGGACCTGCGCGTGCGCCGCGGTCAGGTCCACGGCTTCCTCGGCCCTAACGGCGCCGGCAAGTCCACCACGATTCGCGTGCTGCTGGGCATGTATCGCCGTAACGCCGGCGAGGTGCGGGTGCTGAGCCGTGATCCGGCGCAGGAGGCGGGCACCATTACCCGTCGCACCGCCTATGTGCCCGGGGATGTGGCGCTGTGGCCGAGTCTGACCGGGGCGCAGACGCTGGATGCCTTCGCCGCGCTGCGCGGCCGCCGCGATCGACGCCGCGAGGCGGAGCTGATCGAGGCATTCAGCCTGGATCCCGCCAAGCCGGTGCGCAGCTACTCCAAGGGCAACCGGCAGAAGGTGGCCCTGATCGCGGCCCTGGCGGCACCCTGCGAACTGCTCATCCTGGATGAGCCCACCACCGGGCTCGACCCGCTCCAGGAGGAGGTCTTCCAGACCTGTGTGCGCGAGGCGGCCGCAGGGGGCCGCACGGTGCTGCTGTCCAGTCATCTGCTGGACGAGGTCGACCGCGTATGCGACGCGGTCACCATCATCAAGGACGGGCACACCGTGGAGACCGGCACACTGGCCGCCCTGCGGCACCTGCGCAACTCGACCATTACCTGCCGCCTCCCCGACGGCGCCGCTCCCGCTCTCCCCCGAGGCTCGAACGCTCCGCCACCGGGAACCGATGGTGTGACGCGGATGTCGGTTCCCGCTGCCGAGGTTCGGGAGACATTGAGCGCCCTCATTGCCGCGGGTGCCCAGGGAATCACCTGCACTCCGGCGTCCCTGGAGGACCTGTTCCTGCGTCACTACGAGGGCCAGGCCCGATGATCACGCGGCCGACATTCATGCGACACGCCCTGCGCACCGCCCGCATCATCGCCCGGGAGGAACGCGCCTGGCTGCTGGCCCTGCCGACGGCGGTCGCCCTGCTGACCGGTCTACTCGCCCCGAACTACGCGATCACCTACGCCACAGCCGCCGATCTGGCGCGGGCCGTGGCGATGAGCAGGATATCCAAGTCGTTAACGGCCCTTTACGGTGAGCTGCCCGAGGGCGCCGACGCCGTGCAGCTCGCGGTCTGGGAACTCGGGGCGCTGACCTGCCTGCTGCTGGGAGTCGTGGTGGTGCTGCGCGCGGTCGCGGTCTCGCGCGGCCAGGAGGACGGTGGGCGCTCGGAGATGCTGCGCGGCGGTGGCGTCGGTCCGGTCGGTGAGCTGGTCGGCGTCGGCCTGATGCTCGGAGCGCAGTGTGTGCTGCTGGGCATCGGCGCGGGCGTTGGGATCCTCCCGTTGGAGGGCGCCGGGGCGGCGGATGCGACCGCCTATGGGATCGCGGTGGCCGGAACCTGTGCCCTGCTGGCGGCAGTCACGGTCCTGCTCGCGCAGCTGACCAGCGACGCCACCTGCGCGCGTGGCGCCGGGCTCGCGGCACTGGCTGCGCTGTATGCGGGGCACGGGGCGTGGGCCGCCCAGGGGTGGAGGTGGGCGGGTGCCTGGTCGCCGTTCGCGCTGCGCAGCGCGATCGATCCCGGCGGGACGAACAACTGGCAGCCCGCAGCGATCGCGGGCGCCGCCGTGGTGATTCTGCTTGCCGCGACGGCGGGCGCCGCGCGCCGCCGGGACCTGGGGGCCGGGCTGATCCGCATCGGGCCGGGCCGGCGCCGTCCACTGCGGGTTCGCGGACCGATGACGCTCGCGCTGCGGCGCTCGAGCGGCCAGCTGCTGGCGTGGGCGCTGGCCGCCGCCGCCATCGCCGGGGTGCTCACGGCCATGGGAGAGAACATGGTTGAGCTGGCCCGGCAGGGAGCGGTGGACGGCGGCACGTTCGGCTCGCTGCTGGGCGGTGGCGATCCAGGCGCGGGATTCCTGGGTTACATCGGCGTGCTGGTGGCGGCCCTGGCCTGCACGCAATCGGTGGCGTTGACGGGACGCTTCGCGGCCGAGGAGGGCTCCGGATTGGTTGAGGCGCAGCGCTCCACCGGCACAGGACCGGCGCGGCTGCTGATCGGTCAGTGTCTGGTCGCACTGTTCGCAGCGGGGCTCACGCTCGGTGCGGCCGCTCTGGTCGCGGGGCTGGTGGGACACGCGCTGCTGGACACCACCGCCGATGACGCGTTGCGGCTGGTCGCCGGCCAGTGGCCCGCCGCAGCGGCCTGCACTGGCGTCACCGCGCTGCTGGGTGGCGCCTGGCCACGGCTACGGTGGCTGGCATGGGCACCATTGCTCGCCGGGCTCGGAATTGCCCAGCTCGGCCCCAGCCTCGACCTGCCGCAGTCGATGATTGACGCAGGGCTGTTCGCTCAGGCGGGCGATCCAACAATGGTCTGGCTGGTCCTAGTCGGCGCGATGGGGACAATGGCGGGCGCGGTGGTGGCGCACCGCCGTGACCTGCACCCGGCCATCGGGCTGCAGTCTGCCTTCGCCTACGCGCGTCTCAGACGTTGAAGCCGAGGGCGCGCAACTGCTCGCGGCCCTCCGGGGTGATCTTGTCCGGGCCCCACGGCGGCAGCCAAACCCATTGCACCCGGACCTTGTCGGCGATGAGCCCGAGCGCCTGCTGGGCCTGTTCCTCGATCATGTCAGTCAGCGGGCAGGCGGCAGTGGTCAGGGTCATGTCGAGCACTATGGTGCCGTCCGGCTCGATTGAGATGCCGTACAGCAGGCCGAGGTCGACGACGTTGATACCCAGTTCGGGGTCGATGACGTCACGCAGCGCCTCCTCAATCGCGGCGACATCGACATCGGCGACAGTTGTGGGTGCTTGCTGCGCAGCCATCGGATTGATCTCCGGGGCGGTCTCGCTCATAGCTCCTCCTAGTGTGCAGCGGGGTCGGTAGTTGGTGGGGGGTGCCGCGGGCCCGCGGCTCGGCAACCTCAGTCGGTGCTGGCGGCGTCCAGGGGAACACCCGCCTTGAGCAACGCATCCTTCAGCGCGATCCATCCCAGCAGGGCGCATTTCACTCGATTCGGGTACTTGGACACGCCCTCGAAGGCGGCGGCGTCCTCCAACTCGTCCAGGACGGAGGCGTCCACGCCGCGTCCGCGCGAGTGCATGAGCGCATCGAAGTCCGCCTCGAGCCGGGCCACGGTGTCCAGGTCGGCGCCGACCACGAGATCATGCATCACCGAGATGGAGGCCTGGGAGATCGAGCAGCCGTCCCCCTCCCACCCGATGGAGTCGACGCGTCCGTCAACCACGCGTACGCCCACGGTGACGTCATCGCCGCAGGTCGGGTTGACCTGGTGGGAGGTCGCATCGGGCGACTCCAGCGCGCCGGCGCCGTGGCGCTCGCGCGAGTGGTCGAGGATGACCTGCTGGTAGAGCTGGTCTAGAGCGTTCATGTTCACCTCTGGAAGTAGCCGCGGACTGTGGCGACGGCGTCGAGGAACCGGTCGATCTCCTCGGGCGTTGTCGCCGGACCGAAGGATATGCGTGAGGAGGACGGCACCCCGAAATGGGCGTGGATCGGCTGGGCGCAGTGGTGTCCGGTCCGTACCGCCACGCCCGCGGCGTCCAGCACCTGGCCGACGTCGTGGGGATGTACGCCATCAAGGGAGAAGGCGACCACGCCGACGCGGTCGTGGGAGTCGGCGGGACCGAGGATCCGCAGGCCGGGCACATCCGCCATGCCGCCCAGGGCGCGCTCGAGCAGGGCCTGCTCGGTGGCACGCAGCCGTCCCATGCCCAGCTCGCTGAGGTAGTCGATGGCGGCGTGCCAGCCGGCCGCCTGAGCAAGGGGCTGGCTGCCGGCCTCGAAACGGGCGGGACCGGGCATGTATGTGGATGAGGCCATGGTGACGGTCTCGATCATCGACCCGCCGGTGAGCACCGGCGGCATGGCGTCCAGCAGCTCCTCCGTGGCCACCAGCGCGCCGATGCCGGTGGGGCCCAGCATCTTGTGGCTGGACAGCACCATGGCATCCACGCCTGCGCTGGAAATAGCGGCGAAGTCCAGCGGCAGGTGCGGCGAGGACTGGCAGGTGTCCAGCACCACCAGGGCGCCGGCGCTGCGGGCGGCGGGCAGGATCTGCTCCAGCGGGGTGATCGCCCCCGTCACATTCGAGGCGTGGGTGAGGGCGAGTACTCGGGTCCGGTCGGTGATCACCGAGACCGTGCTGGGGTCGACGCGGCCGTCCTCCGTCAGGCCCAACCAGCGCAAGGTGGCGCCGGTGCGGGCGGCGAGCTCCTGCCAGGGCACGAGGTTGGCGTGGTGCTCGGCCACGGTCACCACGATCTCGTCCCCCTCGCCGAGGCGCAGCCGGGCGGCGGGGTCGGTTGCGGCGGCCGCAGCGCCACCGCGGCCGGCGGGCCGTCCCAGGCTGGCGTGGCCGATGGCCAGCGCCACCAGGTTGACGGCCTCGGTGGCGTTCTTGGTGAATACCAGCTGGCTGCCGCGCGCACCGACGAAGCCGGCTACGGCGTCACGGGCGTCCTCCCACACCGCAGTTGCCTCATCGGCCAGCTGGTAGGTGGAGCGCCCGGCGGCTCCGTTGGAGCGCCCGTAGAAGTCGGCCTCCGCCGCGATAACGCCGACCGGTTTCTGGCTGGTTGCGGCCCAGTCGAGGTAGGCCAGCGGCCGACCGTTACGGGCCGGGCGCTCCAGGTACGGGAAGTCGGCGCGGATGGCGGTGACCTCAGCGGTGCTCAGCGGGTTCGCCCCCGTCGGCGCCTGGTCCGCGGTGGGTTCGGTCATGTGATTGGTGCCCCCTGTGATGGTGTTGCTGGTGTGCGGCGGGGCGTAGGCGCCCCTCAGGCGAGGAAGCGGTCGTAGCCCTCCTCCTCCAGGCGGTCGGCCAGGTCGGGGCCCCCCTCCTCGGCGACTCGGCCGTCGACGAACACGTGAATGTGGCTGGGCTTGATGTAGCGCAGGATGCGCGTGTAGTGGGTGATCAGCAGGAAGCCGGCGTCCGAGGCGTCGTGCAGGCGGTTGACGCCCTCGGAGACAATGCGCAGGGCGTCAATGTCCAGGCCGGAGTCGGTCTCATCCAGGATCGCGAAGCGGGGCCGCAGCAGTTCCATCTGCAGGATCTCGAAGCGCTTCTTCTCGCCGCCGGAGAAGCCGGCGTTGACGTCCCGCTGGGAGAAGGCGGGGTCCATGCGCAGGTTCTCCATGGCCTGGTTGACCTGGCCGATCCACTGGCGGACCTTCGGGGCCTCGCCGTCGACGGCGGTCTTGGCGGTGCGCAGGAAGTTCGCCACCGTCACGCCGGGCACCTCAACGGGGTACTGCATCGCCAGGAACAGCCCGGCGCGGGCACGCTCATCGACGCTCATGTCCAGGATGTTGTCGCCGTCGAGTAGCACCTCGCCCTCGGTGACCTCGTAGTCGGGGTGACCGGCGATCGAGTAGGCCAGGGTCGACTTGCCCGAGCCGTTGGGCCCCATGATGGCGTGTACCTCGCCCGAGGCGACGGTCAGGTCGACGCCCTTGAGGATCGGCTTGGGGCCGTCATTGGTGGCGACCTGGACGTGGAGGTTCTTGATCTGGAGGGTGCTCATCTGTATTAGTCTTCTTCTGTATTGCGGGGAAACTGGTCGGTACGTGGCTCCGAGAGCCGTTCAGAGGGCCGGTGGGGCCGGTTCGCGGGCGGATACGAGCCCGGTCAGCTCGAGCTCCTTCTCAATGGCGGCCATGAGCCGCTCCTCCACCTCTGGCACACGGATCTCAGCAACGATCTCGTTGAAGAAGCCGAGCACCACCAGTCGGCGGGCCTCCATCTCCGGGATGCCGCGGGCACGCAGGTAGAACAGCTGCTCGTCGTCGAAGCGGCCGGTGGCGGAGGCGTGCCCGGCGCCCTCGATGTTGCCGTTCTCGATCTCCAGGTTGGGGATGGAGTCGGCCTTGGCGCCCTCGGTGAGGACCAGGTTGCGGTTGAGCTCGTAGGTGTCGGTGCCGCGGGCGCCCGCCCCGATGAGGCAGTCCCCCACCCATACGGAGTGGGCCCCCTCCCCCTGTAGCGCGCCCTTGTAGGCGACCCGCGAGTAGCAGTGCGGCTCGGTGTGAGCCACGTAGGGGCGGTGCTCCTGGTGCTGGCCGGCGTCGGTGAAGTACACGCCGTAGGCGTCGATATGCCCGCCCTCGCCCTTGAAGCCGAGGTCGGAGCTGATGCGCACGTCTCCACCCAGGGAGACGACGACGTGCTTGAGGGTGCCGCGGCCCTCCACGCGCACGCGATGATTCGAGGCGTGGACGGCTCCGTCCTCCCACCCCTGAATAGTCACCAGGGTCAGTTCGGCCCCGTCGGCCACGATCACCTCAACGGTCTGGGTGAGCGCCGCGGTTCCGCGGTGGTCCAGCACTACGGTGCCGACGGCGTCGTTCAGCGCGTTGATGAGCAGGTGCTGGGCAGCGGGGTGGGCCAGGTCGGGATCGTTACCGGTGGTGGTCACGCGGGCGGCCCGGCCCAGGCCCGCGCCGGCCCGCAGGGTCAGCACGGTTGAGCTGTCGAAGGCGGCCCAGGCGACGACGCCGGTGCGGTCGACGGGGGCGCCGACGGAACCCAGCCGCGGATCCTGGCGGGCCACGGTCTCGACATCCGCACCCTCCGGTGCGTCCACGTCCACCGCGAGCGGGCCGACGGCGGTGCCTGCGAGGACGGCCTCGAGGTCGAACAGGGGGGCGAAGCGCTTCATGGGTGTGAACCGCCACTCCTCCTCACGGCCGCGGGGCACGGGGATGTCGGCCGGGTCGAATGAGGTGGGCCTCTCAGCGCGCGAGGAGACGTAGCGCTGCCCGCCGTGGGCGTGGGCGCCCTCCAGCGACGCGCGCGAGTGGTCGGTTTTCAGTTCGGGCATGGGTGCTCCTTGCCGGATCGGCTCCGGCGACTCGTAGTGGGAGGGTCTGTGTGGTTCAGGCTGCGTAGTCCGGCGGAGTCAGCCGACGGAGTTCTCCATCTGCAACTCGATGAGCCGGTTCAGCTCCAGCGCGTACTCCATCGGCAGCTCCCGGGCGATCGGCTCGACGAAGCCGCGCACGATGGTGGCCATCGCCTCGGTCTCGGTCAGTCCGCGCTGCATCAGGTAGAACAGCTGGTCGGCGCTGACCTTGGAGACGGTGGCCTCGTGTCCCATCTCCACGTCATCCGTGCGGATGTCCACGTAGGGGTAGGTGTCGGAGCGGGAGATCTCGTCGACCAGCAGCGCGTCGCACAGCACGTTCGACTTGGAGTGCCGGGCGTTCTTCTGGACCTGCACCAGGCCGCGGTAGCCGGAGCGGCCGCCGCCGCGGGAGATCGACTTGGAGACGATGTGGCTGGAGGTGTGCGGGGCCATGTGGACCATCTTGGCGCCGGTGTCCTGGTGCTGCCCGGCGCCGGCGAAGGCGATGGACAGGGCCTCTCCGCGTGCGTGTGGCCCCATGAGGAAGACCGCCGGGTACTTCATGTTCCGCTTGGAGCCGATGTTGCCGTCCACCCACTCCATGGTGGCTCCCTCGGCGCAGGTGGCGCGCTGGGTGACCAGGTTGTAGACGTTGTTGGACCAGTTCTGGATGGTCGTGTAGCGCACGCGCGCATTCTTCTTGACGATGATCTCGACGATGGCCGAGTGCAGGGAGTCGGTCGAGTAGATGGGGGCGGTGCAGCCCTCAACATAGTGAACGTATGACCCCTCGTCGGCGATGATCAGGGTGCGCTCGAACTGGCCCATGTTCTCGGTGTTGATGCGGAAGTAGGCCTGCAGCGGGATCTCCACCTGCACGCCCGGCGGCACGTAGATGAACGACCCGCCCGACCAGACGGCCGTGTTCAGGGCGGCGAACTTGTTGTCCCCGGCGGGCACGACCGAGCCGAAGTACTCCTGCATCAGCTCCGAGTACTGCTTGAGGGCGGAGTCGGTGTCCAGGAAGATGACGCCCTGCTCCTGAAGGTCCTCCCGGATCTGCTCGTAGACGACCTCGGACTCGTACTGCGCGGCCACGCCGGCGACCAGACGGTCGCGCTCCGCCTGCGGGATACCCAGCCGGTCGTAGGTGTTGCGGATGTCCTCGGGCAGATCCTCCCAGGAGGATGCGGGCTTGTCCGTGGAGCGGACGAAGTACTTGACCTGGTCCATGTCCAGGTCTGACAGGTCCACGCCCCAAGTGGGCATGGGCTTGCGCTTGAAGATCTCATAGGCCTTCAGCCGCTTGCGCAGCATCCACTCGGGTTCTCCCTTGAGCGCGGAGATCTCGCGGACAACTTGCTCGTCCAGACCACGCCTGGCAGACAAGCCGGCGGCGTCGGAGTCGCGCCAGCCGTACTCGTACGTCTCCGAGATCGACTCAATGATCTCGTCGTCGCTGCTGCGCACAGTGTCGGTCACGGGCGATGTCATCGGTTTCCTTCCATTCTCTGGGGCTTGCGGCTCCGCTGATCCGCCGCCCGCACTGCGCGCTTGCGCAGCGTGGGCATGGCGATGGGGACATGGGTGGTGCACACGTGCTCGCCGCCGGCGAGGGTGGCCAGGCGCTGCACGGGCACGCCGAGTAGGCGCGCGAAGGTTCGGGTCTCGGCGTCGCACAGGGCCTGGAAGTGCCCGGCGACGTCACGCACCGGGCAGTGGCCCTGGCACAGCTGCACGGCGTAGGTGCCGTCGCCGACGGCGCGGACAGTCGCGGCGTAGCCGTCCAGTGTCAGGGCGTCCGCCAGGGCGCGGGCCCTGTCCGCGGGGTCCTTTCCGGCGGCCTCCACCACCGGCATGTAGCGCCGTTCCAGGTCGCGGCCTCGTGAGGCGGCGAAGGAGTCGATGGCCTTGTCCCCGCCGACTTGGGACAGGTAGGACAGGGCGCGGTTGGCCAGTTCGGAGTAGCCCTCGCCGAAGCTCGTGTGGGCCTGGGCGGTGGCGACGTAGAAGCGCGCGGGCCTGCCCCGTCGACGCTTGCCGCTGGCCGCAGGGTTGTGGACCTCGATCTCACCGGACTGCTCCAGTGCGGTCAGGTGCCGCCGCACGGCGGCGGGGGTGAGGTTCAGGATCTTGGCGAGCTGTGCGGCGGAAACCGGCCCCTTCTCGGCGATGAGGTCAAGGACCCGCGAGCGCGTGGAGTCGTCGTCGACCTGGCTCATGGCTTACTCCTCTCCGCGGCTGTGTACGCTGTGCGCTACGGGGCTTCGGGCGGCTCCGGCCGCGCACCAGATTTTAACGAACATCTTTGTTCCGAAATTCCTCAATGGCAAGTTTCTGGCGCGGCGTCGGCAAGTGCGATGGAGCACGTCGCCGATTCTGCCGGTATTTCAACGATTTGCCCCTGGCGTGCGGAGGCTTCGGGCCTTGGCGCAGCGTCCTGTCCCGGGACCTGCACCGGAGCGGTCCTGTGCTAGCGTCCGCCGTCGGCCCACCGGCAGCGGGTGCCCGAGTCCTTTACGGCGGCACCGTCCGGCGGGCGAGCCGGCCCGCGCTCCTGGCGGGCGGCCCCGAGCAGCGCCCCGCCCTTGTGGCCGGGAATGGACTGCTGCTCACCCGCACACCGTCGCGCACTTGGCCCCGCCACGCCCATGCCTTGGCGGGGCCGGGCGCGCGTCACTCCTATCAGGACCGAAGAAAGAGATACTCCCCGGATGTCATCCCCTCACAGCCGCAGCGTCGGTGCGGTGATCTTCGTCGTGGCCTACACGACCTTCCTCGCCACTTTCAACGAGACCTTCCTGAACGTGGCACTGACCCCGATGATGCAGGACCTGAGCGTCGGCTCGGGCACCATTGGCTGGGTCACCACCGCATACATGCTTGCGGCGGCCATCATGGTGCCCGTCACCGGTTTCCTATACCGGTCGGTGCCCACGCACCGGCTGCTCATGACCGCCCTGACCCTTCTGCTCGCCGGCGCTGTGCTGGGCGCCGTGGCACCGAGCTTCGCGGTCGTGCTCGTGTCCCGCATCGTGCAGGCGCTGGGAACCGGGATGATCGTGCCGATCGGCATGAACCTGACGCTGGCGGTCTCGCCCCGGGAGAAGCTGGGCACCAACATGGGCGTGGTCTCCGCGATGACCACCCTCGGGCCCGCGTTCGGCCCGATCATTGCCGGCACGATCCTGCAGTTCGGCACCTGGCACACCTTGTTCGTCGCCTTCGCCGTACTCATCGCGCTCGCCTGGATCGTCGCCTTCGTCTGCGTCGGTGACGAGGCCGAGCTCACGCACCCCCGCCTGGACGCGGCCTCCACCACCCTCATCTCCCTGGCGCTGATTGGAATCCTGTACGGCATCTCCACGGTCTTCACCGGTTCTGCCCTGCTGGCAGTTGCGTGCCTGGGCGCCGGGCTGGTTGCGCTGGTCGGCTTCGTGATTCGCCAGCGTTACGCCCCCGAGCCGCTGATCGACCTGCGCCCGCTGGGCAACCGCGGCTTCGCCCTCGGCCTGTGCGTCATCTTCGCCTCGCTGATGATCGTGTTCTCGATGAACATCCTGCTGCCCATGTTCATGCAGTCCGCGCTGGGATTCTCGGCCTTCAACGCAGCTCTGACGCTGCTGCCCGCCTGCATCCTGTCCTGCATCCTCGCGCCGCTCGCCGGCTCCCTGTTCGACCGGTACGGCCTGCGGTTCTCGCTGCCGCTGGCCCTGGCCGTGGTCGTCGGCTTCACCTTCGCCCTGTCCATGCTCGGTGAGGGTGCCGGATCCTGGCAGATCATGGCCTGCTATGCGCCTGTGATCGCCGGAACCGCGTTCACCATGGGGCCGGCCCAGACCTTCGCACTGGCCAGTCTTGAGCGTCCGCTGTTCCCGCACGGGACCACGATCATCTCCACGGCCTTCCAGGTGGCCGGCTGCATCGGCTCCTCCCTGTTCATGGGCATCCTCTCGGGTGTGCAGGCGGGCCGGGTAGCCGGAGGCGAGTCGATGGCCGCAGCCACCGCCGCCGGTTTCCACGCCGCCGCCCTGGTGGCCGCGGGCATCGCCGTGGTGGCCCTGGTCCTGGCATTCCGGCTGGCCCGGATCGAGCGCCTGCAGCTGCGTGACCGGGCCGACGGCGTCCGTGAGGCTGCCGCGGAGCCCGTCGCCGAGCCCGCCGTGGCGGCTGCGGCGCAGGAGTCCGGCGTCCTCGTGGACTGAGCGGGGCCGCCCTCCGGCGTCCCCTTCAGGCGCGTTCGCACGCGAAGGATCCCCGGCCCCGGTTACTCCGGGGCCGGGGATCCTGTATGCGCGCCTGTATGACCGTGCCGGCGCCCGCGCGCGATGCACCCGAGACGGCCGGCTTCCGGAACGCCCGCTAGGTCGTGCCGCGCAAGTCGTTTGTGCTGGTGGGGGGTGCTGGCTGTGTGGGTGCCTCCGGGCGGGCAGGCCCGGGTGCTCGGTGAGGATCGTTGTGCGCAGGGCGTTCCAGCGGTTCCGGGTGCCGGGATGTCGACGGCCGAGAGGGCGCGCGGGGATTGCGCCGTCGGTTGGACCGCTCACGCCCCGATGGACCGCTCACGCCCCGTTGGACCGCCGTAACCGGCGGCTACGGCGGTCCAACGGGGGAACAGGGGTCCAACGGGGGAACAGGGGTCCAACTGGCAGGCTCAACAGCCACACACTGCCACCCAGCCGCGCACCGCCACCCGAGCACTTACACAACAGGACCTAGGGCGTCGAGCGGTACGTGCGCTCAACGAGTTCAACGTCACCCCAGGGCAGCGGGTCCGGGGCCGAGCCGACGAAGACGCCGTCGACCATGTCGGTGAAGCCCGTCAGCAGCCATTGGCCGTCACGCAGCTGGAACAGCTGTCCGGCGTACAGGTACTCGGGGCGCACGTAGCGGGCGGCTTCGATATTCCAGGGCCCGAGTGGCCCCTCCCCCTCGGCGACCCACACTCCGCCCGGGCCCGGCTGCGCCTGCATGTCCTGCCCGCAGGAGAAGACCAGCAGGTGCCGCCCCTGCACGCAGTGGGACTGGCTGACCTCCAGCTGGCCGAACACGCCGGGCCCGGTCAGGGGTGGCAGCACCTCCCAGTGGTCGAGGTCGTCGGATACGGCGTGACCGATCACGCCGGCATGCGTGCGCTCAACGCCACGGGCGCGGGCGGTGATCAGCATGTGCCAGCGCCCGTCGTGGTGGAAGACGAAGGGGTCCCGCCACGGCTCGTCGAAGGCGTACCCGGGGTTCCACTTCTCATACCAGCGTCCGTCCGCCTCAAGCGGATGGGCGCACCGGCGTTCGAAGGTGACCCCGTCGTCGGAGTCCGCCCAGCCGATCCGCTGCACCATGCCGCGCTCGGCACGCGAGATACCCGTGTAGAACACGCGCATGCCGCCGCCGGGCCTGCGTACGGTACAGCCGGTCCAGATGGCCTGGTCATCGAAGGCGGGCCCGTCGGAGTGCACCAGTGCGTCGGGAAGCAGCCGCCACCTGCGCGCGTCGTCGGAGACGGCGTGCCCCAGGCCGGCACGCCAGTGCCGCCGGTCCGGATCATGCAGCGCCCGGGACGCCCGCAGGAAGAACAGGTGGTAGCGCTCGCCGTCGTAGGTGATCCAGTGGTCCCACAGCCAGTGGTCGGCCAGTGTCAGCGCCATCACTCACCCCTTGACGGCGGTACCTGCGAGCGACTGCACGAAGGACCGCTGGAAGATGACGAAGATGATCAGCACCGGCAGGGTGATGAGGGTGCCGTACGCCATGATCTGTCCCCACACGGGGTTGAGCTGGAAGAAGTACTGCATGCCCACGCTTACCGGCCGCATCGACTCCTGCTGCACCACCATCAGCGGCCACAGGTAGGAGTTCCAGGCCGGGAGCATCGTGATGATCGCGACGGTGGCGAATGTCGGGCCGGACAGCGGCACGACAATCTTGCGGTAGATGGTCCACCAGCCGGCGCCGTCGACGCGGGCGGCCTCGTCGATCTCCTTGGGGATGTCGCCGAAGTGCTGGGCGAACAGGAAGATCGCCAGCGCGTTGGCGACGTAGGGCAGGATCTGCACCTGGTAGGTGTTGAGCATGCCCTGCTTGAACAGGAATCCGTCCACGGCCCACTGGATCGAGGGCAGCTTGGCCACCCAGAACACCAGCGGCACGGCGATCGTCTCGAAGGGCACCATGAGGGTGGCCAGCACCAGGGACAGGATGAGGTTCTTGCCCTTCCAGCGCATGCGCGAGATGGCGAAGCCGATCATGGAGTTCACGATCAGCCCCAGGCCCACGATGGCCACCGTCACGATGACGGAGTTGGCGATGAACCGCCCCGCCGGGACCCGGTTGAACACGCCCTCGTAGTTGTCGAGGCTGAGGTCTCCCACGGGGAGGAACGCACGCGGTGTGCCGAGGTCGGCGAAGATCTGGCTGTCGGTCTTCAGCGAGGAGAAGATCATGAACAGCAGGGGGAAGACCGCCACCACCGCGGCCAGGGTGAGTCCCAGGTAGGTCAGGACCTTGGAGCGCCGCTTGGTGGCGGCGCGGCCGCGTCGCCTTGAGGCGCGCGAGGGCGCGTCGCCCGCACGGGCTGCTGCCTTCCCCTGTGTGCTCGATTGGGTGTTCGATGCGACAGTCATGTCAGTCGTCCTCCCGGGTGAGGCGCCGCTGAATGAGGCTGATGGCCAGCACGGCGATGAAGAAGATCAGCGAGATTGCACTGCCGTAGCCCATGTCCTGCTCGCGGTAGCCCTTGCGCACCGCGTGGTACACGAGCGTGGAGGTGGCGTCCTGCGGTCCGCCCGAGGTCATCACGTCCACCTGCACGAACAGTCCCAGGGCGGCGATGGTGATGGTGACCAGGATGAACACCATGGTGGAGTGGAGGCCGGGCCAGGTGACGTAGCGGAAGCGCTGCCAGCCGTTGACCCCGTCCAGGGCGGCGGCCTCGTACAGTGCCGGGTCGATGCCCTGCAGCCCGGACAGCCAGATGATCATGTGCAGCCCGACCGCCTGCCAGATGGACAGCAGGATGATGGCGGGCATCGCCGTACCGGGGTTGTTGAGCCAGGCGACGGCGGTCCATCCGCCGCCGGTGAGGGTGTTGAGGATCGAGTTGAACAGGCCGTCCTTCTCGTAGAAGAAGCTCCACAGGATGGAGACGACCACCATTGAGGTCACCACCGGCATGAAGATCATGGTGCGGAAGGCGGTTACCCCCTTGACCTTCTGGTTGACCAGGATGGCCAGCGCCAGCGCGAGCCCCGACTGGCAGGGCACGACGACGAGCGCGAAGAACGCCGTGTTGGTCAGCGACCGGATGAAGGTCGGGTCTGCGCTGAAGGCGCGGATGAAGTTGTTCAGCCCGATGAACTCCGGCGGGTTCGGGGAGATCAGCCGCGCGTTGGTGAAGCTCAGCGCGAAGGTCAGCAGGATCGGGATGCCCATGAACAGCAGCAGGAGCAGCAGGGCGGGCGAGGCCATGAGCCAGGCCGTACGCGCCTCCTTGCGTGCCGCCGATGAGCGACTGCGTTGCTTTCCGACGTCACGTGTCGGTTCGATGGTTGTTGATGCAGGCATGACGATTCCTTCCCGGCGGGGCGCCGTGGCACCCCGCCGGTCTTTGGAAGTGGGCGGCGGGTCAGTGGGTCACTTGGACTGGTAGCCGTTGTTGGAGGCGATGTCGGCGTCGATGTCCTTGACCGCCTGGTCCAGCGTGGCCTTCACGTCGGCACCGGAGACGATGTCGCGGGCGGCCTTGTCGAAGATCGAGGAGATCACCTTGTACCCGGGCGTGGCGGGGCGCAGCAGCGCGTACTTGGTACCGATCTCATAGACGGGCTCGAGTGCGCCGCCCTCGGCGTAGTACTCGGTCTTCGGAGTCGCGGAGGCGACGGAGGGGAAGTTGCCAATGGCGTTGGAGTACTCCACGAGGTACTCGTCCTGCATGAGGAACTCGATGAAGGCGTTGGCGGCCTCCTGGTTGGAGCTGGTGGCGGACACGCCCCACTGCCAGGAGCCACCGCCGACGTGCGCGCCCTGCCCGAAGTCCACTGGCGGGAGGATCAGCACCTCGTCCTCGCCGAAGGTCTCCTGGGACTGGAGCACCTTCCAGCCGCCGGCGTAGTAGAGCGGGACCTTGCCCTGGAGGAAGTCCTGCCCGTCGGTGGCGGGCGTCTCGGAGGCGTAGCCCTTGGTGAAGCAGGAGCGGAACCACTCGCCCCACTGCACTGCGGCGTCGCCGTTGAGGAAGCCCTCGGCGGTCTCGAAGGTCTCCCGGTCGATCAAGTCACCGCCGAAGGACTGCAGCATCGGCGCGTAGGCGTAGGGCCACCACTCGGCGGAGTCCGCGACCGAGAAGTCGATGGCGTAGCTGTAGTCGGGCAGCTCGGAGAGCTTGGCCAGGGCGTCGTCGAACTCCTCCCGGGTCCAGGGCTCGTCAACGGTGGGGATCGGAACTCCGGCGGCCTCGAAGGCGGACTTGCGGCCCAGGAAGCACAGGGACGTGTCGTAGGGGCCGACCGAGTAGAGGGTGTCGTTCCAGTAGCCCTTGGCGGAGTCGATGATGCTCTCCTCAAGCTCTGAGGAGATCTGCAGGGGCGCGAGGTACCCGGAGTACGCCCAGTTGGGCATGATCGGGCCGTCCAGGTCGAGGATGTCGGGCAGGTCGCCGGCCACGGCGGCGGCCGCGATGGAGTCGTTGTAGGAGGCCTGCGGGAAGGACTTCAGCTCGACGGGGGTGTCGGGGTTCGCCTCGTTGAAGGCGGCGACCGCCTTCTCGACGACGGCGAGCTCCTCTTCATTGCCGCCGTTGTGGGTCCACAGGCTGATACCTCCGGAGGTTCCGGATCCGGAGCCGCCCTGCTGGGAGGAGCAGGCCGCGAGCGTGGCGGCGACGGCGGCGGTGGCGCCGAGGCCGAGGAAGGTGCGGCGGGTGGTGTTCATGGACACTCCTTCGTGTGTCGCTGGGGATGGTTTACCGGGGTCGGGGCGACCCCGGGGCTTGGTGGGTGGGCCCGGAACCGGGCCGGTTCAGGCACCCGCGGGTGCAGGAGCGGTGGACTTGCGGACGACGAGCTCGCAGGGGAAGCGCCTCACCTCGGCGGGTTCCGGCAAATCGTCATTGATGAGTCGGCGCACGAGCCAGTCCGCCATCTCGTAGTGGGGCAGGCGCATGGTGGTCAGCTGCGGCTCCAGGTTCGTGGAAATCAGCCGCAGGTCGTCGAAGCCGACCACCGACAGGTCCTCCGGTATCGAGATTCCCAGGCGTGCGGCCACGCGGTAAACGCCCGCTGCGATGCCGTCGTTGTAGCAGAACACGGCGGTGGGGCGGTCCTCGCGGTCAAGCAGACGGCGCGCGGAGGCGTCGGCGCCCTCGGGATCGTTACCGCCCGAAATCACGAGCGAAGGATCAGGGTCGATGCCGGCAGATACGAGAGTCTCCTCGTAGGCGGTGCGCCGCATGCCAATGGCGACCGTGGTGTCGTCATGGGTGATGTGGCCGATCCTACGGTGCCCCAGGGACAGCAGGTGGCCGACGGCCTCCCGGGCGGCCGCCCGCTCGTCGGGCACGACCCCGAAGACGCCGTCCCGGTCGGCAAAACCGTTCAGCACCGCCGCGTTGTCCAACTCGGCGGGTACATGCACCTGCTGGTGGTACATCGCGGCGTGGACGATGACGTCGACGCGGCGGGACCGCAGCTCGCGCACCGCGCGGCGAGTCTGTTCCGCCTGCCCGCCCGAGTCGGTCAGCAGCACGGCCCAGCCGAGCTGCCGACACACCGTGAGAATGGCATCGATCATCGCCACCGCGTATGGCGTGGACAGGACCCGTTCTCCTAGAACCCCGACGGTGCGGGTGCGGCGGTTACGCATGCCGCCGGCGAGGGCGTCACGCACGTAGCCGAGTTCTTCCGCCGCCGCCCGCACTCGCGCCGCAGTCGCGTCCGAGACCCGCCCACTAGCCTTGCCCGACAGCACCAGTGACGCCGTGGCCGTTGAGACGCGCGCGGCGTCCGCGACATCGGCGAGAGTCGCCATCGCCCCTCCTGTCAGCACCTGAGTCACCGGGCGACTTCGCCCGACAGCAAGAGTGTGCGCCGTCACACGACGTTAAGTCAATCGATTAACGTCACAGCTGCATATACGGCGCGTTGGGTGCGTGTCCCGCTGGTTCAGACGGCGGTCGCCGCCCAGCTGCGCGCCCCGCGCACCAACCGCTCGAGCCCGTCCTCCACGCGGGCGCGCTGGGCGCCCCACCGACAGCGGCCGCGCCTACACGGTCGGACCGTCCTCCACGCGGGCGCGCTGGGCGCCCAGGTTCATGCGCAGGAAGCCGGCTCCGGCCGCCCCATATGCGGTGCCGGGCGTGAGCACCAGTCCGGTGCGGGAGCGGATGTGGGCGGCCAGGGCGGCGGTCGCATCCCCGGCTGCGCCCTCCGGCCCGCCCGGCCCGACGCCGTCGGCTCCCCCGCCAGTGCGGCCGGCCGCCGCACCGCGGCCAAGCAGCGCGCGCACGTCGATCCAGGACAGGTAGGTGGCCTACGAGACCGGGGCGGCGCAGCCGGGCAGTTCACCCGCCACCACCTGGGCCACCCGCGCCTTATTGGCGGCGATGTAGGCGCGCGCCTGCTCCAACCAGGTCCTCAAGCGTGATCTCCCGGCAGCTCCACAGGGTCTCTTCGGCGTGGGGCAGCTCCACGCGCCGCAGGCTGATGCCGCGGCCGCGGCGGAAGGTCTTGGGGGCGGCCACCAGGGTCCCGTCCAGGCGGATGTCGTCGGTGTACCAGATGCCGGAGCGGGCGGTCTCCAGCAGGGCGCCGCCACTGACCGATACGTCCCGGCAGTACCACAGCGGATACTTCCACTCGAACACGGTGTCGCTGATGCGCAGGCCGCGGCTCTCCTTGAGCGGGGACTCGCCGTCGGCGAAGGTGGAGTGGGAGATGGTCAGGTCTTGCGCGGCATACAGTGCGCGTTCACCGGTCAGGCGACGATGGTCAACCACCGAGCCGACGTCGCCGGGACAACCGTCCGGGGCCTCGGCGGCGGTGCTGGGGGATGCGGTCAACGTCATGGCATCCGACTGTAAGCGGGCGGCCTCCCCGCAGCGAGGCCATGACAGTGCCCCTCAGTCCCGGCTCACCAGGGCCGCCCGGATCACCCCCCGCGCTCGGCGGGTGGGCGTGAGCGCCGACGGCTACACGTCCAGTCCGTAGAGAATCGTCCCCCGGGTGGCGGTGTAGCCCAGGTCCCGGAACAGGTCAACGGCACCACTGGGATCATCGGACTCGAAGCCGGCCGCCGCATACTCCATGCCGTCGGCGGCGTAGGCGCGCATGACCGCACCCAGCAGCGCCGGGCCGACGTCGCGGGAGCGGTAGTCCGCCAGCACGCCGATCACGTCGGTGTAGCCCTCACGCCAGCCCAGTGCCGCCCAGTCCTGCTCGTAGCGGCTGGAGAGCACATACCCAGCCACCCGGGCCCTGTCCCCCGAACGGTCCATCGCCACGAAGCTCCACTGGGGAGCGAAGTAGGCGCGCCCCGCCCGCCACTCCTCCGGCGACATGGCCCCGCCGCCGGAGTCTGCGAAGGCCTGGTTGTGGGCGCGGCGGACGGCGTCGTCGAGCTCCTCCGACCACGGTTCGATGGTGAGGAAACCATCCAGGTCGATCTCGGGAATGGCGTCAGTCAGGGAGCGCCGCACCTCCCGGTACCAGCGGCGCGGCTCGAAGCGCAGCTCCGCCAGGTGGTCCTTCATGCGCTCGTCGTCCTCCAGGACGGTGGTGACGATGTGCGCGGGGGCGGTTGCGGCTGCGGAGCCGGCCACCTCGCCGGCGCGCTCGGAGCCGATGAGGTGGCGCGCCCGCTCGGTCTGCCAGTGCAGCAGGGCCACCCCGATGCCCCGCTGCCGCCACGCCGGATCCACCGTGCCGGTCATGGACGCGTAGATCTCCGCCGCCGGCCGCAGCCGTACCAGCCCGAAGGCACGCATAACGCCGGTCTCATCCCGCCCGGCCACGCCGGAGTAGGTGGGGTCCACGAAGTACTCGGCGGTCTCCTGAGCGCTGGTGCGGTAGGGCGGATTGTCCACCGCCTCGGAGCGGGCGACCAGCTCCGCGAGCTCGGCGTTGTCACGTGGGCCGAGCGGCGCCCAGGTGAGACTGCGGGGCAGCGCGGAACGGGGGCCGGGGCGGAACATGGCCCACGGGCCTCCCGGGCCGGTGCGGCGAGTTGAGCCGTAAACCGGAGTCATCTGCGTCTCCTTCGACGGGGCAGGGCCCGACCTTGGGCATGCGAGGATCAGGCATGCGAGGAATTGGCTCAGACCAGGTTACCCGAGCGTACCCGGCCGCGCCGCACCGGCACTCGCGCCGGGCCGCGGGACGCTGACCGGGCTCAGGCGTCGATGCGCTCGCGGTCTACGTCCGCGGCACCCTCGATGATGAAGTCACGCCGCGGCTCCACATTGGATCCCATCAGCAGCTCGAACACGTTCTCCGCCTCCGCCAATTCGGCCTCGTCGCGCAGGGTGATGCGCCGCAGCGTGCGGTGCTCGGGCTCCATGGTGGTCTCGGCCAGCTGGTGCGCATCCATCTCCCCCAGGCCCTTGTAACGCTGTGGCTCCTTGAAGCTGCGCCCCTGCTTCTCCAGCTTGCGCAGGGTGGTGACCAGCTCCTCGTCGGAGTAGGTGTAGATGACCTCCCGCTTGCGACGGCCCTGGGCGGAAACCTCGATGCGGTGCAGCGGGGGGACGGCGGCGAAGACGCGGCCGGCCTCGATCATGGGCCGCATGTAGCGGAAGAAGAGCGTCAGCAGCAGGGTACGGATGTGGGCGCCGTCGACGTCGGCGTCGGTCATCAGGATGACCTTGCCGTAGCGGGCGGCCTCCAGGTCGAAGGTGCGCCCGGAGCCGGCCCCGACCACCTGGATGATGGCGGAGCACTCGGCGTTGCGCAGCATGTCCGCCTGGGAGGCCTTCTGAACGTTGAGGATCTTGCCGCGGATGGGCAGCAGCGCCTGGAACTCGCTGTTGCGCGCGTTCTTGGCGGTGCCCAGGGCGGAGTCCCCCTCAACAATGAACAGCTCGGAGGAGGCGACGTCGTCGGAGCGGCAGTCCGCCAGCTTCGCGGGCAGGGTGGAGGTCTCCAGCGCGGTCTTGCGGCGGGTGATCTCCTTGTGCATGCGGGCGGAGACGCGGGCGCGCATCTCCCCGACGATCTTCTCCTGCAGTGCGCGCGACTGGGTCTTCAGGTCGCGCTTGGAGGAGGTCAGCAGCGCGGTGAGCTCCTTCTCCACCACCTTGGCGACGATCTGCCGCACGGGTGCGGTACCGAGCACCTCCTTGGTCTGCCCCTCGAACTGCGGCTCGGGCACGCGCACGGTGATGACGGCGGTCATCCCGGCGAGGATGTCGTCCTTCTCGATGCGCCCGTCGCGGCTGGTGACCTTCAGGGCGCGGGAGTTGGCGTCGATCTGCTTGCGCAGCACCTTGGTGACGGCCTGCTCGAAGCCGGCCAGGTGGGTTCCGCCCATGGGGGTGGCGATGATGTTGACGAAGGAGCGCTCGGTGGTGTCGTAGCCGATGCCCCAGCGCAGGGCGACGTCAACGGTGCAGGTGCGCTCCACCTCGGTGGGGCGCAGGTGGCCGGTGCGCTTGTCGAGCTGCTGCACGGTCTCGGTATAGGTGCCCTCGCCGGTCAGGCGGAAGGTGTCGGTGACGGAGCCGTCGGTGGCCAGGAAGTCGACGAAGTCGGCGGTGCCGCCCTCGGCATGGAAGGTCTCCGTGCTCTCCTCGTCCGGGGCGCCGGAGGTGAACAGGTCTCCGGCGGGCGCTGCGGTGTGCGCGGCCTTGGCGCTCAGGGCCGGGTCCGCGGCGGTCGGACCGGAGGCCGTGGCGGCGCTCGTCTCCGGGTCGCGTTCGTCAGTCAGGGTGAGGGTGAGCCCGGGCACCAGGAAGCTGGTCTGCCGCAGCCGGGCCCGCAGGGCGGTGACGTCGTACTGGTCCGGGGCGGGGAAGATCTCGGGGTCGGCCCAGTAGCGCACCCGGGTGCCGGTGACGCCCCGGCGCACCTTGCCGATCACGCGCAGCTGGGTGGCCTCGGTGTATTCCTCGAAGGGTGCGGCGGGGGTCGGGCCAGTCGAAGGATCGGAGAAGACACCGGGCACGCCGCGGCGGAAGCTCATGGCGTAGGTCTTGCCGCCGCGGTCCACCTCCACATCCATGCGGGCGGACAGGGCATTGACCACGCTGGCGCCCACACCGTGCAGGCCGCCGGCGGAGCCGTAGGAGCCGCCGCCGAACTTTCCGCCGGCGTGCAGCTTGGTGTAGACCAGCTCCACACCGGTCAGCCCGGAGGAGGGCTCGATGTCTACGGGCACGCCCCGCCCGGTGTCGCGCACCTCGATGGACCCGTCGGCGTGGACGACGACGGCGATGCGGTCCCCGTAGCCCTCCAGGGCCTCGTCCACACCGTTGTCGATGATCTCCCACACGCAGTGCATCAGGCCCCGCTGGTCGGTGGAGCCGATGTACATGCCCGGGCGCTTGCGTACAGCCTCGAGCCCCTCCAGCACGGAGAGGTGGCGGGCGGAATATGACTGGGAGGAGTCCGGCACGGCTGAAATCTAGCCGATAACGGCAGTAGGACCGGCATCCCGCGCCGCCGCCGCGGGTGTGGCATTCGTCCGCAACCGGGATCGGCCGGGTTGGCACCCGGTTACTGCTCGGGGCACGATTCCCGCCGTTCGCCGTGGGCGCAGGGGGTGCGCCCGGGGCGGAAAACGGCCGTTAGGCGTTGGCGCTGGCGCCCGGCGATGGTGGAATCGGGCCATGAGCACGACAACTCCTATGTCCCCCACGGTCGCCGCACGGGCGGCTGCACCTGAGCAGGCCGTCGGCCCGGCCCAGGCGACCGAGGCGCGTCCGCTCACCACCGCCGATCGTTGCGACGTGTGCGGTGCACAGGCGTACCTGCGCGTGGTCCTCGCCTCCGGCGAGCTGCTGTTCTGCGCCCACCACGGCCACGCGCACCAGGAGGCCCTGGAGCGCCAGGCCCTGTTCATTCAGGATGAGTCCGACCGCCTGACCCGCCCCGCCGAGGTCGACTGACCGACTGGACGGGCGGCGCGCCTGCCGGATCCTGCCTCTTACCGCCTACGCCCTCTGGCCGACTCGGCCAGAGGGCGTAGTAGTGGTGCACGGGGCCGTGCCCGTGGCCGACGGTGAGCCCGTCCGCGTGGGCCAGTGCGCCAGACAGGTAGGTCTTCGCCTCCCTTACCGCCGTGATCCAGCTGTCCCGCTGTGGGCGCAGTGCGGCAATCGCCGCGGAGAGCGTGCAGCCGGTGCCGTGCGTGTTGTCAGTGTTCACACGGGGACCGGGCAGCAGCACCGTGCCCTCGGCATCCGCGTACACATCGCTGGCCTCCCCCAGCAGGTGCCCACCCTTGAGCAGTACCCGGCGGGCCCCTGCGGCAAGCAGCAGTTCGGCCTGGCGGCGCATCTCGTCGGTGTCCGCTGCCGGGGCCCGTCCCAGCAGGGCGGCGGCCTCGGGCAGGTTCGGGGTGATCAGGTCCGCTCGCGCGCACAGGCGCCTGACGGCATCCATGGCCGCGGCGTCGAGCAGCCGGTCCCCGGAGGTGGCCACCATCACCGGGTCCAGGACCGTGTTGGCCATCCGCGCCAGGTACTCCCCCACCGCCTCGGCAGTCTCCGAGGTGGCGAGCATGCCGATCTTGGTGGCGTCGGGGCGGATGTCCACCAGGAGGGTGTCCAGTTGCAGGCGCACAAAGCCCGCTGGAACCGTGTGCACGCCGGTCACGCCGCGGGTCGACTGGGCGGTCAGTGCCGTCACCACGCTCATGCCGTAGGCGCCCAGCGCCCCCATGGTCTTCAGGTCGGCCTGGATGCCGGCGCCCCCGGAGGGGTCGGAGCCGGCGATGGTCAGCACCTTGGGCACCGGGGCGCCGCAGGACGGGGCGTCCACCACGCACGCGGGTGTTACGTCGCTCATTGACCCGACTCCCAGGCCCGGCGCAGCGCGCGGGCGGCCGCGCGCGGATCGTCCGCCAGACAGATGGCGGACACGACGGCGGCCCCGGCCAGTCCCCCGGCGCGCAGGGCGGGCAGGTCCGCCGCGGTGACGCCGCCGATGGCCACACACGGCAGGTCGGTACCGGCGGCCAGGCGGGCGATGCCAGGTGCTCCCAGACCGGCGGGCGCATCGGGTTTAGTAGTGGTGGCACGCACCGCACCGATGCCCACGTGGTCGCAGGCGCCCTCGGCCTGCGCCGTAGCCAGCTCCGCGGGCGTGGCGGCGGACAGGCCCAGGTAGGCGTCATCACCGATGAGCTCACGTACCACCGCAGCGGGCAGGTCGCGCTGTCCCACGTGCACGCCAGCCACCGGCGCGCCGAGCCGCCGGGCCGCGAGGAACACGTCTACGCGGTCGTTGACGATCACCGGGACCTGGCGGCCGACGGCGTGGGCGACGTCGAGCACCTGGGTGAGGAAGTCGGCGCCGTCGGCATGCTTGGCGCGCACCTGCACGCAGGTGGCGCCACCGGCGACGGCAGCCCTGACCGTGTCGGTGACGGTGCGGCCGCGGGCCCGGCACTGGGCGGCATCGGTGACCAGGTAGACCCGCAGGTCGGGGGCGGCTCTCATATCACCGGGATCCTGGCGAGGTCGTCGGCATCCAGCGCGTAGAGGGCGTCTAGCAGGGCGATCCGGAAGGAGCCGGGACCCGCGGCGGTCTCGGCGGCGATCTCCGCGGCGGCACTGTATGCGGCGTGGCACGCAACGGTCGCGGCGCCGGCGTCGGCCCCCGAGGCGCGTCCGGCGGCAACGAATCCGGCCACCAGCGCCCCCAGGGCACAACCGCCCCCGGTCACGCGGGTCAGCAGCGCCGAGCCGCCACCCACCCGGGTAACCCGGGCGCCGTCGACTATCGCGTCCATGGGCCCGGAGACGGCGATGACCGCGCCGGTGCGCTCTGACAGTGACCGGGCGGCGTCCAGGGCGGCCTCCACGTCGTCGGCGGAGTCCACGCCCCGGCCGCCCGCTCCGGAGCCTGCCAGGGCGATGATCTCCGAGGCGTTGCCGCGGATGACGGTCGGGGCCTCATCAAGGAGCCGGTGGGCCAGCGCAGTGCGATGCACCAGCGTACCGACCGCAACCGGGTCCAGCACCCACGGGACGCCCGCCGCCCGTGCGGCGGTGGCGGCCTCCACGGCGGCTGAGCGCTGCTCGGGCTGGGGCGTGCCCAGGTTGATCAGCAGGGCGCAGGCACCGGCGGCGAAGGGGCCGGCCTCCCCGGTGACGTCCACCATGGCGGGGGCGGCGCCGACGGCCAGCAGCACATTGGCGGTGAAGTTCGTGACCACCGCGTTGGTTATGCAGGCCACCAGCGGCCCGGTGGAGCGCAGGGACTCCAGTACCTCCACGGCGCCCGGGGGCGGCGCCGGCACTCTCAAGATCGAGGGTTCGGCCGGGCGGTCGTTCGGATGGGTGTTTGCGTGCGCGCGCTGCGTCATGCGACATCCCTTCGTCAGCATTATCTGGACAGGTTCAACGGGTTTGTTCTCAGCCTTGCGGCACCCCGTGTCGTGCGGCCAACAATAGCAAGCAGACGGCCGCCCCGGAACCGGTCGGTTCCGGGGCGGCCGAGCCGTGTAGGGACGAGGGCTTGCCGTCGCCTCAGTCGTCCAGGTAGTCGCGCAGCACCTGGGAGCGGCTGGGGTGGCGCAGCTTGCTCATGGTCTTGGACTCGATCTGCCTTATACGCTCGCGGGTCACCCCATAGACCTTGCCGATCTCGTCCAGGGTCTTGGGCTGGCCGTCGGTCAGGCCGAAGCGCATGGAGACCACGCCCGCCTCCCGCTCGGACAGGGTGTCCAGGACGGCGTGCAGCTGCTCCTGCAGCAGCGTGAAGCTGACGGCGTCGGCGGGGACGACCGCCTCGGAGTCCTCGATCAGGTCACCGAACTCGCTGTCGCCGTCCTCACCGAGCGGGGTGTGCAGGGAGATGGGCTCGCGCCCGTACTTCTGCACCTCGACGACCTTCTCCGGCGTCATGTCCAGCTCGACGGCGAGCTCCTCCGGGGTGGGCTCGCGGCCCAGGTCCTGCAGCATCTGCCGCTGGACGCGGGCGAGCTTGTTGATGACCTCGACCATGTGGACGGGGATGCGGATGGTGCGCGCCTGGTCCGCCATGGCGCGGGTGATGGCCTGGCGGATCCACCAGGTGGCGTAGGTGGAGAACTTGTAGCCCTTGGTGTAGTCGAACTTCTCCACCGCACGGATCAGACCCAGGTTGCCCTCCTGGATCAGGTCCAGGAACAGCATGCCGCGGCCGGTGTAGCGCTTGGCCAGGGAGACGACCAGGCGCAGGTTCGCCTCCAGCAGGTGGTTCTTGGCTCGCTGGCCGTCCTGCGCCACCCAGTGCAGCTCACGACGGTACTTGGCCTCAAGATCGTTGCCCTCGGTGGCCAGCAGGTGCTCGGCGTACAGGCCCGCCTCGATGCGCTTGGCGAGCTCGACCTCCTGGGCGGCGTTGAGGAGGGCGACCTTACCGATCTGCTTGAGGTAGTCCTTGACCGGGTCCGCGGTGGCACCGGCGGTGACGACCTTCTGAGCGGGCTCGTCGCCCTCGTCGGAGTCGGAGACCGTGAAGGATCCGTCCTTGCTCTTCTCCCCGGTCTTGGCCTTCTTGGACTTCTTGCCCGCGGTCTTCTCCGCCTCCTCCCGGCGCAGGCGGTCCAGCTCGCCGGTCAGCGCCGCGATGGACGGGTTCATCTTGATGCCCTTGATGATCCAGCCGCGGAAGATGAACCCGTTCTTGGTGAGGAACTCGCGGGCGACCACGGGCTCCTCCTCCCCGGGGACCACGAAGCGCGGCACCGGACCGTGCCCGTAGGGAGCCAGGGTGATCGGCTCATCCAGGGTGCCGTCGCCGGAGATCTCCAGGCCCTCGACGACCGTCCGGCTGCGTACGAACAGCGTGGCGCCGGGGGCGAGCCGCACGCTCTTCAGCGCAGCGGGAGTGTTGAATGGGTGGCGCTTGGTTCCGTCGCCGTTCTCCTCGAGCGAGACGTCCAGGTAGTAGTCGCGCAGCTCGGGCGCGGGGGCGGCAGCCTCCTCGGACTCCCCGGCGTCCTCATCGGAATCGTCCTCGGCGTCGTCCTCGTCATCGGCCTGCGCCGAGTCGGCGTCGTCGTAGTCGTCCTCACCGTCGTAGTCGTCCTCGGCATCGAGGTCGTCCTCTTCGTCCAGGTCGTCTTCCGCATCAAGCTCGACGTCCTGTCTGTCCTCGAGGACCTCGTCGACGTCGTCAGCGAGTTCGACACGCTCCCGCCTGGTCGTAGGAGCAGGAGCAACTGTGGAAGTAGCCACGGATTTCCTTTCACGGGGCGGACGGTTCAGCCGGAGTGGCGCACAGAGTCTTGAGCAAGTCTACGCGAGGATCCCAAGCGGGCCCGCAGGCGTGCGCGCAGCGCGCGAATGGGCTCCCCGCAGGACGACCCGACAAGACCTAGGCATCCGCCCCCAGCGCGAAGAGCAACGACCGGTGCCGCCCAGATATTCCCGCGCCCATCGCGCACCGTGGCCGAGTACCCGGATTCCGACGGAACCCGCGCAGCCGATCATCTAGCCTGGGCTCATGACCGACGTTGACGCACTGCTGCCGCTCGTACGCGGCGCTGTGGACGCGCGCCTCGAGCACGTACTGGCGAAACTGCGCTCTCAGTGGCACGACTCGACCGGCTCCGCCCAGGAGCTGTTCGACGCCGCCGAAACCGCGGTTGCCGGCGGCAAGCGCATGCGCGCGGTGCTGGGATCCGTGGGCCTGGCCATGCTCGTACAGGAGCCGGACCCCGACGGCGGCAAGGCCGCTGAGTGCGGTGGGCGGCGCACCGCTGTACTCACGGGCCCGACGGCGACCCGGCTGGGATCGGCGCTGGAGCTGTATCAGGCCAGTGCGCTCGTACACGACGACGTCATCGACGCCGCCGCCACCCGTCGGGGGGCGCCGTCCGCGCACTGCCGCTTCGCCGCCCGCCACCGCGAGGCCGGCTGGCGCGGTTCCGCCGACGGCTACGGCGTGAACGCCGCCATCCTCCTGGGCGACCTGCTCATGTCCGCCGCCACGAGCGAGATGGGTGCGGCCGCGTCCAACTGTGACCCCGTCGGCGCTCGGGCCGCCCGGGACGCCTTCGACGCCATGACCGCGGAGGTCGCCCTCGGCCAGTTCCTGGACGTGCACCATGAGGTGCTGCCACTTCCCGAGCCGAGGGATCATCCGGTTCAGGCGGGTGCAGCCATGCGTGCCGCGGCACTCGGGGTGGTGCGGCACAAGTCGGCGCGCTACTCGGTCATGTACCCGCTGCTCGTCGGCGCCCTGCTCGGCGGAGTGGACCCTCATGGCGCGCTTTTCAAGGCGCTGGAGGTCTTCGGCGAGGAGATCGGTATCGCCTTCCAGCTGCGCGACGACGCCCTGGGGGTATTCGGAGACCCCGCCGTGACCGGGAAGCCGGCCGGAGACGACTTGCGCGAGGGGAAGCGGACAGTGCTGCTCGCCCTGACCTGGCAGCGGTGCAATGACCACGGCCGGGCACTGCTGAGCCGAATACTGACGAACGGGGCTGCGGCCACGGATGCGGACATCGCCGCGGCCACCGGCATGATTCACGACTGCGGCGGCCTGGCGGCGCTGGAGGATGAGATCAGCGCTCACACGCGCACGGGCCTGAGCGCCCTCGCGGCGGTCCCCGCCGGGCTCGGCACCAACTCCCGGGACGCGCTCACTGCACTGGCACGGGTGCTGACCGCCCGGCGGAGCTGATGCCGGCGCCGCTGACCGATCCGCTGACGCGGACGGCGCCAGGCCGCGTAACGCGTCGGTGGGCGTCCTTGCCCGTACACTCGACCCCGTGACCAAGGATCCTCTCATCGGCCGCCTGGTCGACGCTCGCTACGAGATCGTCGACCGGGTGGCTCGTGGGGGCATGGCCACCGTCTATAGGGCGCGGGACCGGCGCCTGGATCGCCTGGTGGCGCTCAAGCTCATGCACCCGCACCTGGCGGACTCCCCCGACTTCGTGGCCCGCTTCCGGCGCGAGGCCCGGGCGGCGGCGAGACTGTCCAACCCGGGAGTGGTGGCGGTGTATGACCAGGGCAGCCTGGACGGGGTCGCCTACCTGGTGATGGAGCTCGTGGAGGGCCCCAACCTGCGCGACCTGATCGCCGCCGGCCCCCTGACGGTGCGTGAGGCACTCGGGCTGACGGCCCAGGTGCTCAGGCCGTTGGGGGCCGCCCATCGCGCCGGCCTGGTCCACCGCGACGTCAAGCCCGAGAACGTGCTGCTTCCCGCCGACGGCTCGGTGGCGAAGGTCGCCGACTTCGGTCTTGCGCGCGCGGTCACCGAGGTCACCCAGACGACCACCGGGAATGTGCTCGGCACGGTCGCATACCTGGCGCCGGAGCTGATCACCACGGGCGCCTCCGCCCCGTGCGCCGACGTCTTCTCCGTGGGCGTGATCCTGTACGAGCTGCTGACCGGCGCTCAGCCCTTCGCCGCAGACACCCCCATCCAGATCGCTTTTCGCAATGTGCACGAGGACGTGCCCGCGCCGTCGCTGCAGCTGCCGGATCTACCCGAGCCCGTTAACGCCCTGGTGGCGGAGATGACCCGGCGCGACCCGCAGGAGCGGCTGGTCGACGCCGATGCGGCGCTGGCGCGCCTGCGGGAGGTCGTCTCCGCGCTGAGCGAGGCCGAGCTCGCGGTCAAGCGCGGGGGCGCGACCGGTTCGGTGCGCACCCAGGAGGTACTGGCCGCGAACGCCGAGGCCGCCCGCACCGCGATGCTGGCGGCGGATGGGGCCGAGGACGCTCCCGACGACGACGGTGCGCCTGCGGACGCGGCCACGCCGGGCGCCGGGCTGCGCACGGTCTCCCTGCCCATAGGGTCCATCGCCCCCGACGAGGCCGCGGGCGTGAGGGACGGGACCACCCGCTCCCTGGACCGCCGCCAGGCCGTCCGGGCAGGCGAGCAGGAGGAGACCGCGAAGGTGGCACGGCACTCGGCCAGGCGTCCACGCCGACGCGCACTGATCGCGCTCGGCCTGCTGGCTGCGGTCGGCGGGGCGGGTACCTGGTACTTCGGAGCAGGACCGGGTCACACCGTTCCGGTGCCGGCCATCGCCGGGATGACGGCGGCTGAGGCGCAGAGCGCCGTGGAGGCCGCCGGGTTGGTGTGGGGCGCCCCCGAGCGCGCCTACTCCGACACGGTGCCCGCGGACTCAGTGATCTCCTCCTCCCCCGATGCCGCCGCCCGCCTGCATCCGGGCGAGGCGGTCACCCCGGTGATCTCCCGTGGGATTGAGCAGAAGACCGTGCCCGACGTCGTCGGCTCCACGCAGGACGACGCCACCGACGCCATCACCGAGGCGGGCCTGTCACTCGGCGCCGTCACCAAGACCTACTCCGACTCGGTCGCCTCCGGCATGGTCATCTCCTCCGATCCGGTTGCCGGCACCACCGTCAACCACTCCTCCGCCGTCGCAATCGTGGTGTCGCTTGGACGGCAGCCTGCCGTGGTCCCGGACGTGACCGGCATGAGCGTGGCGGACGCCACGACCACGCTGGAGGCTGCCGGCCTTGAGCTGGGTGAGCAGTCGGAGGCCTTCTCCGACGACGTCGCCTCAGGCCTGGTGATCGCATCAAGCCCCGCCTCCGGCGCCGCAGGCTACTACCACGGAGACTCCGTTGACGTGACCGTGTCCAAGGGACCGGAGATGGTCACGGTGCCGGACGTCTCCGGCATGAGCGAGCAGGAGGCGACCACCGCCCTGAAGAACGCGGGACTGGACGTGGAGGTCTCCCGGGTGCTGGGAGGACTGTTCGGCACGGCCCACTCCACCGACCCGGCAGCCGGTGAGAGCGTGCGCAAGGGCTCCAAGGTCACCCTGAACGTCGTCTGAGCTCCCGCCCGCAGGCGGCAATTTCTCAACGTCGACGTCGGCGGGGCCTGCGGGCGGCAAACACCCCACCCGCGGGCGGACGCACCAGGATGACCGGGGACGCGGAGTTGACCCACCTCCACGGCGGGACTGAGGCGAGTCCCTCAGCCCCGGAGCATCTCCGCAACCTCGAAGGCCATCTCCAGGGACTGCTGGTGGTTCAGCCGGGGGTCCACGAGGGTCTCGTAGCGGCGGGCCAGGCCGGCCTCGTCGATGTGTTCTCCACCGCCGAGGACCTCGGTGACGTCATCGCCGGTGAGCTCCACGTGAATGCCTGCGGGCACGGTCCCCAGGGAGCGGTGCACCTCGAAGAAGCCGCGTACCTCGTCCATGATCGTGTCGAACCGACGAGTCTTGTATCCGTTGTCCGAGGTGATCGTATTGCCGTGCATGGGGTCGGTGATCCAGGTGACGGGCCGCCCGTCGGCGCGGACGATCTCCACCAGGGGCGGCAGCACGTCCCGGATGCGGTCGGCGCCCATGCGGGTGATGAGGCTGAGCCTGCCGGGATCGCCTTCGGGGTTGAGCCGGTCGATGAGCGCAAGGAGCTCGTCGCGGGTCGTCGTCGGCCCGATCTTGACACCAACGGGGTTGTGCACGCCTGCCAGCAGGGCGACGTGGGCGTCGTCGGCGCCGCGAGTGCGCTCCCCCACCCACAGGAAGTGGGCCGAGGTGTCGTACAGGCGGCCGCTACGCGAGTCCTCGCGTGTCATGGCGTCCTCGTACTCCAGGAGCAGGGCCTCATGAGACGCATAGAAGTCGACCTGCCGCAGGGCGTCGAAGTCGACTCCGGCGGCCTCCATGAAGCGCATGGCCCGGTCGATCTCCTCGGCGAAGGACTCGAAGCGCTTGTATGCGGGATTGGCGGTGAAGCCCCGGTTCCAGGAGTGGACCTCACGCAGGTCGGCGTAGCCTCCCATGGTGAAGGACCGGATGAGGTTCAGGGTGGTGCCGGCACGCAGGTATGCGTCAACCATGCGCTGCGGGTCGGGGATACGGGCATCGGCGGTGAAGGCGTGATCGTTGACGGAGTCTCCGCGGTAGGAGGGCAGCGTGACGCCGTCCCGGGTCTCCGTGTCCGAGCTGCGCGGCTTGGCGTACTGGCCGGCCATGCGGCCGATCTTGACCACCGGGGTGGAGGCGCCGTAGGTGAGTACGGCGGCCATCTGCAGGATCGTCTGCAGCTTCAGGCGGATGTTGATCGCGGTGTTGTCGTGGAAGGACTCGGCGCAGTCACCGCCCATCAGCACGAATGCGCGCCCCTGGGATGCGGACACCATCTTCTCGCGCAGCGAGTCGACCTCCCCGGCGAATACCAGCGGCGGACGGGTGCGCAGGTCGGCCGCGGCGTCGGCGAGCGCCTGCGGGTCCGGGTAACGGGGCTGCTGGGCGGCGTGATGCTGACGCCAGCCGGCCGCCTCACCGGGAACCTGGAGCTCGTTCATCATGGCGCCAGCATAGGCGAGCGCCCTCTCCAGCTGGGGCCCGCGCCGAAAGGTGGGACGCAGCGCACGCCGTCGGCCGCGCTCCCCTGCCGCGACTCGTTGCGCGCAGCGAGCTCAGAAGGGGTCGGGCGAACGCGTTCTCCTGCGCCCGCCCGACCCCTATTAGCCGGTTGGCTGAGCCTGCGGCTCAGGCCTCGCCGCCGGTGGGTGCGGCGGGCTCGAGGTTCTGGCCGAGCTCGGCAAGCAGGTCGACGAACCACTGCTGAGTGATGTCGAAGGGCTTGCCGCCGGCGATGCGGTCAAAGGCGATGGCGCCGAGCTGGTCGCCGTTCTCCTCATCCTGGCCGATGACGCCGGGCTCGCCGCGCAGCGCGCACTCGACGGCGAGGTCGCACATCTGCTTGATCAGGGCCAGGTCCTCCTCATTGGCGGCGGATGCGCGCGAGTAGTAGCCGGACTTCTGCACCATGACCTTCTCGGCGCCGATCTTGTCGGCGAACTGGCGGGCGAACCACTGGCCGGGGTTGATGGTGTCGAGCTTGACGTGGCCGAAGGGGTCGCGCTGGACCTCTTCACCCTTGGCCTCCATCTCCGCGATGATCTCGGGGACGCCGGCGCCCTCGGACAGGAAGATGTTGACGTTGCCCTGCTCGTCCATGATGGCCTTGAGGCGCTCGGCCTCGGCGGCGATGTCCAGCTTGGCCTCCGGCACGAAGACGGCGTGCACGTCCCAGCGCTCCTTGGTGAGCCCCAACGAGGGCGCCCACTGGCGGTCCTTGAGCAGCTCGTGGTAGCGGCGGGCGGTCTCGGCGGTGAGGTAGCCGCAGTTGCGGCCCATGCACTCGTGGACGATCAGCATGCGCGGGTTCGAGCGGTGCTCGCCGATTACGTTGAGAGCGAAGCCGGCACCCTGCTCGGCGGCGGTCCAGGCGCCCAGCGACTGGCGGATCGGGACGACGTCGTTGTCGATCGTCTTGGGCAGGCCGACGACGGTGAGGTCGTAGTCGTGCTCGTGCAGGTAGGCGGCCAGGTCGGCGGCGGTGGTGTTGGTGTCGTCACCGCCGATGGTGTGCAGCACGTCGACGCCATCCTCGCGCAGCCGCTCCGCGGCGAAGGCGAGCGGGTCCACGCCCTCCTCAACCAGGCCGCGCTCGACCAGGTTCTTGGCGTTGGTGAGCTTGACGCGGGAGTTGCCGATCGGGGAGCCGCCGTACTGGCGCAGCACGCCGGCGTTCTTGCGGCCCTCGTCGTCGATGACGACGTAGTTGCCGGTGAGCAGGCCGTGGTAGCCGTACTGGTAGGCGATGATCTCAACGTCGGGGGCGACCTCGGTGTAGCGCTCGATGAGGTCGCCTACGGCGGCGGACAGGCAGGGGGCGAAGCCGCCCGCGGTGAGGAGGGCGACGCGACGGATCGACATCGGAAACCTTTCGTAGGTGGTGGGGCATGTCGCGGCCATCCTATCGGGATGCCGCCCCCGCGCGCCCGGAATCAGACCGAGCAGAAGCCTCCGGCAACGAATGAGGTCACACCGCCTCACCATGGTCCTCGGCGAGCAGGCGCTCGTCGACTAGCCGCGTCGCGAACTCGGGGGCGACGCACGCCAGCACATCGAAGCGCTCGAACACAGGTGCTCCATACAGCCAGCTCCGAGCAATCGCAGAGCGCGCCAGGCTGAGCCACCCCTCATATGCCTCCGGGTCGGCGACATGGCTTTGAGCGACTTCGACGCCGGCCTCGGCAAGGGTACCCAAGTAGGAACGACTGGCTTCAGAAGACTCGATCTCAACCGCTCGGACAATTTGCCCCTTGAATAGAGCTTCAGCTGCCTCGACGTCCCCCTCACGTACAAGTCCTTGAATCACTATCGACAGCGCGCGAGCCAGCGCAAGAGCCCGATCCATGAGCAGGGCGAAGTCAGTTTTCTGCGCAACGGCCAACGCCTCCTCGACGACCTCACGTGCCCGCCCGCTCTGTCCCATTTCCGCCAGCGCCCGCGCCACATCCACCAGCAGGCGCCCCCGATCCGAAGGATACTCGCTCTCACGCGCAGCGGCCAACGCCTCCTCGGCAAACTCACGCGCCCGCCCGCTCTGTCCCATTTCCGCCAGCGCCCGCGCCACATCCACCAACGCACGCGCTCGCCCCGGAGGATACTCGATCTCACTCGCAGCGGCCAATGCCTCCTCGGCAACCTCACGCGCCCGCACAACATCACCCACATCCACCAACGCACGCGCAACATCCGCCAACACGTCAATCCGGCCCGACGGATCCCAGGGTTCCTCAATCTGATGTGCAGTGGCCAACGCCTCCTCGGCAACCTCACGCGCCCGCACAACACCACCCACATCCACCAACGCACGCGCAACATCCGCCAACACGTCAATCCGGCTCCACGGATCCCAGGGAGACTCAATCTGATGTGCAGTGGCCAACGCCTCCTCGGCAACCTCACGCGCCCGCACAACACCACCCACATCCGCCAACGCACGCGCCACACCCGCCAACGCACCCACCATAAACGCCAATGCCTTCACCCGATCCGAGGAAGACTCAATCTGATGTGCAGTGGCCAACGCCTCCTCGGCAACCTCACGCGCCCGCACAACATCACCCACAAGCGCCGAAGCACGCGCCATGTTCATCAACAACACTGCCCGGAAACCAGACTGCTTGTTGATCTCACGCACAGCAGCCAGCGCCTGGTCGGCGACCTCACGCGCTCGCTCAGCCCACCCCGCGTCGGCCAGCGCACGGGCCAAATCCACCAAAAACACGGTCCGGTCACGAGACTTCTTGGGTTGACGCGCAGCAACCAATGCCTGCTCAGCAACCTCACCCGCCTGCACAACATCACCCATAGCTGCCAGCGCACCGGCCACATGCGCCAACGCCCACGCCCGATCCGAAGGAGACACGATCTCACGCGCAACAGCCAACGCTCGAGAAGCATCACCCGCGTCGGCCAGCGCACCGGCCACATGCGCCAACGCCCACGCCCGATCCGAAGGAGACTCGATCTCACGCGCAACGGCCAACGCTCGAGAAGCATCACCCGCGTCGGCCAGCGCACCGGCCACATACGCCAAAGCCCACACCCGATCCGGAAGATACTCGCTCTCACGCGCAGCGGCCAACGCCTGGTCGGCGACCTCGCCCGCCTGCTCAACCCGCTCCGCAGCTACCAAGCCCAGCGCCACATCCGCCAACGCCCACGCCCGATCCGAAGGAGACTCGATCTCACGCGCAGCCGCCAACGCCTCCTCGGCAGCCGCACGTGCACGCCCGCTCTGTCCCATTTCCACCAGCGCCCCCTCCACCTCAACCAACGCCTTAATCCGACCCCACGGACCCCAGGGAGACTCGACCTCGCGCGCAGCGGCCAACGCCTCCTCGGCAACCTCACGCGCACGCCCGCTCTGTCCCATTTCCACCAGCGCCCGCACCACACCCACTAGCACCCGCGCCCGATCCGAAGGTGACTCGATCTCACTCGCAGCGGCCAACGCCTCCTCAGCAACCTCACGCGCCCGCACAACACCACCCACATCCACCAACGCACGCGCAACATCCACCAACTCCCGCGCCCGATCCGAAGGTGACTCGAACTCACTCGCAGCGGCCAACGCCTCCTCAGCAACCTCACGCGCCCGCACAACACCACCCACATCCACCAACGCACGCGCAACACTCACCAACAGCCGTGCCCGATCCGAAGGAGACCTGATCTCACGCGCAGCACTCTCAGCAAAAGAGACTAAGCAGGACGCACTGTCTCCGCGCCCATTCCCATTAGGCGAGCTCCCAGCACCTTGGATTACCTCGCCGACGTCAAGGCGCTCAAGAGACTCCCGTATGGCGTCAATCCCAACATCAACCAATTCGCAGTCACTCGTTCCATGCGCACACACGTAAACCTGAACCGCGAGATCCACAAGACATCCCAGGACCGAATCGCGAAGCGAAGGAATCGCTACCACAGAGTCGATCACCTCGGGCACCAAGCGAACGAAACCATCTCCACGACCCGACTCGATCGCAGCCCTGACAACCTCCTTCAAAGCATCAATTCTCGCACTCGGTTCAAAGACCGCTAAAACTATGTCCATAACCGCCACAGCTTCTCGACTAAGATGCGTCACCCAAGTCGCCAATACCCCGGGAACATAACGCCAACGAGCTAGGATGCCATCGCGCTTTTCGGCGATTCCATGAAGTGCGGGAACCAGTCGTTCCGGTAGTTCACCATCGAGCACCTTCAGGTATTCCCGGTCAAGCACCCGCAATACCCTCGAAGCCGTGCCGGAACGTCTGCGGATCTCCTCATACCGACCCGGCTCAAGCAGCACCTCAACCGCCCCAGCATCCACACCCTCGCCGGACGCCACCATATCGAAACAAGCCTCACTCAGCATGTAGGCCGGCGTCTCCCTCGACCACCCCCGTTCCGCTCGATCCCTGACCCAACGCACGATATCCGCGCGGTAAGGAGCAAGCGCCCGCTCACGGACCCCGGCCCACCAGCGCTCATCGCCATCCCCATTGTCACTGGCAGCGTCAGAATCGATTTCCCGGAGAATCGCCCTCAGCACAGCGTCGTGCCCCAGGCGATAGGCACACACATCCTGATTGCCGAATTCCACTTTGACCGGAGTAAGCATGCGCCCAGGCGAACTGCTGACACACCGATTCACCTCATGCAAGGAAAGTTTCCGACTAGGTTCAAATATATTCAGCAATGAGCGCAGGTCATTCTCCGTGAGGGCCCCGCCGCTGGCAGCAAGGAAAGCGCCGATGTTCGCTGCGAGTGGGTTTTCGAAAAACCGCTCAATGCTCTTTGTATTGATGCTCCGTCTCGCGATAGTAGAGGGGACCAGCGGCACAACATCGCGACTCCCCGCCGCCTCACACAGCACATCCTCCGGCAGCCGGGGGTTGGGGCGGGAAGCGGTGATAATCTTGATTCCATCCGGAAGCTGGCGCGGAAGCAATGACAAAATAGAGGACACGCCACCCTGGTCGGCATGCTCGAAATAGACATCCTCATCAATTCCGTCAACGAGCAGCACCAATACCTGCGGTTCGCGGGCCGCACGGCAGGCGATTGCGGCGCGTTCCAACTGCAAGGTGAACTCAGTCGGTTGTTCGGGACCATTCGTCCAAGCCACATATTCCTCGCCAAGGATATCGGCAAGCTGGGCGCGGACCACGAAGGAGAACCTTTCGCGGTCGTTCCCGTCGCCACCAATACGGCGCACGAAAAAGGAGATCACTTTCGCGTCCGCTGGCGGCCTGCGAGCCAAGGTTGCCGTAAGCGCTGTTTTGCCGCTGACCATTTCCGCCTCCACCGCATACCAAGTTCTGCCGGAGTCACGGCAGAAGTCATGTAGGTCGGCAATCTCCGTCTCACGCGCCTCCAGCTCCTCCGGAGCGAGTTCTTGGATCACATCTGCATGTTCCGCAACAACCACTCGTGTCTTCGACGCCTGCGCAGGACGACTGCGCAGCTCACTCAAGGTCGAATCAATGCGGTCCATCTGCGTGAGCAGTTCACGCAGCGCCTCCTCATTACTGAACCGCTTTACCACCTGCTTGCACGCCACGGCGAGCACGAGGTCAAAAGCCTGCTTCGCGGACTCGTCCGCCAGCCTCGCTCGTCGCGTCTTACCACCATTCTCAAGCAGGGTATCTCGCAACTTCTCCCACTCAAACCCCGCGTCACGTCGCTGACGGTCCGTCAGCCTATCGATGAGCGCGGCGACCTCGCGTCCCACCACCGACCAATCCGCGTCAGAAATACCCTCATGCTCGCGCGGTACCTCGGCGGCGACATCACGAGCAATCGTCTCAGCGGACAGCGCCCGGATGGCCCCATGCTCGCAGCGCCGTTGAAACCGCTGGAGCAGCCCTGACACCTCGCCGACCACTGCAGCGGCTGTCCCATTTCCGGAGTCGAGGAGCAGCAGCTTGGTGATGGAGATGCCGATGTCGATGAAGGCATAAGAAACCACGGGTGCTCCTCGGGGAGTGATGGGCAGGTCCGGCGCCGCGCGGCGTCAGTCCACGGCATCGTCCGGCCCGCCCGGCTCGTCGCCCCGCTCCGGCCGCTCCTCCGGCTCGGCGGCGTCCGAGTCTACGCCCTCGCCGTCCGGCTCCGGCTCGGCGCCTTCGGGCTCGTCTGGCTCCGCCGGCGGCTCGGGGACCTCGACGTCGGGGGCGGGGCGGCCGCCGGGGGCCTGGACCGGAGCGGCCGCCGGCCGCTTGGCGGCCAGCTCCTCGAGCATCTCGTTGACGACCTCCTCGGCCGTCTTCTTCTCCGCGTCCATCGCCTTCTTCACGTCCGCGGCGTACAGGTCCACATACTCCTGGCCGGACAGCGCCATCAGCGCGTACATGATCTCGTCGGTGATGGAGCGCAGCACGAAGCGGTCATTCTCCAGGCCCTTATAGCGGGAGAAGTCCAGCGGCTCACCGATCACGATGCCCACCCGGTGCCGGGTGGAGGGCACCACCTGGCCGATGGGCTGCGCCAGGTTCGAGCCGATCATCGCCACCGGAATCACTGGCGCCCCGGTTGCCAGGGCGATCCGTGCGACCCCGGTCTTGCCACGGTAAAGGCGCCCGTCGGGGCTGCGCGTGCCCTCGGGGTAGATGCCGAACAGCTCACCTGAGCGCAGCCGGTCAATGCCGGCCTGCAGGGCCGCCATTGAGGCCTTGCCTCCGGAGCGGTCCACGGGAATGGTGCCGACGGCGGTCATGAAGTTCTTCACCGCCCAGCCCTTGATGCCCTTGCCGGTGAAGTAGTCGGACTTCCCGATGAAGGCGACCTCGCGGTCCATCAGCAACGGCAGGAAGAAGGAGTCGATCACCGCAAGGTGGTTCGAGGCCAGGATGGCGGGCCCCTCGGCGGGAATGTTCTCCTCGCCCCGGATCCAGGGCTGGTACAGCATCTCCATGGCAGGGCCGACGGCGGCCTTGATACCTCGGTACCCCATGAGGGCCTCCTGTGCTGCGGCGGGCGGGAAGTCGCCGGGCCGTCCGGGTTACGCCCGCCGGGCGTGTCCGCGGCTGGATCGGCTGCGCACAGCAGTCTAGCCTCGCGACGTGCCCGCCGATGCGCCATCGCCCGATCCGCCCGTCGCCGTCCGCCCCGACGACGACCGACGAGGCGTGCGCGAGCGGCTACCGGTGCAGGCATCATTCGCGGATATGGGCACGCCCCTGCGCGAGGCGACCTTCGTCGTCGTGGACCTGGAGACCACTGGCGGCGGGCCCGGAGCCCACGCCATCACTGAGATCGGTGCCGTCAAGGTGCGTGGCGGCGTGGTCGATTCGGAATTCTCCACGCTCGTAAATCCGGGCGCCGCGATCCCCGCACAGATCACGCTCATGACCGGCATCACCAACGCCATGGTCGCCGATGCCCCTGCGGTCGGCCAGGCGCTGGCCGCCTTTCTTCACTGGGCGCGCCTTGGCGACCGGACCACGGTGGCGGTGGCCCACAATGCCCGCTTCGACCTCGGGCATCTGCGCGGAGCCGCCCACGCCCTCAACCTGACCTGGGACGAGCCCACCGTACTGGACACCTTGGCGCTCGCACGGCGGGCATGGAGCCGGACAGAGGTGCCCAACCACAAGCTGGGGACGCTCGCCGCCTTCGTGGGCTCGCCGACTACGCCCACCCACCGCGCACTGGACGACGCGCGCGCCACCGTGGACGTGCTGCACGCCGCCCTGGAGGTGCTGGCCCCGCAGGGAGTCACCCACCTGGAGGACCTGGCCACCGCCACCGACCCAGTGCCCGCAGCCCGGCGGGTCAAGAGCCGTCTGGCGGACGGTCTTCCCGCCGCACCCGGCGTCTACCAGTTCCTGTCCCCCGCCGGGCAGGTGCTGTACGTGGGCAGTGCCGTCAACCTGCGCCGACGGGTGCGCTCCTACTTCACGGCCGCGGAGAAGCGCGCCCAGGTCGCCCGGATGCTGGACACGACCGTGTCCGTGCGGGCAATCGAGACTCCCACCGAGCTGGAGGCGCGCGTGCGCGAGCTGCGGCTGATCGCCGAGCTGGATCCGCCGGTCAACCGGCGCTCCCGCACCCCGCAGCGGCGTCCGTGGCTGCGCCTGGCTGCCGCACCGCACCCGCACCTGGCGCTGACCACCGCGCTGCCACTTGACGATGCGGGGGCTGCCATCGGCCCCTTCCCGTCGCGCACCGCTGCCCAGGAGGCGCGGCGGGCCGCCGAGTCGGTGCTGCGCCTGGATGCGTGGGATGGGCACAGCGCCCGCGCGGTGCGCCGCGCGGACTCTCCGGCCGACGGCGCCACGGCCGCCCGCGCCCTGGCTGGAGAGATCGACCTGGTGGCCCTGCCGCTGTTGGAGCGGATCGGCGAGCTGTCGGAAAAGGAGCGCTACGAGGAGGCGGGGCTGTGGACCCGGCGGCTGCGGGCGCTGCTGCTGGGGGCGTGCCGGGCGGAGAAGGTCCGGCCACTGCTGACCTGCCCGCGCCTGGTAGCGGCTCGACGGCGGGAGGGCGGCGGCTGGGAGCTGGTGGACGTGCGCTGGGGCCGCCTGGCGGGCTCGGCCGTAACGCCTCCCGGAGCGGACCCGCGCCCCACAATCGCGACGCTGCGCGCAACCGCGCAGGTGGTGGACCGACCCGCGCGCGTCGGGGCGGACACCAGTGTGGAGGAGACGGCACTGCTTGCGGACTGGGTGCTGGACGCGGGTGCGCGGCTGGTTGAGGTCGCGGGCGTCGACGACGCCTCCCCTCGCATTACCGACGGGCCGGCGACAGCGCTTACGTGGCCAGTGGGAGCCGCCGTGAGGCACCGCCGCGTCATCGACGCCGAGGCGTGAGGCGTTGACGCCGCCCCTCCCTCAGCGCCGATCGGCCGGGGGTCGGACGGCTTCGGCCGGCTCTCAGCCGGCGGGGGTGACGGAGCCGCGGCGGGCACGCAGCGCCTTGGCGACTGCCTCCTGCAGGCTGAGCGGGTCCAACGGCCGCGGGACCACGACTTCCGCCTTGGACCAGGCGGCCAGCCAGTCGTCCTGGGGGCGGGCTGTCAGCAGCACCACCGGCGGACGCTGGTCCAGCTCGGTGAACAGCTCATGCGCCAGCCCCATGCCGCCCAGCTTCTTGGTCTCGGCGTCGAGCACCAGCGCGGCGAAGGGGGCTTCACCGTTCTTGTCGCGGTCCTTGATGGCCAGGCGGACGCCCTCGGCGGTCGCCGCCTCGGTCCAGGTGACCGGCGGCGTCCCCTTGGCGGGGCGGCGGCCGACGCCGTCAATCACCTGGCGGCGCACGGTGGCGTCATCGGAGAAGACGAGGAGGTCGAGGGTGGCGGGTTGCGCCTGGTCGGTCATGCGGTCCTCCAGTGGACGACGTGGGCTTTAGCGGTCAGTGTAATCGCGCCGCCGGGGCGCGTCGCACTCTTCTCTGCGGACCAATCAACGTCTACGATGAATCTCGTCTAGGACTTCAGTCTCATGTATGAGTCTGTTGCCCTAAGACTGTCAGCAGCTGCCAGTGTCCGACGTGAGCCGGCAGCAACCCAGGCATACACAACGCACTATCCGCGAGGCAGGACCGCCATGACCGCATCAACCGATACCGCCGTCCCGAAGTACACGCTTCCCGAGCTCCCCTATGACTACGCCGCGCTCGAGCCGCACATCTCCGGGCGCATCATGGAGCTCCACCACGACCGCCACCACGCCGCCTACGTGACCGGCGCGAACGCCGCCCTGGAGCAGCTGGCCGCAGCCCGCGCCGACGGCGACTTCGCCGCCATCAACCTGTGGGAGAAGAACCTGGCCTTCAACCTGGGCGGACACCTCAACCACTCGATCTTCTGGAAGAACCTCTCCCCCAACGGGGGCGGCGAACCCGAGGGCGAGCTGGCCGAGGCCATCAAGGACTCCTTCGGCTCCTTCGGCGCCCTCAAGCAGCAGCTGAACGCCGCCGCACTGGGCATCCAGGGCTCCGGCTGGGCGGTGCTGGCCTACGACTCGCTGTCCGGCAAGCTGGTCACCTTCCAGCTGTTCGACCAGCAGGGCAACGTGCCCGTGGGCACGATCCCGCTGTTCCAGATCGACATGTGGGAGCACGCCTTCTACCTCGACTACCTCAACGTCAAGGCCGACTACCTGGCCGCCATCTGGCAGATCGTCAACTGGGAGGACGTCTCCGAGCGCCTGGCGAACGCCGTCGCCCACGCCGAGGGCCTGATCGTGCGCTGACACCTGCCCGCGCAGTCTGAGCTGAACAGGCGCATCGCATATGCGAGGGCCGCCCGGTACCAGTGTGGTGCCGGGCGGCCCTCGCCATGCCGGGGCCCGCAGCGGGCGGTTGTTACAGGATCTTGGCCACGTCGACGACGTAGGCGGCCGCGGTCGTGCCCAGCGACTCGTCGCCAGGCATGAGGATGACGACGCGGGAGCCGACCGGCACCCCCAACAGACCTCCGATTGGCGCCCCGGTGGCAACGGTCATGATCTGCGGGCCGCCCGCCTCCCAGGAGGACTGCAAGGAGCCGTTGTCGCCCCAGTTGACGAAGGCCAGTTCCAATACCACCTGATCGCCCTCGGCCACCTCGTCGCCGGTGCCACGGGCCAGCACGAGGTTCTGCTGCTCGGTGGGCGCCTCAGCGCCGTCGGCCACGGAAATGGTGGCCGCGGCGCCCAGATCGCCGGAGACGGTGACGCCCAGGTCCGTGAGAGCCTGCTGCGCCTCGGCGTCAACCTCCGCATCCTTCGTGGCAGAGACGACTTCATCGGTGTTGATCGCCTGTTGGACCTCGACCACGAACACCAAGGGGCCGGCTGGAGAGTTCGGTGACGCGGCCGGCTGGCCGTATGCCAGCTCGGCGGGAATGGAGAGCAGCAGCCGATCCCCGACACGATGCCCGGCAATCCCGCAGCGCCAGCCGGAGATCACCCCTTGCAGGCTGAAGGGCGTCGCCTCCCCGCGTGCGTAGGAGGAGTCGAAGACCTCGGTTGAGCCCCATTCCCAGCCGGCGTAGTTGGCGACGACGATAGAGTCCTCGGTCAGCTCGGCGCCGTCGCCCGCATCAAGGGTCTTGACGGTCAGGTTGGCCGGGGCGTCGCCGTCGCCCCAGGTGACCTTGGGCTCGGATCCGGCCTCCCCCTCCAGCGTGGGCAGGGAGTCGGCGTCGTCGTCAATGGTGAGTGCGGAGCAGTCGACGTTACTCAATGGCGTAACGGCGGCTTCAGCGGACGCGGAGGCGTCGGCGTCCCCGGACGAGTCGGTGCAGCCCGCAAGGGCCAGACAGGCGGTCAGTGCCAGCGCGGGCAGTACGGTTGCGGCACGGCGCAATTGAATACTCCTCGAATGCGTGCGTTCAGCGGCGGGGCGGGAGGGGGACGTGCGTCCGCCGCGCCACCCCGGCGCTCAGCGGCACCGGCTCCCAGGAGGGGCCGGCTGCACGTGGACTGGGCGACGAGTGCTCAGTGGAAGGACTCACCGCAAGCGCAGGTGCCGACGGCGTTGGGGTTGTCGATGGTGAATCCCTGCTTCTCGATCGTGTCGGAGAAGTCAATGGTGGCGCCGTTGAGGTACGGCACGCTCATCCGGTCCACAACCACCTCCACGGACGCCAGCTCGGCGTCCCCGGTCGCGAAGGAACGGATGGCGTCACCGTCCAGGACGCGCTCGTCGAAGTAAAGCTGGTACACGAGCCCGGAGCAGCCGCCGGGCTGGACAGCCACGCGCAGGCGCAGGTCGTCCCGGCCCTCCTGCACGAGCAGCCCGGCGACCTTTGCGGCGGCGGCCTCGGTGAGCATGACCTCGTGGGCGGGGGCGGCGGTGGTCGTGTCGCTGGAAGCGTCGGTCAGGGTGGTCTGAGCCATGTCTGTCTCCTACAAACTCCTACTAAGGGGTGCCTTGCACCGGGGCGAACACGCCAACGGTCCGAGATGTTCCCCTCACCTTACGTCGTGCCGCATGCTGGACGGGAACACCGGCACCAGTGATGACACTCACCGCCGCCATTGCGTCATGCGAGCGTGACCAGCTCCAGGTAGTCCTCGCTCCACAGGTCCTCATCCCCGTCGGGCAGCAGCAGCACCCGGTCGGGGTTCAGTGCCTTGACGGCGCCCTCGTCGTGGGTAACCAGCACGACGGCGCCGCCGAAGGTGCTCAGGGCCCGCAGGATCTCCTCCCGGCTGGCTGGGTCCAGGTTGTTGGTCGGCTCATCCAGCAGTAGCACATTGGCGCTGGAGACCACGAGCAGTGCCAGGGCCAGCCGGGTCTTCTCTCCGCCGGACAGGACGCGGGCGGGCTTGTCTGCGTCGGCCCCGGAGAAGAGGAACGAGCCCAGCACGCTACGCACCTCGGTGTCGTCCAGGCCGGGCGCGGCTCCGCGCAGGTTCTCCACCACGCTGAGCGAGTCGTCAATCGTCTCGTGCTCCTGCGCGTAATACCCGAGCTTCAGCCCGGTCCCGGCCACAACCTGGCCGGAGTCCGGCTCCTCAACGCCGGACAGCAGCCGCAGGAGCGTCGTCTTGCCGGCCCCGTTCAGGCCCAGGACCACCACCCTGCTGCCTCGGTCGATGGCCAAGTCGACGCCCGCGAAAACCTCCAGGGAGCCGTAGGCCTTCGACAGCCCGGCGGCCCGCAACGGCACCTTGCCGCACGGAGCGGGGTCGGGGAAGCGCAGGTGCGCCACTCTCTCCTGGGTGCGCTCGTCCTCAAGCCCCTCCATGAGGCGGTCGGCACGCTTGAGCATCTGCTGCGCGGCCACCGCCTTGGTGGCCTTGGCACGCATCTTCTCCCCCTGGGCGCGCAGCGCAGCCGCCTTCTTCTCGGCATTGGCGCGCTCACGACGACGCCGGTTCTCATCATCGGCGCGCTGCTTGAGATAGGCGTCCCAGCCCAGGTGGTAGACGTCCAGGACGCCGCGACCGGCGTCCAGGTACATGATCTGGTTGACGGTGTCACGCAGCAGCTCGACGTCGTGGCTGATGACGATGAAGCCGCCCGAGTAGGCGCGCAGGTGGTCGCGCAGCCAGAGGATGGAGTCGTGGTCCAGGTGGTTCGTGGGCTCGTCCAGCAGCAGCGTGTCGGGCTGCTGGAACAGGACCCGGGCCAGTTCGACGCGGCGCCGCTGCCCACCTGACAGGGTGCCGATCGGCTGGTCGAGTACCCGGTCGGGCAGGCCCAGGGAGGCACAGATCCGGGCTGCCTCGCTGGCTGCCGCATAACCGCCGGCCATGGTGAACTCGTGGTCGAGCCGGGTGTAGCGGTCCAGGGCCTTGGCCTGAGCATTCCCCTGGGTGGTGGCGATCTTCTGCTCGGCCCGACGGATGCGGGCCAGCAGGGCGTCAATGCCGCGAGCGGACAGGACCCGGTCACGGGTGATCTCGTTCAGGTCGCCCACCCGGGTGTCCTGCGGCAGGTATCCGACCGATCCGTTGCAGGTGATCAGGCCCTCGTGCTCCACGGCCTCCAGGCCGTGGCGCTCGTCGGCGTCGGCGACGGCCTGGCTGGTGCCCTGCGCCACCGAGGCTGCGGCCAGCAGCTTGGTCATGGTGGTCTTGCCGGCGCCGTTGCGTCCAACCAGCCCGATGCGCATCCCCTTGTCCACTCGGAAGGAGGCTCCGGACACCAGCTGCCTGGCGCCGATTCGCATGGTGAGGTCCTGGACGTTGATCACGGTGCGCATGCTACGGGCATCCGGGCGGCCGCCGACGCCAGTGGGCCGGGCGGCCGGCCCGGTTGTGCATCACACCCGTCCCGCGCGACTCCGCCCTCCGAGTCGGGTCAGTCCCACCACAGCCAGGTGCCCAGTTGCCCGTGGGTCCAGTGGCGGCGCAGCGGCTTTAACTCGTCAGGACCGCTGCGGGCGTCCAACTCATAGCGTTCGGCCACGTGACACCACACCTCCCGCAGGGCGAGGGCCAGCAGTGCCTCCAGCTCCTCCACGTCTGCGGGATCACGGTCCTCGTAGTCGTCCTCGTAGTCGTCCTCATAGGCGTCGTCCTCACCGAGGATCGCGTCAACCAGGTCCTCAAGCAGATCCGGGTCCTCGATCCACAAGCCCTCGACGCTGATGCGCTCGTCGCGGCGCTGCGGCCCGATCCCGTAGCCGGACAGGCGCACCCGTCCGTTCGCCCTCACGCATGCGCGCAGCAGGGTCCCCAGAGTGGGGCCGAGGTTCTGCCTGTCGTTCAGCTGCTCGGCGGGCAGGATATCCAGCAGGCGGCGCGCGGTTATCGGGCCCAGGTCGTGGAAGGGCGTGTAGTCGTCCGCCGGGGTGCCGTCGGCGTTGATGATGCCGGCTGGCGCGAAGCCGAACTGGGCGGGGATCACGGTGGACCGCAGCTCGTCGCGGCAGTCTGCCAGCGCGTGCCAGACGCCGGCGCGCACGGTCCAGCCGCGCGGCCCGTACAGACCCTCCTCATAGTCCGGGTCGTGTACGGGTTGCTGGGTGGGGCGACGCCGCGGGGCGCGGTCGGCGGGAACGCCGGTCGGGGTTGGTGACAGGGTGGTCATGGTGGGTCTCCTTGGAACTCGGCCCCGGAACCATGCAGCCGGCTGCAAGTCCATGCAGTCGCACTGGCTGCTGTACCGGTGCGTTGGTGCGACGACGTCTTCGCCGTCGGCCCCAGCCTGCGCCGCTTCCCTCCCGCCCCGCTGGCGGCCTGTGAATGGGACTCCAGGGCCCTGCGCCGAACCTGTACGGTGGATTTCGGCGGGTGCGCAGCGCCCGTCCGGACAACCGCGAGGCTCCCCCCATGGATGCGCCGGGCAAGATCCGGCAGGCGGCTGACGAGGACGCAAATCGGGTGACGCTATGTGCCAGATCACCTTACGGGCGTTACCCTGAGTCCAGGGTCCTATACAACCGGGGCCCCTCCACGCAGCCCGTGGGCCCTCCTGAAGCGGCGCCCACGGCCGACGGTAAGGTCAACATGGCAACAACCACATCCGCTCCAGAAGCGATTCTCGCGGCCGTTGGCGGGCCCGAGAACATCGTCAACCTCACCCACTGCGCAACCCGTTTGCGCTTCGAGCTCCAGGACGCCTCCGTGGTCGACAAGGCCACGGTGGAGAAGATCCCCGGGGTGATGGGTGCGGTCCCGCAGGCCGGCGACCGCTACCAGATCATCATCGGCGGCGCCGTCCAGGGCGTGTACGACGAGATCATGAACCTGCCCGCCATGAAGGGAGGCGGGGGCACATCCGGGCAGTCGAACGCAGACGTCAAGGCCGCCGCTCGTGCGAAGGCGCGCGGCAAGAACGCCTTCGTGGATGCGTTCTTCGAGTACTTGTCCGACTCCTTCCGGCCCCTGCTGCCGGTGCTGCTGGGCACCTCCCTGATCATCGCCGGCGAGGCCATGGCCGAGGCCTTCGGGCTGATCGACACGCGCGCCGAAGTCAAGCCCGCCTGGCTGGCATTCGTCGACGCGATGTACCGCTCGGTGTTCTACTTCCTGCCGATCATGGTGGCCTACAACGCCTCCAAGAAGCTCAGGATCGACCCGTGGGTGGGCACGGCCATCATGGCGGCCCTACTCACGCCGAACTTCATCGACATGAGCAACCTGGAGAAGACCTCCAACGTGGTCTGCACCCACAATGCTGTGCTCGACCAGGACTTCTGCACCGCCACCGTGTTCGGGCTGCCCATGCAGCTGAATGACTACGGCGGCCAGGTGTTCACGCCGTTGATCATGGTGGCGCTGCTGGCACCGCTCTACAAGGGGCTCACCCGGATCATCTCCCCGAACCTGCAGATGGTGTTCGTGCCCTTCCTGTCCTTCATCATCATGATGCCGATCACGGCCTTCGCCCTCGGCCCCATCGGCATCTGGGTCGGTACGGCCCTGGGTACGGCGCTGTCTACGCTGAATAACGCCGCCCCCGTCGTCTTCGCCATCATCATTCCGCTGCTGTACCCGTTCCTGGTGCCGCTGGGCCTGCACTGGCCGCTGAACGCCCTGATGCTGGCCAATATCGACACCCTGGGATACGACTTCATCCAGGGCCCCATGGGTGCCTGGAACTTCGCGTGCTTCGGCGCCACCGCTGCCGTGCTGGCAATCTCCATCCGGGACCGTGACAACGAGATGCGGCAGACGGCCTTCGGCGCGCTGGTCGCCGGTCTGTTCGGCGGCATCTCCGAGCCGAGCCTTTACGGTATTCACCTGCGCTTCAAGCGCATCTACCCGCGCATGCTGGTCGGTTGCGCCGTGGGCGGTCTGATCGTCGGCCTGGGTGGCGGTGTGAACGCACGAACCTTCGCCTTCACCTCGCTGCTGACCATCCCGGTCTTCTCCCCCATGGCCCTGTACGCGATCGCGATCGCGGCCGCCTTCTTCACCTCCTTCATCATCCTGTTCATCTCCGACTACCGCACGGCCGAGGAGAAGGCGGAGGCCCGCGCGGCCGCTGCCGCGGACGGATTCGTGGAGGCCTCCCCGGAGGAGACCGCCGCTGACCTGGCGCTGGAGGCCGCCAAGGCCGCCCCCAAGCCGGCCCTGGTCGCCGGCGTGGTCACCGAGCTGGTCGCACCCGTGCGCGGCACCGTGATCCCGCTCGCCGAGGTCGCCGACCCGGTCTTCTCCGGCGGCGCCGTGGGCCAGGGCGCGGGCATTGAGCCCTCCGAGCAGGAGATCGTGGTGGTCGCACCGGCGGCTGGAACCGTCGTGGTGGCGCCGGCCTCCGGGCACGCCTACGGCATCAACCTGGACTCCGGTCTTGAGGTGCTCATCCACGTCGGCCTGGACACGGTCGAGATGGAGGGCAAGGGCTTCAACGTCCTCGTCAAGCAGGGGGACCACGTCGAGGCCGGCCAGGAGCTGGTCCGCGTGGACCGGGCCACTGTCGAGCAGGCCGGTCATCCGCTGACCACTCCGGTGCTGATCACCAACACGGGCGCCTTCGCCTCCGTCGAGGCGATCGCGTCCGGCGCCGTCGCCCCCGGCGACCCGCTCCTGCGCATCACCGCCTGAGCCCGGCTCACCGGGACCAGCGCTGAGCCGAGGTCTCACACGCAGGTGGCCGACACCCGAGGGGTGTCGGCCACCTGCTTTTTTGCCTGCTCCAGATCCGGTCGCGAGATCCGGTCCCCGCTCAGGGCCGCACCCGCAGCTCCCAGAAGGCCACGGCCGCGGCCGCGGCCACATTGAGCGAGTCCACTCCCCCGGCCATGGGAATGCGTACGACGGCGTCGGAGGCGGCAATAGTGCGTCGGCTCAGCCCGTCGCCCTCGGTGCCCAGCACCACCGCAACCCTTCCCTCCGGATCACGGCAGGCGGGTGAGGCGGAGAACTCGTCCAGGCCGAGTGAGTCGCCGGTGAGGGCGAGGGCCGCGACCGTCCAGCCGCCGGCGTGCAACTCGTCCAAGGCGGGCCAGCGGTCTATGCGCGTCCAGGGCACCTGGAACACGGTTCCCATGGACACGCGCACGCTGCGCCGGTACAGGGGATCCGCGCAGTGCGGGGTGACCAGCACGGCGTCCACGCCGAGGGCGGCGGCACTGCGGAACACGGCGCCCACATTGGTGTGGTCCACCAGATCCTCAAGTACCGCGATGCGCCTTGCGCCGGCCCCGCCGCGCGCCCCGGCCAGCAGCTCGGTGACGCCGGCCAGGGCCGGGCGGTTCATGGCCGCCAGCGCGCCGCGGTGCAGGTGGAATCCGGTGATGGACTCCAGCAGCTCCTCCGGAGCAATGAAGACGGGAATGTCACCGCCGTCGTCGCGTCCGCCGCAGCCGGAGGCCGCCGCGATCACCGGCCGCATCTGCTCCCAGTGGCGCGGAGCCATCAGGAATGAGCGCGGGGCGTGCCCGGCGGCGACCGCCCGCGTGATTACCTTCGTGGACTCGGCCATGTATAGGCCGCGTTCCGTCTCCAGCCGACGCCGCAGGGCCACATCGGTCAGGCGCGTGTAGTCGGCCAGGCGCTCGTCGGCCTCGTCCAGGTGCTCCAGCGGGACGATCACGAGCGGGTCTTGCCCTTGGCGTCCCGCCCCACGGCGGTCAGGAGTGGATCGGCCACAACCGCAGCCTCCTCCTCCGCCTCCGGGCCGGCGAACTGGCTCTGGTAGAGCTCGTAGTAGGCGCCCCGGGCAGCCATGAGGGTGTCGTGGTCGCCCTGCTCGACGATGTCTCCGTGCTCCATCACCAGAATGGTGTCAGCATCGCGGATAGTGGACAGGCGGTGGGCGATCACGAAGCTGGTGCGCCCCTGGCGCAGTTGGACCATCGCCTTCTGTACCAGCAGCTCGGTGCGCGTATCCACCGAGGAGGTGGCCTCGTCCAGCACCAGAATCTGCCGGTCGGCCAAGAACGCGCGCGCGATGGTGATCAGCTGCTTCTCCCCCGCGGACACGCCCGCCCCGGAGTCGTCGATGATCGTGTCGTATCCGTCGGGCAGGGAGCGCACGATGTGGTCGACGCTGGCGGCCCGGGCGGCCGCGCGCACCTGCTCGGGCGTGGCGTGAGCGGCGCCGAAGGCGATGTTCTCCCCGATGCTGCCCTCGAACAGCCAGGTGTCCTGCAGCACCATGCCGATCTGCTCGCGCAGCTCGTTGCGGGCGACCTCCCTGGTGTCCACGCCGTCGAGCGTGATCGCGCCGCCCTGCGGGTCGTAGAAGCGCAGGAGCAGGTTGACCAGGGTGGTCTTGCCGGCGCCGGTGGGGCCGACGATGGCGACGGTCTGGCCGGGCTCAACCGTGAGGTTCAGGTCGGTTATCAGCTCGGTGTCGGGACTGTAGGAGAACTTCACGTGGTCGAAGACCACGCGGCCGGCCACCCGCTCCGGCAGCGCGGCGGCGACGGCGTCGGTCTCCTCGGGGGCGTCCATGATCTCGAACAGCCGCTCGGCGCTGGCGGCACCCGACTGCAGCAGGTTCGCCATGGAGGCCAGCTGGGTGATCGGCTGGGTGAACTGCTGCGAGTACTGAATGAACGCCTGCACATCGCCCAGCGTCATCTGGCCGTTGGTGATCCTCACGCCGCCGATGACGGCGATGATCACGAAGTTCAGGTTGGAGACGACGCGCATGGCCGGCTGGATGGTGCCGGAGATCCACTGCGCCTTGTAGGAGCCCTCGTACAGCCGGTTGTTCTCCTTCTCGAACAGGGCGTTGAAAGTCTGCTCGGAGTTGAACAGGGTGACCGCCTCGTGCCCGGTGAAGGCCTCCTCGACCACGCCGGACACGTCACCGGTGGCGTCCCACTGGGCGGTGAAGTGCGGCTGGGCGCGGGAGGCGATCAGCAGCGTGATGATCAGCGCCACCGGCAGCGTGGCCAGTGAGATCAGGGACAGCTGCACCGACACGGTCAGCATCATGGAGAACACGCCGACCACGGTGATGATCGAGTTCAGCGCCTGGGAGAGGGTCTGCTGCAGCGTCTGGGTGATGTTGTCAACATCGTTGGTGACGCGGGAGAGCATGTCTCCGCGAGAGCCATGATCGATGTAGGACAGCGGCACCCGGTCCAGCTTGGCGGACACCTCGGCACGCATGCGCTGCCCGGTGCGCTGAACCACGCCGGCGAGGATGCGGGCCTGCGTCCACAGGAACAGCGCCGAGAGCACGTAAAGCGCCAGGGTCTGCAGCAGGACCACCATGAGGGCGTGGCTGTCCAGGCCCTGGCCTACCACGACGTCGTAGGCGGAGAGCATGTCGGCATAGGTGTCCTGCCCGGCTGCACGCAGCACCTGCTCCAGCTGCGCGCCGGACAGGCCCTCAGGCAGCCCGAAGCCGCCCAGCATCTTTCCGAGCACGCCCTCGAAGATCACGTTGGTGGCGCGCGCCATCACCTTGGGCGCCGCCACGTTGAGGACGACGGCGGCCGTGGTCAGCGTGACGACAGCACCGATCCGCACCCGCTCCGGACGCAGCTCGCGCAGCAGACGCCTCCAGGTGCCCCTGAAGTTCTGCGCCTTCTGATTGGGGGCCCGCCTGGGCCCGGGTCCGTGACTCATGCGGCCTCCTCCGCGCTGATCTGGGACAGGACGATCTCTGCGTAGGTGGGGCAGGCGTCCATGAGCTCACTGTGGGTACCAACGCCGACCACGTGTCCCTCATCCAGGACGACGATCTGGTCGGCGTTACGCACCGAGGCGACGCGCTGGGCGACGACGACGATCGTCGCCCCACCGGTGGCCTGCGGCAGGCCCGCCCGCAGGCGGGCGTCGGTGGCGTAGTCGAGGGCGGAGAAGGAGTCGTCGAAGACGTACACGCCCGCCCGCCGTACCAGCGCCCGGGCGATGGCCAGGCGCTGGCGCTGCCCGCCGGAGAAGTTGACGCCCCCCTGGTCGACCTCGTGGTCCAGGCCGTCGTCGAGCGCCTGCACGAAGCCCGCGGCCTGGGCGGCCTCAAGGGCGTCCCACAGCTCGGCGTCGGTGGCGTCCTGCCGACCGTGCAGCAGCGTGGAGCGGATGGTGCCGGAGAAGAGGTATGCCTTCTGAGGCACCGTGGCGACGTTCTCGCGCAGCTCGTGGGGGTCCAGGTCGCGCACGTCGACGCCGTCGACGCTCACCGCGCCCTCGGTCGCGTCCAGCAGGCGGGGCAGCAGATTGGCCAGGGTGGTCTTGCCGGATCCGGTGGAGCCGATGAAGGCGGTGGTGGTGCCCGGCGCCATGTCGATGTTGACCTCCGCCAGTACGCGGGAGTCGGCTCCCGGGTAGCGGAAGGTGACGTTGTCGAGGGTGACCCGGCGGCCACGGCCCGGACCAGCAGGGGCCGGCAGGTGCAGCGGCTCGGCGGGTGCCTTGATGGCGGGGTCGACGCCCATGACCTCCTGGAAGCGGCCGGCGGCCACCTGGGCGCGCGGCAGGATGGTCACGAGCATCACCGCGATCATGACGGAGAAGAGGATCTGCATGATGTAGTTCAGGAAGGCGGTCAGGTCACCGACCTCCATCTGCCCGTCGTTGATGCGCAGCCCGCCGAACCACATCACGCCGATGGAGGCGAGGTTCATGATGACCGTGACCGACGGGAACAGCATGGCGAACAGGCGGCCGATGCGCAGCGAGGTGTCGGTCAGCGCGTCATTGGCCTCGGTGAAGACCTCACCGCGCTCCTTCTGCCGCACGAATGCACGGATGACGCGCACACCCTGGATCTGCTCCCGCATGACCAGGTTGACGCGGTCGATGCGGGCCTGCATGACCTGGAAGTGGGGCAGCAGCCGGCTCATGAGCACACCCACCACCACCAGCAGCAGCGGGATGAGCACGAGCAGCAGTGCGGACAGCGGCACGTCCACGCGCAGCGCCATGATGGTCCCGCCCACCAGCATGATCGGCGCCATGAGCATCATGGTGGAGGCCATGAACACCACCATCTGCACCTGCTGGATGTCATTGGTGGAGCGAGTGATGAGCGAGGGCGCCCCGAAGCGGGACACCTCCTCAAGGTTGAAGCGCTGGACGTGGTTGAAGATGTCCCTGCGCATCTCCCGCCCGAGCCCCATGGCCGCCTTCGCGGACAGGTAGGTTCCGATTACGGCGACGACTCCCTGGAGGACGGTGACGGCGAGCATCTGCCCGCCCAGGGACCAGATCTTGCCGGTATCACCCGTGACCACGCCGTCGTTGATGATGTCGGCGTTGAGGGTGGGCAGCGTTAAGACGGCGATCGTCTCGATGATCTTGAGAACGAAGACGATCGTCAACGAGGCCGCGTAGGGCCTGAGGTAATGACGAAGTGTCTTGAGTAGCACCTCGTGAGGCTACAACCGCCGGCCTCTCGCCGACCGTCCCTTTTCACTGTAGGCACATGGTTGGGGCGCGTCTCACGCATCCCGTCCCGACGGCGGGATCGAGGGGGGCACGTCCGCCGCCGGAGCACCGGCATGCCGCCCGGAGGTGGGCAGTGTCGCAGTAGCTCCCGCATCTGCACCCGCCTCCGCCGGTCCGCCCGGCTGCTGCGGCGCGGCGGGACGCCCGCTGCCGGGCGTATCCGCGGCCTCCGCCTCCTGCGACGCCGAGGCCGCCTCACCGCGGGCCTGGGCAAGCGCCTCCTCGGGCGCCTGCAGGCTGGTTTCGGCGAGGTCGCCAGCGATGTCGAGGCTGGACTCCATGCCGGACACGTCCACCTTCACGTCGTCGCCGCCTCCGGTGAAAGCGGCCGAGCCGGGGCCGGCAGGGGCGGTCTTCCCGCCCAGCGCGCCGGCGATGCCGTCCAGCGCGGCGGTGAACTCGGTGGGGACGATCCACATCTTCGAGGAGGAGCCGTTGGCGATCTTCGGCAGGGTCTGCAGGTACTGGTAGGCCAGCAGCTTGGGGTCGGCGTTGCCGCGGTGAATGGCGTCGAATACCTGCAGGATGGCGCGGGACTCGCCCTGGGCCTTGAGGATGGCGGACTGGGCCTGGCCCTCGGCGCGCAGAATCGCGGACTGCTTGTCACCCTCGGCGGTCAGGATCTGGGACTGCTTGACGCCCTCCGCGGTCAGAATCGCGGCGCGGCGGTCGCGCTCGGCGCGCATCTGCTGCTCCATGGCGCCCTGGATGGAGGCGGGCGGGTCGATGGACTTCAGCTCCACGTTGGATACGCGGATGCCCCAGCGGCCGGTGGCCTGGTCCAGCACGCCGCGCAGCTGGCCGTTGATCTGGTCGCGGCTGGTGAGCGTCTGCTCCAGATCCATGGCGCCGATGACGTTGCGCAGGGTGGTGACGGTCAGCTGCTCAATGGCCTGCAGGTAGTTGGCGATCTCGTAGGTGGCGCGCTTGGGGTCGGTGACCTGGTAGTAGATGACCGAGTCGATGGACACCACCAGGTTGTCGGAGGTAATCACCGGCTGCGGCGGGAAGGAGACCACCTGCTCGCGCAGGTCCACGGTGGTGCGCACCCGGTCGATGAAGGGCACCAGCAGGTGCATGCCCGCGCCGTATTCGGCCTGGAACTTGCCCAGGCGCTCGACGATGATCGCATAGGACTGGGGGACGATCTGCACCGCCCGGAACAGGGCGACGATCACCAGCAGCAGTATCAGTACGAGGATGACGAGAATCGCGGTCTCAAACACTGTCAGGCCTTTCTTTCGAGCGTTATCGGGAGCATACGGGTATGGGACGAACTGTTACCGCCGCAGCTCGCTAGCGGCCGCCGGCAAGCGGCGTCACCACCGCGACGGCGCCGTCAATGGCGACCACGCGCACGCGCGCGCCGGGCTCCACGTGCGCGGCGGCATTGGTGCCGTAGGCCTCCGGGCCCTGGGCCAGGCGAGCGCTCCACTCCTCGCCGTCCAGGTTGATGCGGCCGTCCCGGGTGTCGATCACGGTCAGCGCGGTCGCGTCCCTGCCGATGCGCGCCGCCGCGTTGGTACGCATCTCGGGCGTGGTCGCCGCCAGGTGCCGCTTCGCCCAGGGGCGCACCGCGACCAGTAGCAGGGTGGCGACCAGGGCGAACACGATCGCCTGCAGCCATATCGGGCCACCCAGCGCGGCCGTCAGGGCACCGCCGAGCGCGCCGCCGGCGAGCATGAGGAAGGTCAGGTCCGCCGTCGCCGTCTCGATGACGCCGAGGACGAGGGCGGCTCCGATCCACCATAGCCAAGTCATCTGGTCCTCCTCTGATTACGTTCGCCCCTGCGGCTGGGGGCGGCATTGGCGTGGACGGTTCAGGCGCCACGCGCCGTATACCGGCCGCGGTCCTTGGTGATCTCCAGCGGGAGGCCGAAGGCGGTGGTGACGACGTCGCTCGTGAGGACGGCGTCCAACGGGCCGGCGGCGACGGCCTCCCCCTGCCGCAGTGCCAGGCCGTGTGTGAAGCCTACGGGGATTTCCTCCAGGTGGTGAGTGACCAGCAGCATCGCGGGTGCGCCCGGAGCGGACACGATCTCGGTCAGTGCTGACAGCAGCTGCTCGCGTCCGGCCAGGTCCAGCCCGGAGGCCGGCTCGTCCAGGATCAGCAGCTCCGGGTCCGGCATGAGGGCACGTGCCAGCTCCACACGCTTGCGCTCCCCCGAGGACAGGCCCGCCCAGGCCCGCTCGGCCAGGTGGTCCGCTCCCAGCGCCGCCAACAGTGCGCGGGCGCGCTCGACGTCGAAGTCGTCGTACTCCTCGCGCCACACGCCGATCCTGCCGTAGGACGCCGACAGCACTACGGACAGGGCGGTCTCGCCGCCCAGGACGCGGGCCGCGAGCGCCGAGGAGGACAGGCCTATGCGCGGCCGCAGCTCGGACACGTCGACCCGCCCGAGCCGGTCACCGAGTATGTCCACGGTCCCCGAGGAGGGGAACAGCTGGGCCGAGGCGATGCGGGCGATGGTGGTCTTTCCGGCACCATTGGGGCCGAGCAGCACCCAGTGCTGCCCCTCCGCCACGCTCCAGGTCACGTGCGAGAGGATCTGGGTGGTGCCGCGGTGGAGCGAGACGTCGTTGAAACGGAGCACGCTGGTCATGTGCTCACCCTATCCTGAGGCGGGGCGCGCCTCCTTAAGCAACTGGGGCTATGGTGCGGCGTCGTGGATCCTCTCGCGCTGCCGCTGTCCGTCCTGCTGGCCCTGTGGGCGCCGCTGCCCTCCTCTCAGGGACGCGCCGTCGTGCAAGGTCCCGACGGCGTGCATGAGGCCGCCGACGACGTCTCCCCGTGGGGGCTGGGACGTGTCCCCCTGGAGCAGTGGGTGGCCGACTTCGGCCCGCTCGCCAGGGTGAGCGCGGTGCTGCCCTCCCCTGGGGACCCGCTTGCGGGACTGGCCGCCGCCGTCGAGGTCGGCGAGGGCGTCGTGATGCAGGCCGTCACCGGACGCAGCGTGCTGCTGGTACCGTGGGCCGCCGGAACCTCCGTGACCTGGCAGGTGGAGGAGATGCTCGCACCGCTTCCGCCGCTGGACGCATCCCAGGCGCGCCGCGACGTGCACTCCGCCACCGAGGACGCCATCGATGCGCTGGTCGAGCTGGACCTGGCCCGCGAGCGCCCCGAGCTGGCAGACACGCTCAACGACCTGGTCACCGCCGTCGTCGATCCGCGGCTGCTGCCGCCCGGCATGGATACGCGGCGGCGGGTACTGCTGGAGCGGTCCCTGCGCCTGCGGGCGATGTGCACCCTGGCCCTGGACGACGACGGCGCGGCCACCACGGCGCTGCAGGCCGACCGGCGCGCGGCGATTCTGCGTCCACTGCTGGCCGCCGCCCGGCAGGGCGTTGCCGCCGCCACCGAGTGGTGGGCGCACTGACGCTCCTGCGCCGAGGGCGCCGCCACCGTTCACAGGTGGCGGCGCCCTCGGCGTTATGCGGCAGTCCGGCTGGCTACGCGCGCGACGGCGTCAGCGCGGGTTGGCCAGCGCCCACCGGTAGACCTCCATGGTCCGGTCGGCGATGGCGGTCCAGGAGAAGTGCTCCTCCACCCGCTTGCGGGCGGCACGGCCCATCTGCTGGGCCTTGTCGGCGTCCATGACCAGCTCGGTGAGCCGATCGGCCAGGTCGGTGGCGAACTGCTCGGGGTGGATGGGGGTACCGGTGCCGTCTTGCAGCTGCTCGATCGGTACCAGGTAGCCGGTCTCGCCGTCGACGATGACGTCCGGGATGCCGCCGGTTGCGGAGCCGACCACGGGCAGCCCCATGGCCATGGCCTCGAGGTTGACGATGCCCAGGGGCTCGTACACCGAGGGGCAGACGAAGACGTCGGAGGCGGCCAGAACCGCCTGGAGCTCGCGGTGCGGGAGCATCTCCTCGATCATGATCACGCCGGTGCGCTGCCCCTGCAGGGCGGCGACGGCGTCATCCACCTCCGCCTTGATCTCGGGGGTGTCGGGGGCGCCGGCGCACAGGATGACCTGGACCTCGGACGGCAGCTTCTCGACGGCGCGCAGCAGGTGGGGCAGGCCCTTCTGCCGGGTGATACGGCCGACGAACACCACCGTGGGGCGGGAGGTGTCGATGCCGTAGCGCTGGCGGACCTGTGCGGCCAGTTCATCGAAGTCGGCGTCCTCGGGGCGGGCCCAGCCCGCCAGGTCGATGCCGTTGTGCACCACCTTGACGCGCTCGGGGTCGACGTTCGGGTAGGACTTGAGGATGTCGGCGCGCATGCCGTTGGACACGGCGATGATCGCGGAGGCCCCCTCGTAGGCCTGCTGCTCCGCCCAGGAGGACAGGGCGTAGCCGCCGCCCAGCTGCTCGGCCTTCCAGGGGCGCATGGGCTCCAGGGAGTGGGCGGACAGGATGTGGGGGATGCCGTAGAGCAGGCCCGCCAGGTGTCCGGCGAGGTTGGCGTACCAGGTGTGGGAGTGGACGATGTCCGCACCCTCGACTCCGGGCACCATCTCCAGGTCGACTCCGAAGGTGCGCAGGGCGGCGTTGGCGCCCTCGAGCTCGGCCACCTCCGGGTAGCCGGTCACGCCCGCGTCGGCACCCTCGGTGCCGGGCTCGCGCGGACCGCCGAAGGCGTGCACGCGCACGTCCGCAAGTGGTCGCAGTACCTTGGCGAGCTCATTGACGTGGACACCGGCACCGCCGTAGATGAAGGGCGGATACTCCTTGGTCAGCAGGTCGACTCGCAGTCCGTCACTGATGTTGGTTTCGTCGGTCACAGCACTCTCCTTCGTGGTTGTGCACCCATGCACATCCGGCGGGCCTTGTCGTAGGTCACACAGTATCTCCGACCGGGGCTCGGCGCCCAGTTTTGGCGCGTCCGGGTCCGCTCCCGTGCCGGCGGCGCGCTGGCACCCGGCGCGCCGGACGATCCGGAAGCACTTCAATCCAATCGGCCCATTCGACTCCCGAGATGACGAAAATCACCGTATGGTAGCCCCATGGCTTCTCCTCGCGTCCTCGCAATCATCCTCGCCGGCGGTGAAGGCAAGCGCCTCATGCCGCTGACGGTCGACCGCGCCAAGCCCGCCGTGCCCTTCGGCGGGATCTACCGGCTCATCGACTTCTCCCTGTCCAACATGATCAACTCGGGCTTCCTGAAGGTGGTCGTGCTCACCCAGTACAAGTCGCACTCGCTGGACCGCCACATCTCCAAGACCTGGCGAATGTCCGACATGCTGGGCAACTACATCGCACCCGTACCCGCGCAGCAGCGCGTGGGCAAGCACTGGTTCCTCGGCTCCGCCGACGCCATCTACCAGTCCCTGAACCTGGTTGAGGACGAGCGCCCGGACTACGTGGTCATCACCGGTGCGGACAACATCTACCGCATGGACTTCTCCCAGATGCTCGACCACCACATCGCCTCCGGGCTGCCGTGCACCGTCGCCGGCATCCGGCAGCCGCGCGAGCTCGCGGACCAGTTCGGCATCATCGAGTCCGACCCCGACTCGCGCGGCAAGATCAAGGCCTTCGTGGAGAAGCCCAAGGAGACGCCGGGCCTGCCGGACTCCCCGGATGAGGTACTCGCCTCCATGGGCAACTACATCATGGATGCCGACGCCCTGACCGAGGCGGTCACCATTGACGCCGCGGACGAGGCCTCCAAGCACGACATGGGCGGGAACATCGTCCCCTGGTTCGTCGGCCAGGGAGCAGCCGGCGTCTACGACTTCAAGGACAACGAGGTCCCCGGCGCCACCGAGCGGGACCGCGACTACTGGCGCGACGTCGGTACCGTGGACGCCTTCTACGAGGCTCACCAGGACCTGATCAGCGTCAGCCCCGTGTTCAACCTGTACAACAGCCGGTGGCCGCTGTTCGCGGGCTACACCAACTCAATGCCGCCGGCGAAGTTCGTCTACGGCCATCACGAGCGCCTGGGCCACGCCGTCGACTCCGTCGTCTCCCCGGGTGTCATCATCTCCGGCGGTGAGGTCATCTCCTCGGTGCTCTCCCCCGAGGTTCGGGTGAACTCCTGGTCCTCGGTGCGCGAGTCGGTGCTGATGGACGGGGTCAACGTCGGACGCAACACCGTGGTCAACCGTGCCATCCTGGACAAGAACGTCGTCGTCGAGGAGGGCGCCATGGTCGGTATCGACCCGGAGCACGACCGTGAGCGCGGCTTCACCGTGACCGAGTCCGGCATCACCGTCGTCGCCAAGGGCCAGCGGGTCACGCGCTGACGACGGATCGGAGTCCCTGACCCGGCGCAGAGCGGCCGGGTCACGCCGCCCCGGGATCGCGATGATCCCGGGGCGGCGTCGTGTGTGGCGCCGTCATTGGTTAGCATCCGCCCATGCACTCATCCACGCCCTCCGCCGTCAGCCCCGCCGGTACCCCGCGCATCAGCGGCGCACACGCCACCGGCGAGCTGGCCTCCATGGGGCCCGGCCTGCTGGTGATGGACGTCGACTCGACCCTGATCGAGCAGGAGGTGATCGAGCTGATCGCCGAGCGCGCCGGCACCCGGGATCGCGTCGCCGCGGTGACGGAGCGAGCCATGCGCGGAGAGCTGGACTTCGCCGCGTCCCTGCGTGAACGCGTGGCGACGCTCGCCGGCGTGCCGGACTCGGTATTCGCCGAGGTGCTGGAGCAGGTGCGGCTGACCCCGGGGGCGCGGGAGCTCATCGCCGCCCTGCACGCGCGCGGATGCCGAGTCGGGGTGGTCTCCGGCGGTTTTGAGGAGGTTGTGGGCCCGCTCGCACGGCGCCTGGGGATCGATCATGTGGCCGCCAACCGGTTGGAGGTTGCTGACGGCGCACTGACCGGCAGGGTGGAGGGGCGGATCGTGGACCGTGAGGAGAAGGTCCGTTGCCTGCGCGCATGGGCGCAGACGGACGGCGTCCCCATGGCGCGCACTATCGCCATGGGTGACGGCGCGAATGATCTTGGCATGATCGCAGCGGCGGGGCTGGGGGTGGCGTTCTGCGCGAAGCCGGTGGTGGCCGCGGCAGCGCCAGCCGCAGTGCATGTGCGTGACCTGACGGCGGTGCTGGAGCTGCTCTAGCACGCCAACCGCACCGAGGTCGGTCGTTGTTACCACCGAGGTCGGTCGTAATAACCACCGAGGTCGGTCGATATAACCACCGAGGTCGGTCGAAGTGGCGCCGTGGGTCGGCGTGGCTCAGCGCGGAGCGGTGACGATCTCGCTCAGGTGCGCGGCCCGGGGGCCGAGCCCGGCCCATTGCCCCGAAACCTGTAGCAGGAGTGCGGTGGCCGTCGGGATTCCGAAGGAGACCTGGTCGGCAAGGTCGTCGACGGTGTCGTGCAGCATGTGCGCCAGTACCGAGACGGTCGGCTCGTGGCCAACCACCAGCACCTGACGGGTCGTCTCCGGCAGGGGCTGCAGCAGGCGGAGTATGCCTCCGGGGCCCTCGTGGTAGATCTCCGGCTCCACCCGCGTTTGTGCGGGGGCCAGGCGCTCACGCATCGGGCCGGCGGTCTGGCGGGCGCGGGCAGCGGGTGAGACCAGCAGCAGGTCGAGGCTCGGCACCCTGCGTTCCAGAGAGCGGGCGAGCTCGTCGGCCAGGAGTCGTCCACGCGAGGTCAGCGGGCGCTCAAGATCGGTGGGAGCGTTGTGGGACGCCTTCGAGTGCCGTACCAGCACGAGGATCTTCCCGGGGGAGTCATTCGTCACGCGGATACCCTACCGTCAGCCGCAGGGGGGCACCGCCGTCGGCGTGGATGACTTGACCGGTGGTGGCCGGCAGCCAGTCCGACAGCAGCGCAACAGCGGTGCGGGCGACGGCGGTGGCATCGTTGCGGTCCCAGCCCAGTGGGGCGGCCGCCTCCCAGCTAGTCGCCAAGGCGTCCACCCCGGGGATGGCCGAGGCGGCGGGTGTTGCCAGTGGTCCGGCGCTGACAGCGTTCACGCGCACGCCCGCCGGGCCCAGTTCGACGGCGAGGCCGCGCACGCTCGCCTCGAGCGCCGCCTTCAGTGGCCCCATCCAGCCGTAGCCGGGGTGGACGTGCCCGGTGTCGAAGGTGAGGGCCACCACCGACGAACGCGGGCCGAGCAGGGGGCGTAAGGCGTCAACCAGTGCCGGGAGGGAGCCCGCCGACACGGTGAACGCCTCCGCCAGTGACCGGGCGCGCGCGCCCGGGTCTGCGGTATCACCCCCGGCCCCTGTGCGGGAGGGCAGCAGCGTGCCCAGCACGGTGGGGCCGCCGCGGGCGATGGCGTGTACCACGCCGTCCAGGCGCTCCACCCCCGCCGTGCGCAGCCGCTCCGGCAAGGCGGCCAAGGAGGCCGCGTCGGCCACGTCCAGGGGCAGCGCATCCGGTGACCCGCCAAGGCGGCGGGCCGTAGCCGCAGTCAGGTGCAGCGTGCGCGGGTGACCGGTGAGGACCAGGCGCGCACCCTGCTGCCGGGCGGCGACGGCGATGGCGGCCGCAATGGATGCGGGACGCAGTACGCCCGTGACCAGGATGGTGCGGCCGTCGAGTAGGCCCGCGGACGGGTGCGGTTGCTCGCTCATGGCACCAGCCTTGCACGCGGCGGCATCCTGAAGCAGGATGTGCCAGCATGTGCCGGTGACTCCTTCGTCTGAGCCGAACCTGCCGCCGAGCGCCTCGCCGGTGCCGGCATCGCACTGCCCCGCAGACGCCGAGGGTGATGTCGCACCACCGCCCCTGCGTATCGGCCCGCTTGCTATCGCCACACCCGTGGTACTTGCGCCCATGGCGGGAGTGACTAACGCCTCGTTCAGGCGCCTGTGCCGCCTCTACGGCGAGCGGGCGCTGCCAGACGCGCTACGGCCCGCACTTGAGGGGCCGGTCACCACCGACGACGGCGGCCTGGCTGCTCCGGCGGGCCTGTACGTCACCGAGATGGTCACCACAAGGGCACTGGTGGAGCGCAACGCCAAGACCCTCGCCATGGTGCGCACGGACCCCGCGGAGCGGGTTCGCTCCATTCAGCTGTATGGGGTGGATCCGGCCACGGTGGCCGCTGCGGTGCGGATCCTGGTGGAAGAGGACCTGGCCGACCACATCGACCTCAACTTCGGCTGCCCGGTGCCGAAGGTGACCCGCAAGGGCGGTGGCGCGGCTCTGCCCTGGAAGCGGGACCTGCTGGAGGCGATCATGCGCGCGGCGGTGCAGGCCTCGCAGGCGGCGGTACACGCCGCCCGCCGGGAGTACGAGGTGCCGGTGACCGTGAAGATGCGGCTGGGCATCGACGAGGAGCACGAGACCTTCCTGGATGCCGCCCGGCTCGCGGCCGATGCCGGGATCGCCGCGCTGGCGCTGCATGCGCGCACGGCCCGGCAGCACTATGCCGGCAAGGCCCGCTGGGACCAGATCGCCCGTCTGAAGGAGGCCACCAGCCTACCGGTTCTGGGCAATGGGGACGTGTGGAGCGGGGACGACGCCGTCGCCATGCTGAAGGAGACCGGCTGTGACGGCGTCGTCGTCGGGCGCGGCTGCCAGGGGCGGCCGTGGCTGTTCGCCGACATTGTCTCCGCCATGCACGGCCACAAGGAGCGCACCCGTCCCGACCTGGACGCGGTGATCGCCGTGATCAAGGAGCACGGGCGCCTGCTGGCGGCGGAAATGGGCGAGGACCGGGGGGTGCGTGACCTGCGCAAGCACATCGGCTGGTACCTGAAGGGCTATCCGGTGGGTGGGGCTGCGCGTGCCGAGCTGATGCGCGTGTCCTCGCTCACCGAGCTCGACGCGGCACTGGCACGGATGCGTGAGCGCCTACCCGAGCAGGTGCCCTTCCCCGGAAGTGCGGCAGAGGGTCCGCGTGGGCGGGCCGGCAGCCCGCGCCGACCCCACCTGCCCGACGGCTGGCTGGACTCCCCCTGCCTCGGCGAGGCGGATCGGGCGCTGCTGGCCGACGCCGAACTGGACGTCTCCGGAGGCTGAGCCGACGCGACGCGCCCAGCCGCTCGCTGAACCGAGACGGCGAGCCCGTTCCCCGCGGGCATGCGCCTCATGGCCGTTGCCCGCGGAGCACCGAGTCAGGCCCTTGCGGACGTGGTCGACTCGCCGGTGCGGCACACAGGGCGGCGGCGATCGCCGTCGTCGCCGGGATGGCCAGCACCAGGCCGATGGAGGACACCAGGGTGCGCACGACCTCCTCGGCGATCTCACCGGACAGGAGCGTGTCTGTGAATGACCGGTCGATCAGGGAGGCGGCCAGGATCAGCGGCAGGGCGGTGCCGGCGTAGGCGAAGGCGAGGGTGTAGACGGTGGAGGCGATGTGGTCGCGGCCGATTCGCATGCCGCCGGTGAACAGTCGTGCCCGCCCGAGTGCCGGGTTGGCGGCGTGCAGCTCCCACACGGCGGAGGCCTGGGTGATGGTGACATCGTTGAGTACGCCCAGTGCCGCCACCACCATGCCGCAGGTGAGCAGGGCCTGCAGGTTGATGCCGCCCACCATTGCCGTCAGTGTCAGCGCGGTCTCCTCGGTGGCACCGGTCAGGTTGGCAGCGTCCACGCCCCACAGTGACAGCAGGACGGTGATCACCACGCCGGCGAAGGTGCCCAGCAGGGCGGTGGTGGTGCGCACGGAGATGCCGTGGGCCACGTAGACGGCGGCGAGCATCATGGCCGATGCCCCCACCAGCGTCACCCACATGGGTGAGGCCAGGTCCAGCAGCGCCGGGATCATGAAGCCGAGCAGGACGCCCGTGGCCAGCAGCAGACCCAGCACGCTCAGTGCCCCCTTGCGTCCGGCAACGGCGACTACCAGCACCAGGTACACGACCGCCAGCGCCGCCACCGGAACCTGGCGGTCGTAGTCGACGAACACGTACGGGGTGCCGGAGGCGAGTGCTGCGGGGCTGTACATGACCTTCAGGCGATCTCCGGCGTCGGCCGCGGCCAGGGACTCGGCAGGGACGTGCACCGGCATGACCAGGCCAGCGCCGTCGCCTGAGGTGATCTCCGCGCAGACGGCGTCGGCCAGCAGGGAGTCGTTTGACACCCCCGCCAGTGCGCCGGTGGTGTCGGCGCAGTCGGCGGTGTCCAGGGAGGTGATGGTGGCGGACTCCATGCTCGCTCCGTCGGCGGTGAAGGGCCGAGAGCCAAGCAGGGAGCCGCCGCCCGGCCACAGCACGATCAGGCCGATCAGTGTGGCCGCAACCAGGGGCACAACGATTGCGGCCAGTACCAGGCGTACTCGCCCGGCCTCGGCAGCCCCCAGGTTGAGGGGGCCGGAGTGGCTGTGCGCCGCAGAGGGTGCGTGCGGGCCCGAGTCGTGCGAGCCCGAGGCGGCATCGGCACCTCCGGTCGGTGATTCCCCGGCGTCAGCGTTGCTCGGCTCATGGATGGGCGGCTCGGCGGGCGCTGCGGCGGCGTTCGGCGTCGTCTCGTCGTTCACGCCGCCATCATGCCCGCCGAACGGGCCGAACCGCGGGCACCGCGCAGGCACGTCGCCCTGATGCGGCCGGCCCCGGCTTGAGCCGGCTTGAGGTGCCTCGGGCGGCACGAGCCGGCAGGCGTGCGCCGACCAGCCGCTCATCCCCCCGGCCAAATACACCCCGGCACGTTGCACGACCCCGGGCCGCGTTGCACGGCCTTCGGGTGCGTTGCACGACCCCCGGGTGGTCGTGCAACAGGCACCGAGGTCGTGCAGTGTCACCGAGGTCGTGCAGTGAGAGGCCCGCGGCACCGCAAAATGAGACCAACCAGCGGTCGAGGATTACGGACAGTGCGGACCACCGAAATACTCCCGCGGAGGCCGGCCAACCAAGGCGCCAAAACACACAGGTGACATTAGCGGCACCCCAGACAACCGTTTGTCCACAGTCGACGATACGAGTAGTGGTCATCGCACCCGACTTCGGCGAATACTGAAGCCATGCCCGCCTCGCCTGACCAAGCTCGCGACCGTGATCTGTTTCCCGTGCTGATTCACACCGGTCGGCATGACCGCGCCGGCGTCGCGGTCCCCCGCTCCGCGCTGCGGCTTGCCCCCGGCATTCACTGGGTTCCAGCCCCCGAGGCGAAGCGCTGGCAGCACCGCTATACCTTGGCCTTGGCACGCGCCATAACCGCGCAAACAACGCACCGCTCCGCGTGCTGCCTCACGCACGCATCCGCCGCCCTTGTACTTGGCCTGCCAATGATGACCCAGGAACCGGACGTATACCTCGCGGTTCCCAGCACGCCCAAGCGAGTAAGCACGCCGCTGCCCTTGATCAGCGTGCCTCCCACGGGACCGCCGCGGTCGAGCGCAAACGAGGACTTCTACTGCCGACAGATCATGCTTTGGCGCCGACACTTGGACCTCCCGGAGAAAGACATCACCGTGGTCGGCGGGGTGCCGGTCACCACCGTGTTACGTACCGCCTTCGACTGTGCGTTCGACGAGCCCGCGCACAATGCCCTGGCGATTGCCGACGCGGCCCTGCGCCTGTACTGTCGCACGCAGCACGACAACCGCAGCCTGGATGCGCAGGCCGAAGCACGCGCCCGCGGCATTTGGCAAGAATGGCTTCAACAGTCCGCACGCAGACACGGAGTCGCACAAGCACGGGCAGTACTGGGGGCGGCGACGCCGCTGGCCGACTCTCCTGGCGAAAGCGTCATGCGCTGGCTGACTCTCGTACTCGGACTTGCGCCTCCACAAGTGCAGTACCGGGTGAGCGACCGCGCGAACATGTGGTGGCTCGACCTGTGCTGGCCCGAGCATGGCATCGTCATCGAGGTTGACGGCCGGATGAAGTACAACACCCGGGAGGACGCCTGGCAGGAGAAACTGCGCCAGGACGCCATCCAGGCCATGGGCTGGCGATTCATACGCGTGACTTACGGAGAGTTCCGCGATCTGCGCGCGCTGGCGGACAAGATCCTCGCGGCCTTTCCGCCCGGGGTTGTCGCCTCCCTCAGACCCAACCATGATCTGCTGCGGCCGGGTACGAGGCTGGAAGCGGGGCTGCACGAAGGCTCCCTGCTGGGAATGCGCCGACGCTGAACGCAGTCGCCCCACGCGTCCTCCCCGAACCGAGCCGACGCCGGGCACATCTCATGGACAGCACGACCCCCGGCTGCGCTGCACGACCTTGGTGCCTGTTGCACGACCACCCGGGGGTCGTGGAACACACACCAGGGTCGTGCAATGTCACCAAGGTCGTGGAACGGCCGCGCTGCCCGGCCAGACGCCACTCAAGCGCCGGCCGGGCAGCCAGCATCTAGTTGTCCAACAGCGGACTGTTCAGCAGCCGACCAGGCGCTCGGCCAGGTAGCGCTCCACGCCCTCGAGCGGGATGCGCTCCTGGGCCATGGTGTCGCGCTCGCGCACCGTCACCGCACCGTCCTCGGGCGACTCGAAGTCGTAGGTGATGCAGAAGGGGGTGCCGACCTCGTCCTGGCGGCGGTAGCGGCGGCCGACGGCGCCGGCCTCGTCGTACTCGACGTTCCAGTTGCGGCGCAGCCGGGCGGCCAACTCGCGGGCCGGGCCGGTCAGCTCCTCCTTGCGGCTCAGCGGCAGCACTGCGGCCTTGACCGGGGCCAGGCGCGGGTCCAGGCGCAGCAGCACGCGCTTGTCCACCCCGCCCTTGGTGTTGGGCGCCTCGTCCTCGGTGTAGGCCTCCACCAGGAAGGCCATCAGTGAGCGGGTCAGACCCGCCGAGGGCTCGATGACGTAGGGGGTCCAGCGCTCGTTCTTCCCCTGGTCGAAGTAGGACAGGTCCTTGCCGGAGTGCTCCGCGTGGGTAGACAGGTCGAAGTCGGTGCGGTTGGCGATGCCCTCCAGCTCGCCCCACTCCCCGCCGGCGAAGCCGAAGCGGTACTCCAGGTCAACGGTGCGCTTGGAGTAGTGGGAGAGCTTCTCCTTGGGGTGCTCATACAGGCGCAGATTGTCCTCGCTGATGCCCAGGTCCGTGTACCAGGCCGTGCGGTAGTCGATCCAGTACTGGTGCCACTCCTCGTCGGTTCCGGGCTCGACGAAGAACTCCAGCTCCATCTGCTCGAACTCGCGGGTGCGGAAGATGAAGTTGCCGGGGGTGATCTCGTTGCGGAAGGACTTGCCGACCTGACCGATGCCGAAGGGCGGCTTCTTGCGGGCGGCGGTCATCACATTGGTGAAGTTGACGAAGATGCCCTGCGCGGTCTCGGGTCGCAGGTAGTGCAGGCCGGCCTCGTCGTCGACCGGGCCGAGGAAGGTCTTGAGCAGGCCGGAGAAGGCCTTGGGCTCGGTGAAGGCGCCGCGGGTGCCGCAGTTGGGGCACACGAGCTGGTCCAGGGTGACGGTGTCCGGGTTGTCGATCCCGTGCTTGGCGGCGTAGGCCTCCTGCAGCTCGTCCTCACGCAGCCGCTTGTGGCAGGAGGTGCACTCGATCAGGGGGTCGGTGAAGGCGGCCACGTGCCCGGAGGCCACCCATGTCTCGCGCGGCAGGATGACGGAGGAGTCCAGGCCGACGACGTCGTCGCGGGAGCGGACCATGTACTGCCACCACTGGCGCTTGATGTTCTCCTTCAGCTCCACACCGAGCGGTCCGTAGTCCCAGGCCGAGCGGGTACCGCCGTAGATCTCACCGCAGGGGAAGACGAATCCGCGCCGCTTGGCGAGGTTGATGACACGGTCGAGCGTAGAGGGAGTTGCTGCCACTGTGTTTCTCCGTAGGTCCTGTAGGTGATGTCTTCTACTGTCCGCACGCGGTCGGTGGGACGAACGGTGGTCAGTCTACGGGTCTTGGCGGCCGGATTTGACGACCCGTCCACCACAAGATGAGAATGGTTCCCATGAACGTTTCTCGCCGCTCCCGCCGAGCGCTCGCCGTCATCTCGGCCGCCGCGCTCGGGCTCGCCTGCGCACCACTGACCGCATGCTCCACCGATTCCAGCCGCGACGCCGACGGCGCCCCCCTGTCCGTCGCCGCCTCCTTCTACCCGATCCAGTACTTGGCGCAGGCAGTGGGCGGCGAGCACGTGAACGTCACTTCAGTGACGCCAACCAACGTGGAGCCCCACGACTACGAGCTCGCCCCCAAGGACGTCACCGCCCTGTCCGACACCGACCTGGTGGCCTACGTGCCCGGTTTCCAGCCGTCCCTGGACGATGCCCTGACCGAGGTCTCCGGACCCACGGTCCTGGACCTGTCCGATGCGGTCACCCTCACCCACCACGACGGCGTGGAGCACGACCACGAGGACGGCGACGACGAGCACGCGGACACCACCCACGCGGAACACGGCGAGGACGCCGACGAGACCGAGGCCGCCGACCCGCACTTCTGGCTCGACCCGGTAAGAATGCGGTCGGCCGCCCAGGCGATCGAGACCGCCCTGGCTCAGGCAGACCCGGACCACGCGGCCGACTACGAGGCCAACCTCGCAGCTCTTACCGAGACCCTTGACGGCCTGGACAACGACTACTCCACCGGGCTCGCCCAGTGTGAGCGCAGCACCTTCGTCACCTCCCACGCGGCCTTCGGCTACCTGGCCGAACGGTACGGACTGACCCAGGCGTCCATATCCGGCGTCGACCCGGAGTCCGAGCCCAGCCCGGCGGAGCTGGCCGCTGTGAAGAAGATCGTCCAGGAGACCGGGACGACCACGATCTTCACCGAGGACCTCGTCTCCCCCAAGACCGCCGAGGCGCTCGCCGCGGAGACCGGCGCCACCACCGCCGTGCTCAACCCGATCGAGTCCGCCCCCGAATCCGGCGACTACGCCGCGGCCATGAGCACGAACCTGCAGGAGCTGCGGACCGCGCTATCCTGCAAGTGATCACGGTTCCCATCATCAGCGGAAGGGCTTCATGACATCCACTCCGGCACCGGCCCGCACGGACACGAGCACCCCACCGATAGAGGTTGCCGACGCCTCCGTCGTCCTCGGCTCAACGCTCATCCTGGACGCCGTCGACCTGACCGTGCGCAGGGGCGAGTCAGTCGCCCTCCTGGGCGCCAACGGCTCGGGCAAGTCGACCCTGGTCAAGACGGTTCTGGGGCTACTGCCCATTCGCGGCGGCTCGGTGCGCCTGTTCGGCCGTGACGTCACCGACCGCCACACGGTGCCCTGGGAGCGGGTCGGGTACGTGCCGCAGCGGGTCGGGGCGGCCTCGGGTGTGCCGGCCACGGCACTGGAGGTGGTCCGCTCCGGGCTGCTGGCCCCCGGCCGCCCCTTCGCTGATCGTGGCCGGACCGCACGACGCCGGGCCCTGGACGCCCTGGATGCCGTGGGGCTGGCCGACCGGGCCCAGGACCATGTGCAGGTGTTCTCAGGCGGTCAGTCCCAGCGGGTACTGATCGCCCGCGCGCTGGTGCGCTCCCCGGAGCTGCTGCTGCTGGACGAGCCCCTGGCCGGTATCGACCGCGCATCGCGCGAGTCCTTGGCCGTGACCCTGGCCGACCTGCGCGACCGCGGGCTGACGCTGCTGACCGTCCTGCATGAGATGGGCGAGCTGACGGGCGTCGTCGAGCGCGCAGTGGTGCTGGCGGAGGGCCGGGTCGTATTCGACGGGCCGAAGGACGACCTCCACCACGACCACGCCCGCCACGATGAGCTGGGCCACGACCGCCTGGACAACTGCGAGCACGAGCATGAGCACGGCAGCACCGAGCCGGCCGCGCACCACGCCCCGGTGCTGACCACTTCCGTGTCGCAGGCGGGAGGTGTGAAGTGAGCGCCGTCATCACCGCCCTGTCCGAGATGCTTGCGAGCCCGCTCATGCAGCGCGCCTTCGTCGTGGCCGTGCTGGTGGGACTGTCGGCCCCGGTGGTGGGCACCTACCTGGTGCAGCGGGGGCTGGCGCTGCTGGGCGACGGCATCGGCCACATCGCCCTGACGGGGGTGGCGCTCGGCTGGATCGCGGGCGCCGCCGCGAACGTCACCCCGCACGATGCCTGGGCGATTCCGGGGGCGATCGTCGCCTCCGTGCTCGGCGCGGTGCTGATTGAGGTCATTCGCGCCCGGGGGCGCACCCGCGGAGACGTGGCCCTGGCGATCTTGTTCTACGGCGGTATCGCCGGCGGCGTGATCCTGATCAAGCTGGCCGGGGGCACGACGACGAATCTCACCAGCTACCTGTTCGGCTCGATCGCCACCGTGTCGGTCTCCGACACCTGGTTCACGGTGGTGCTCGCCGCCGTCGTGCTGACCGTCGGCATCGGGCTGCGCGGCCCCCTGTTCGCGCTTTGCCACGATGAGGAGTTCGCCCGCTCCATCGGATTGCCCACCGGGGTGCTGAACGTGACAGTCGCGGTGGTGGCGGCGCTGACCGTATCGGTGTCCATGCGCGTGGTCGGGGCACTGCTGGTGTCGGCGGTGATGATCGTGCCGGTGGCCATCGCCCAGCTGGTCTCCTACTCGTTCGGCCGCACCATGCACCTGGCCATGGCGATCGGCGTGGCCGCCTGCGTGATCGGGCTGACCATCACCTACTTCCTGGCGGCCTCGCCGGGCGCCATGATCGTGGTGCTGCTGGTGTGCACCTACGCCGCCGTCGCGCTCCTCGGCGGCCTGGTACGCGCCGTCCACGGCGGGCGCCGACGGCGTGGAGCCGTCGGCCGGCGCCGTTTCGGCAACAGTGACCACAGCGAGCAGGAGGTGCCCGCATGACCAGTGCGGCCGGGGGCAATTCGGCGCGGCATCGTTCCACGTGGCAGCGGGCCGCGGTGGCCGACATGCTGGCGCGCACCGATGAGTTCCGCTCCGCCCAGCAGATTCACGCGGCCCTGCAGGCGGAGGGCACGAAGGTGGGATTGGCGACCGTCTACCGCAACCTGACGGCCATGGCCGAGGCCGGCGACGTGGACCAGATCCGCAGCGCCGACGGCGAGGTCCTGTACCGGGAGTGCGAGCGGCCCGAGCACCACCACCACATCGTGTGCCGCTCCTGCGGGCGCACCGTGGAGGTGGCCGGGGGCGAGCTGGAGGAGTGGATCCGCCGGGTCTCCGCCGAGCAGGGCTACACGGACATGCAGCACACGGTGGAGTTCTTCGGCCTGTGCCCCGCCTGCTCCCGAGGTCGGTAGATCTTACGTACCGAGGTCGGTAGATCTTACGCACCGAGGTCGGTTGAAGAGGCGTCGCCGGGTTCAGGACTCGGGCATCACCCGGTCGACGGCGCCGCCGAAGCGCCGCTCCCGGTGCGCGTAGGCCTCGCAGGCGCGCCACAGCTCGGTGCGGTCGAACTCGGGCCAGGGCAGGTCGGAGAAGTACAGCTCCGCGTACGCCGAGGACCACATCAGGAAGTTGCTGGTGCGCTGCTCCCCGCCGGTGCGGATCAGCAGGTCCACATCCCGCATGGTCGGGGAGTACAGGTAGCGCTGCACGGTCTTCTCGTTGATCGAGGCCGCCCGCAGCCGCCCGGCCGCCACGTCCTGGGCCATGGCGCGGGCGGCGTCGGCGATCTCGGCCCGGCCGCCGTAGTTCAGGCACATGTTCAGCACCATGGTGTCGTTGCCTGCGGTGATGCGCTCGGAACGGCGCACCTCCTTTAGCACCGACTTCCACAGCCGCGGCTCACGCCCCACCCAGTTCACGCGCACGCCCCAGGCCAGCAGGTCATCGGTCTGGGCGCGCAGCACCGACCGGGTAAAGCCCATAAGGAAGCGCACCTCTGCGGGTGAGCGCCTCCAGTTCTCGGTGGAGAAGGCGTACACGCTCAGCTCCTTGACCCCCAGTTCGACGGCGCCGGCGATCACGTCCATCATGGTCGACTCCCCCACCCGGTGCCCCTCGGTGCGGGGCAGGCCGCGCGCGTTGGCCCAGCGGCCGTTGCCGTCCATGACGCAGGCGACGTGCGCGGGCACGGCCGCCGGGTCGAGTGCCGGCGGGGTGAGTCCCTCGCGGTGGAGGGGGACGACGTCGAGCGGGCGCGGGTCGGTGCCGGTACCGTCGGCGGATGCTGGGCCTGTGGCGTCAGACATGTCATGCCCTTTCTACTAGGGAGAGGGAGCGCAGCCGCCGTTCCAGGTGCCAGGTCAGGTAGGCGGACACGCAGCCGGAGGCCTCGGCGCGCTGGCGCGAAGTGGAGGCATCGGCCAGCTCCCAGTTGCCCGAGAGCAGGGCGCCGAGCAGGGCCATACAGCCCGGTTCGACGTCGACGGACCTGGCGGGTCGGCAGGCGGAGCAGACGGCGCCGCCGGCCTGCACGTGGAAGGCGGTGTGAGGTCCGGGGGCGCCGCAGCGGGCGCAGTCGTAGCAGGAGGGCGCCCAGCCCGCCAGGGCCAGTGCCCGCAACAGGTAGGAGTCGAGTACCAGGCCGGGGGCGTGGCGGCGGCGAGCCAGCGCGGACAGCGCCCCGTACAGCAGCAGGAACTGCTGGGGGGAGTCGCTGGTGCCCAGGTCGCCGTCGTCCTGCGTGAGGCGCTCGGCGGTCTCCGCCATGGTCTCGGCGCAGGTGAACATGGCGTAGTCGGAGGCGATGCTGCGGCCGAAGGGGGCGATGGTCTCCACCTGCGTGACCACGTCCAGGCTGCGGCCGGCGTGCAGCTGCACGTCGATCATGGAGAAGGGCTCCAGACGCGCGCCGAAGCGGGAGGTGGTGCGGCGCACCCCCTTGGCGACGGCGCGCACCTGCCCGTGGGCGCGGGTGAGCATGACGATGATGCGGTCGGCCTCGCCCAGTTTGTAGGTGCGCAGGACGATGGCCTCGTCCCGGTAGAGCCTCTCCCCCAACGGCGACTCCGTCAGCGCATGGCGCGGTTGACGGCGGAGATGACGGCCTTGAAGGAGGCGGTGGTGATAGAGGGGTCGATACCGACGCCCCACAGGACCTGGCCGCCGACCTCGCACTCGACGTAGCAGGCGGCGCGTGCGTCGCGCCCCTCGCTGAGGGCGTGCTCGGCGTAGTCGAGGATGCGCACCTCGATGCCGGTCTGCTCCAGGGCGGTGACGAAGGCGTCCAGCGGACCGGATCCGGAGGCGGTGAGCAGCTTGCGCTCATCGCCGTCGGAGATGGTTACGGTGAGGATGGACTCGTCGTCGCCGACGGCGGTGAGCGTGGCGCCCTTGAGGCTGTAGCGGCCCCAGGTCGGCAGGTCGGCGCCGGGTGCGGCGGAGGCGGGCAGGTATTCGTCGGCGAAGATCGACCACAGGCTCTCGGCGTCAACCTCCCCGCCGTAGGTGTCCGTGTGGTGCTGGACGATGTTGGAGAACTCGATCTGCAGGCGGCGCGGCAGGTCCAGGTTGTGGGTGGTGCGCAGCAGGTAGGACACCCCGCCCTTGCCGGACTGGGAGTTCACTCGCACCACGGCCTCGTAGGAGCGGCCGACGTCGTGGGGGTCGATGGGCAGGTAGGGCATGGACCAGGTCACGGCCACGTCCGCCTCGGCCTCGCTCAGTCCCTCGGCGACCTTGGCGGCGACCTTCTCGGCGCGGGCGGCGAAGCCCTTCTTGATGGCGTCCTGGTGGGAGCCGGAGAAGGAGGTGTAGACGAGCTCGCCGGCGTACGGGGTGCGCGGGGGCACGTCCATCTGGGTGGAGTGCTCGACGACGCGCCGCACCTCGTCGATGTCGGACAGGTCGAGCATGGGGTCGACGCCCTGACTGAACAGGTTCAGGGCCAGGGTGACCAGGTCGACGTTGCCGGTGCGCTCGCCGTGCCCGAACAGGCAGCCCTCCACACGGTCCGCCCCGGCGAGCAGGCCCAGTTCGGCGGCGGCGATGCCGGAGCCGCGGTCGTTGTGGTTGTGGATGGACAGGCACACGGCGTCGCGGTGGGAGAGGTTGCGGCTCATCCACTCGATCTGGTCGGCGTAGACGTTGGGGGTGGCGCGTTCGACGGTGGCCGGCAGGTTGAGGATGATTTCGCGGTCGTCCTCGGGCTGCCACACGCCCATGACGGCCTCACAGACCTCCAGGGAGTACTCGCGCTCGGTGTCCACGAAGATCTCCGGGGAGTACTCGTAGCCGAAGATGGTGTCATCGGTGAGCACCTTCTCCGCCCGGGCCATGACCTGGCGCGTGCCCTCGACGGCGAGCTCGCGGATGTCGTCCCGGTCCATGCGGAAGACGACCTCCCGGAACAGCGGGGACAGGGCGTTGTACAGGTGGACGGTGGCTCGGGGCATGCCGACGCAGGCGTCCAGGGTGCGGTCGATCAGGTCGCCGCGGGACTGGGTGAGCACGGAGATGGTGACGTCTGCGGGAATGGCGTCGTCCTCCACCAGGGAGCGCACGAAGTCGTAGTCGGTCTGGGAGGCGGCGGGGAAGCCGACCTCGATCTCCTTGAAGCCCATGCGCACCAGCAGGTCGAAGACGGCGCGTTTGGCGGCGGGCCCCATGGGTTCGATGAGGGACTGGTTGCCGTCACGCAGGTCGGTGGTCAGCCAGCGGGGGGCGTGGGTGATGCGGTTGTTGGGCCAGGTGCGGTCCGGCAAGGAGGTTTCGACCGTGTCGAGGAAGGGCCGGTACTTGGTGAAGGGCATGCCGGAGGGCTGCTGGGGCGCGGGGCGGGCGGTTCGCATGGGTCTGGGTTCTCCTGAGCGGGTGTGCTGGTTCCCGGCGCCGGAGCCCGGCGCGCCGGGGTGGCTGGCTACGCGAAGCAAGCCGCGGTCGGGGTGCCGGCCTGGTCAGGCCCCGCCGCGGCGACTAAGCAGGAGGTTCCACTCCCGGACCGAGGTCGCGCGCACGGGGACACCGTACCCCGAATCGGCCGCCGTGCCACGCCAGGTCACAGTGTGGACCGCGCTACGGCGAGCGACTTTCACAACTCGCGACCACAGCACTCGTCATCCGCACACGCAAAACGTAGTAGGTCTGCTATATTCAATAGTGCACCTACCAGGAAGGAGCGCACATGTCCCCTGTCCCACCCGTCATCACCGCCGGGGGCATCGACTTCGCCTATGGCAAGACCCCCGTGCTGCACGACGTCAGCCTCACGGTCCAGCCCGGCGAGGTGGTCTGCCTGCTCGGCCCCAACGGCGTCGGCAAGACCACGCTGGTGGAGAATCTGCTCGGCTCCCTGCGCCCGCGCTCGGGCAGCGTCCGCGTGTTCGGTACGGATCCGCGCCGCGCGGATGCAGCCTTCTGGGCGCGAATCGGACTGGTGCAGCAGAACTGGTCCGACCACGCCAAGTGGCGGGTGAGGGACCAACTGGAGTGGATCCGCTCCGTGCTCGCGACGACGACGGCGCGCATCGCCACGGTGGCCGAGGTGCTCGACGCCGTCGGCTTGCCTGAGAAGGCGGACTCGCGCCTCTCGCGGCTCTCGGGAGGGCAGCGGCGCACGCTTGACTTCGCGGCGGCGCTGCTGGGACGCCCGGAGCTGCTGATCCTCGACGAGCCGACGACGGGCCTGGACCCCGCCTCCAAGGCGCGCCTGCACGATCTGATCATGGAGCGCGTCGACGACGACGCCACGGTGCTGATGACCACGCATGACCTGTCCGAGGCCGAGCGCCTGGCCTCGCGCGTGGTCATTATGGCGGCGGGCCGGATCATCGCCGACGGCACCGTCACCGAGCTGCGCGAGCAGCTCGGCCGCAAGGCGGAGGTGACCTGGCTGCAGGACGGCGAGCGCCACGTGCACGCCACCTCCGCCCCCGAACGCTTCCTGCAGCGTCTGGATCTGGACGCGATCAGCGGGTTGACCGTCACCCGTCCGACCTTGGAGGAGGCCTACCTCGCGCTGGTCTCCCAGTCGACGGGTACTGGCCCGACCGGTCCGACCAGCACCAACCACCCGATCACCCCAGCCACCGAGGAGTCCCAGTCATGAACCAGGCTCGTCCCCTGCCCTTGTCTGTACTGCGCGCGGCGGCGCGCCAGGCCTACGGCGACCTGCGCCCCAACCTCGTGGGAGCCGGGGCGATGTCCATCCTGTTTGCAGTAGCCGCCATATTGGTCGTCTCCCGGATAAGCGATGGCCCGTTCCAGGGATTAGACTCTACTAATGCCTTCGGTACCATGTTCGCGGCCAGTTGCGTCGGCGGCTTCGCCAGTTTCATCATGATGCAGATCGGAGCGGAGACTTATACCGACCGCATCGGCGGCGCGCTGCTGCGGGTACGGATCCTCCCGCACGGACCGCTCACCTGGGCGATCGGCAAAACGCTGTCCACCGTGGTGCTGGTTTTCATCATGCAGGCGATGATCCTTCTAGGGACTGCCTTCTTCATTGATGTCGTGATGCCCTCTGCCAGAACGGCGCTGCTCTGCCTGCTTATTGCCGCACTGGCTTCGCTGGCGTGCGCGCCGCTCGGGTTCTTCCTCAGCGCGTTCATCCGCGGCATTTACAGTTACATGGTGAACACGGTGATCTGCATCGCGCTGTTCGCGGCCGGTTGCTGCTACCCGACCTCCGCACTGCCGGGCTGGGTACAGGGCATTCAAATGGTGCTGCCGACCTACTGGTCCGGGCACTTGACCCGCTGGGCGCTTGTGGGCGACCCGTCTTGGGAGATCGGCGGCGCCTTCCACCCGGCACTGGCTGTCGGGGTGCTGCTGGCCTGGATCGTCGTCGGCTTTGCGCTGGTGCCGCCGGTGATTCGCCGCAGCTTCCGCAAGGAGACGATCGGCGGCCTGAGCCGCATGCAGTCGACGATCCGCTCACAGAGTGGGCTGTGAGATGTCCGGAGAGGTCGTTCACAACCGGATCGCCGTGCTGCGCGCGGACCGCAGGGTCAGCCGACGGCAGTTGGCGCAGGCGCTCGGCGTCCACTACCAGACGGTCGGCTACCTGGAGCGCGGCGAATATGCGCCGTCGCTGTACCTGGCGCTGCGCATCGCCCGCTACTTCGACGTACCCGTGGAGTCAGTGTTCTCCCTGGAGGAGTTCCCGCCCCTCACCTGAGCCGAGGCGCTCCGGGGGCCCGCCCCCGCCGAAGCCGGTCGATAAGGCATTCAGCTGTTGGGCTAACCTCACCTGCACCCCATGAGACTTGAGCTTTCATTGACCTCATGGCGACGCGCGAGGAGAACCGGGAGCGCATACGTGTCCTGTGGCAGTACATCAAGCCGCACCGGAAGGTGCTGGCCATCGGGGTCGTGCTCGGACTGGCGGGAACCGCCAGCTCGCTGGCCACCCCCATGGTGACCAAGTGGGTCCTGGACACCCTGGGAACGGGCGTCGACCTGCTGCACCCGGTGGGGCTGCTGGTGGCTTTGTTCGTGGTGGGGGCGATTGCTAGCTTCGCGCAGTACGTGGTGCTGGGGCAGCTGGCGGAGAACATCGTGCTGGATGCGCGCCGCTCCCTCATCAGCCGGTTCTTCCGCGCCAAACTGCAGCAGGTGCAGCGCATCCGCACCGGCGAACTGGTCACCCGTGTCACCAGCGATACGGTGCTGCTGCGGGAGGCGACCACCAGTTCCGTCACTCAGCTGGTGGACGGAGCGGTGGCACTGGTCGGCACCATCGCGCTCATGGCGGTCCTAGACGTGCCCCTGCTCATCGCCACGCTCATCACCCTCATGGTCATCGCCGTCCCGTTGATCGTCCTGATGCCCATGATCGGCGAGGCAGACAAGCGCGCCCAGGACTCGCTGGGCGAGCTCGGCGGCTCGCTCGAGTCCGGTATGCGCGCCCTGCGCACCGTCAAGGCCTCACGCGCCGAGGACCGGGAAGTAGCCGCCTCGCAGGACCGGGCGCAGACCGCGGCCAAGTTCGCGATCCGCTCGGTGTGGATCTCGGCCATGACCGGGGTAGTCGCCGGCGGCGGACTGCAGCTGGGGATCATCGCCATCCTCGGTTTCGGGGCCTGGCGGGTGAGTACCGGGGCACTGGCCGTCTCCACGCTCGTCGCGTTCCTGCTGTACGCCTTCAACCTCGTGACTCCGATCAGCAACCTGACCATGGCCTTCACCCAGCTGCAGTCCGGCATCGCGGCGGCCGGACGCATTCGTGAGACCCAGCATCTGGAACTCGAGGATCTGCACGCGGTTCCGGGCGGCGCCACCGACGTCGCCGATGCGGAATACTCGCCCCGGATCGCACTGCGAGACGTCGTCGCCCAGTACGCCGACGCGAAGCAGCCGGCCCTGAGCGGAGTCAGCCTGGAGATCCCCCACACCGGCCACGTGGCCCTGGTGGGTCCCTCCGGTGCGGGCAAGACGACGGTGTTCTCCCTGCTCCTGCGCTTCCTTGAACCGACTTCCGGAAGCCTTGAGCTCGACGGCGTCCCCTACAACCGTCTCAGCATCGATCAGGTCCGCTCGCGGATCTCCTATGTGGAGCAGGAGACACCGGTCATTCCGGGCACCATCCGAGACAACGTTCACTACCGGCATCCGGATGCCGACGATGCGGAGGTGTGGCAGGCGCTCGACGCAGTCGGCCTGGCGGACCGCGTGCGTCAGTTGCCCGAGGGGATCGACGCGCAGGTGGCCGCCACCAGCCTGTCCGGCGGGGAGAGGCAGCGGCTCGCCATTGCGCGCGCACTGCTGCGTTCCCCCGACCTGGTACTGCTCGATGAGGCCACCGCCCAGCTGGACGGTATTAGCGAGGCCGCGATCCAAAGGGCGATCCTCCAACTGGCACAGGCGGGGACCGTGGTCACCATCGCCCACCGCCTGTCCACCGTAATCGACGCCGACCGCATCATCGTCCTGGAGGACGGAAGGGTGCGCGATGAGGGCACGCACGCGGAGCTATTGGAGCGCGATGGTCTCTACCAGGAGTTCATCGCCGCCCTACGGATCGGGACGCCCCGGTAGGCGGTTTCGCTTGGCCCTATGACCCGCTGGATCCGCCGACGACGCCGAAGGCGTCCAGGTAGGCCCGTTCGGCGCCGCCTTCGCGCACGTCTACGGTAGCGGCCACCAGCCCGTCCTTGAGCAGCACCACCCGCTGGCAGACCTCGTCGAGCACGCTGAGGATGTGGCTGGACATCAGCGCGATGCCGCCGCCGTCCAGGTAGTCGGCCAGGGCGCGTCGGAACAGCAGCACGCCCTCCACGTCGAGCCCGTTCAGCGGCTCGTCCAGCACCACCACCCGAGGGCCACCGAGGAAGGCGCAGGCGATCCCCAGGCGGCGGATCATTCCCTGGGACAGGTGCCGTACCTCGGTGTCGAGGAAGTCGGCGCAGCCGAAGCGGTCCAGCTGCCCCTCCAGCGCAGTGTCGTCCAGGTCCAGGCGGCGCATGGCGGCCTCGAAGCGGCACGCCTGACGGGCGGTGAGCTGTGGGAACAGCCGACTTTGCTCGGGCAGGAAGCCACAGGCCTCGGCGGGCAGGCGCCGGCCCAGCTCGCGTCCGTCCAGGCGGACGGTGCCGGACTGGAAGTCGCTCACCCCGCACAGGGCGCCGAAGAGCGTGGTCTTGCCCGCCCCGTTGGGGCCGACGACGCCGAGCACCTCCCCCGCTGCCACCTCCAGGGTCAGCGGCCCGGTGCCGCGCCCGCCGCGGTACCGACGCTGTACGTCAATGACTTCAAGCATGTTCGCTCCTGCGCAGTAGGTGGGCGGCGGCCAAGAGCACCGCCAGGGGCAGCCCCGGAACCAGGGCGAGCAGTGCCCCGCCCAGTTCCGCGGCGGGCAGCATGCGATGCCGCCGGGTGTAGGCGGTGGCGGCGTCGGCCAGCGCAATCGCCAGTAGCGGCAGGTATACCAGACACATCAGCAGGTGGACGACATCGATGCGGGCCCCGGCGACCATGCCGAGCGAGCTAGCCGCCAGGCATTCGGCAACCAGTAGCGGCAGCGCCAGCGCGAGCTTGGCGCGCCGTAGCTCCGCGTCGGCGATGGCGTAACGGCTCCTGGCATAGCGGGCTGAAGGCGTGTCATCGACCTCGGCGAGAACGCCGATCACCGTCGCAGCCAGGTAGGCACCCGCGACGAACACGCCAACGAAGACCGACTGACCGAAGCGTCCCAGCGCGTATGCGCTCACCACGCCCACAGCTGCCACCAGAATCGTCGGCAACCAGGAGGCCGAGCACAGGTAGACCACGCACAGCGAAGAGACACGGCTCCGCAGCCTGGCACCGATCCGCAGCTTTAGCCGCGTCATTGGGAGCCCGGGTGCAATGCCGACGCGTCCAAGCCAGTCCGCGGCAACCGCCCCCAGCGCCGTCGTCACCGTCCACGCCGCCAACAGCAGCCCGAAGCGGCCCGGTTCGGACCAGCCCGGAAAGTCCAGTACTAACGTTCCACACACAGCCTCCAACGCCGTCAGCGGCAGGGACATGACTGCGTACAGCGCGAGGAAGTCCGCCGGCCCGAATCCGTAGTAGCGCAGCGCCCCGCGTCGAGCGGTGCAGCCGACACGCGACGGCGATCAAGCTCAGGGCTCTCACGGCCTGCCTTCACCCTCCCGATGACTCACACCAGCATGGGGAACAGGCCCCAGTAGGCGATGGCCACCAGCAGCACGACGGCTCCGGTCAGCGCCGCAGTGAACACGGCCGCCGCCGGCACGGTGAGCCAGCGGCCCTTCTCGCCGCGCTCCTGGTTGGCCGCGTGGGCGGCGGCGCGCATGAGCCGGGCGCGGTAGGTCAGTTTGACCAGGATAACCACGGCTACCACCGCAACCAGCTGGACCACCACCCAGCCGCCGTAGGAGAACAGGTAGTTGGTGTGGTAGCTGGTTGCCAGGGATGCCACGCCGAGGATGTAGACGATGTACAGCGCCCAGGCGACGATGACGCTCACGCACAGGGACACGGCCCAACGGCCGATCGGGTCCGGCAGGTGCAGGCCGCGCCGGCCCCGCAGCCGCGGCCCCTGTCCGAGCAGCCAGCCCAGCCCCGCCGCCGCCATCAGTCCGAAGCCGATGACGAATGTGGCCAGCATGAGGTCCCCGGAGGCGTACCAGCGGGTGGAGTCGGGCCGCTGCGCCCAGTAGGCCTGGGTTGGGGTGGCGCCCGCTACGTGGGGCTCGGCGGCGGCGGTCTCCGGCAGGCCGACCACCCAGCGGGACAGGTCACGGGTGACCCCCGGGGCAAGAGAACCATCGGTGGTGATGCCGAGCTTGAGACCGTGGTTGGCGCCGTCGTAGTAGCGGACGGTGAGCTGGTCGTTGTCGGAGGCCTGCAGTGCCTCCCACACGGTGCTGGGGCCCTGCACCAGGGGCATGGAGGCGTCGGCGGTGCCGTACATCATGAGGATGGGAACGGTGATGGTCTCCAGGTAGGACACGGAGTCGAAGTCGGCGTACTCGAAGCCGCCGCCGGGGATCTCCGCGCTGCCGAGCACGCGCGGAATCAGGTCGAGCATGGCCTGCGGCACGCCGACGTTGCGCATGTAGCTGTCCACGGCCAGCGCGGCCTGTTCGCGCAGCCGCACCACGGGGGCGCTGGCCAGAATGAGGAAGGCGACGCGGTCGTCCTGCGCAGTCAGCACCACGCCGGGGATGGCGCCCTCGGACTCCCCGTAGATGCCGACGTCTTCGCTGTCCACGCCGTCCAGGGCGACCAGGTAGTCGAGGCTGCGCTGGTAGTCGGCGGCCATGGACAGGTAGTCCCGGTCGGTTGTGGAGTAGTTCTCCATGGGTTTGGAGGGCACGAGCGTGGTGACGCCGGTGGAGGTGAGGGCCTCGGCCTGTTCGGTGAAACCCCAGATGGAGTGGGTGCCCGCCCCGTGCATGAAGACGACGCCGGGCGTGTCCTCCTCAGCCCCGACGGGACGGCGTAGCAGTGCGGGCACCTCCTCGCCGTCGGCCTGGGTGATGGTGATGGTGGTGGTCTCCACCTCGTAGGTGCCGACGGCGGCGGTGGCAATGTTCCCGCCGATGCTGGTGTCGGTGGTGGATGGGGCCAGGGAGTCGGTCAGCGGCTGGGGGTTCCAGCGGGGGCCGGCGAAGGTGCCGATCAGGCTGAGGCCGAGGACGGCGACCACCACGCCGCCGATGGTGCGGTGGTCGGTGGAGACCGCGAGCACGAGGGCGCCCAGGCCGACGGTCAGCATGAACTCCCAGATCTCCCGGCCGCCCGTGCCGAGCCACCCGAGGAGCACCGCCACGCCGACGGCGGCCGCCAGCACGATCAGAGTGCGACGCCGTTCGGTGCGCCACAGCAAGGAGAGCAGGGTCCAGGCGCGGCGGGGGAATTCACGCAACCAGGTCCAGCCGGAGCGCAGTTCGGCGGCGGTGATGCGTGCGGGCTGCCGCCTGGGGCCGGCTCGGCGGGCCAGGACCTGTTTGGGCCGGTCACGGCGCGCCGGGCGCTCTGGCCGGTTGCGGGAGTCGGGGAGCGGGGGCATGTGCGTGCGGCTTCAGAATCCGAGCCTGGCGAGTGCCTTCGGATCGGACTGCCAGTCCTTGACGGTGCGTACGTGCAGGTCGAGGTAGACCTTGCGGCCCAGCAGCTCCTGGATGCCGCGGCGTGCCTCGGAGCCGATGGCCTTGAGGTTGGCGCCGCCCCGCCCGATCACGATGGCCTTCTGGGAGTCGCGCTCCACCAGGAGGCTGACGCGCACCTGCAGCCGGTTGCCGGTGCCCTTGACGCGGCCCGCGTCCTGGGTCGTGGGGTCGACGATCTCGTCGACGACGACGGCCAGTGAGTGCGGCAGCTCGTCCCGCAGCCGCTCCAGGGCGGCTTCGCGGACGAGTTCGCCGACCATGACGGCCTGGGGCTCGTCGGTGACGGAGTCGGTGGGGTACAGCGGTGGGGATGGCGGCAGGTGGGAGGTGAGGACCTCTTCCAGGACGTCGACCTGCTCCCCCTTGACTGCGGATACGGGCACGATGTCCGCCCACTGTCCGAGCTGGTCGACGGCGAGCAGCTGCTCGGCCAGTTTGGCGCGGGAAACGGTGTCGGTCTTGGTGACGACGGCGACGACGGGCTTGCGCAGGTCGGCCAGTTCTCGGGCGATGAGCCGGTCGCCGGGGCCGATTCTGTCTCCGGCCGGGATGCAGAAGGCGACGACATCCACGCCCGCGAGAGTCTCACGCACCAGGTCGTTCAGGCGTTGGCCGAGCAGGGTGCGGGGGCGGTGGAAGCCGGGGGTGTCCACCAGCACCAGCTGAGAGCCGGGACGGCTGACGACGCCGCGCACGTTGTGGCGGGTGGTTTCGGGGCGACCGGAGGTGATGGCGATCTTCTGGCCCACCAGCGCGTTGGTCAGGGTGGACTTGCCGGTGTTGGGGCGGCCGAGCAGGCAGACGAAGCCGGCGCGGAAGTCCTCGGGATAGTCGGGGACGGTGATGGGTGCGCGGGTGGGGTCGTCGGCGTCCGGCTCGTCGGGCAGGATGGGGAAGCCGTCGGCGTCGGTCATGTTGGTCATCGCTGGTGCCTCACTGGTCGGATTCTTCGAAATGCTCGGTGGCTCGGTCGGTGGTTCCGGGTGTGGGTGCGTTGGTGCCGGCATCGCTGCGGGAAGCCAGCAGGGTGGCGACCTGGCGGCGTCGCCCGGCGCTCTCCTCGGCCACCAGGTGGATGCCCTGCACGTCGCCGCTGGCCCCGGGAAGTGGTACCCGGCCGATGGCCTTGGTGAGGAGCCCGCCGGCGGTGTCGACGTCGTCGTCCTCAATCTCCAGGTCGAACAGCTCGCCGAGGGCGTCCAGGCCGAGGCGCACGGGCACGCGGAAGGTGCCCGCCCCGAGGTCTTCGGCGATCGGCTCGGCGTGGTCGTGCTCGTCGGTGAGTTCGCCGACGACCTCCTCCAGCAGGTCCTCGAGGGTCACCAGGCCGGCGATGCCGCCGTACTCGTCCACGGCCAGGGCGATGTGGAAGTGCCCGAGCTGCATTTCCCGCAGCAGGTCGTCGGCTAGTTTGGTCTCGGGCACGTAGACGGCCTCGCGCACGAAGGAAACCACCGGGCGCTCTCCGTGCTCGGGGTGGTCGGACAGGCGCCGCAGGACGTCCTTGAGGTAGAGGATGCCGCGCACGTCGTCGGCGTCCTCCCCGATCACGGGCACGCGGGAGTAGCCGGAGCGGATGAACAGGCGCAGGCCGGCGGATGCGGGCTTGTCCTCGTCGATAGTGACCATGTCGGTGCGGGGCACCATGACCTCACGCACGAGCGTCTGGCCGAGTTCGACCACGCTGCGCAGCATCTCGCGGTCCTCGTCCTCGATGGTCTCGGAGTCACCGATCTCGTCGATCATCTCGCGCAGGTCCTCGGTGACTTCGGCGCGCATCTCAGCGTCGGTGAGCGTGGAGGCGTGCCCGAATCGGCTTTCAAGCCAGCGCCAGGGCGCGCCGAGCGCGTCGACGCGCTCCAGCACGCCGGCGAGCGCCAGCAGGGTGGCGCCGGGGTTGCGGCGGCCTGCCGAGCGTGGGGAGACGCCGACCAACAGGCCGAGCAGCACCAGGTTGAGGGCGATCGCCACCAGCAGGACCTGCCACCACTGCTCGAAGCGGCCGGCCACTCCCAGAGTCACCAGGATCGCGGCCAGCATGTCGACGCCGGCGCGCAGTCCGGCGAGGGTGCCGAGCACCTGCTCGCGCCGGTTGGTCAGGGCCGCAACCCGTCCGGCACCGCGCCGGCCGGCCTCCACGAGGTCCTCCGCCGCGGCCCGGGTCATGCGGGCCAGGGCCCCCTCCCCCGCCGACAGCACCATCCCGAAGCCGAGGACGATCACCGCCCCGGCCAGCAGCAGGACTGTGGGAGCGGCGGTCACTTGCCCCGCTCCGCCAGGAAGGTGAGCAGCAGGGTGCGCTGGAGGTCGAACATCTCCTGCTTCTCCTCCGGCTCGGCGTGGTCATAGCCGAGCAGGTGCAGGATGCCGTGGACGGTCAGCAGCAGCATCTCCTCCGCGGCTGAGTGCCCGGCCTCCAGGGCCTGTTTGGCGGCGACCTGCGGGCACAGCACCACGTCACCCAGGGTGCCCGGCGGCGTCTCGTTCTCGGCGGTGCCGGGGCGCAGCTCGTCCATGGGGAAGCTCATGACGTCCGTGGGACCCTCCAGGTCCAACCAGCGCACGTGCAGCTCGGCCATGGGCTCGGGGTCAATGAACAGGATGTTGAGTTCGGCCAGGGGGCTGACGTGCATGGCGGCCAGCACGTAGTCGGCCAGGGCGGCGAACTCGGCGGCGTCGATCTTGGTGGTGGTCTCGTTGATGACCTCGGTAGTCATGGGCGGTTCCTGTCTCGGAATTCGGAGGGGGTGCGGCGGCGGGGTCCACCGCGGCGGGTGGCCGGATCCGCACCGGCGGTGTCGGCGTGGGCGGCGTCGTAGCGGGCGTAGGCGTCGACGATCTGGCCGACGAGCCGGTGGCGCACCACGTCGGCGGCGGTCAGCTCGCAGAAGGTGATGTCCTCCAGGCCGTCGAGGATGCGGCGCACCACGCGCAGCCCGGAGGGGCGGCCGCCGGGCAGGTCGATCTGGGAGATGTCCCCGGTGATCACCATCTTGGAGCCGAAGCCGAGGCGGGTGAGGAACATCTTCATCTGCTCGGGGCTGGTGTTCTGGGCCTCGTCCAGGATGATGAAGGCGTCATTGAGGGTGCGTCCGCGCATGTAGGCCAGGGGGGCCACCTCGATGGTGCCGGCGGCGATCAGCTGCGGCAGGGCCTCGGCGTCGAGCATGTCGTGCAGGGCGTCGTACAGGGGCCGCAGGTAGGGGTCGATCTTGTCGGTGAGGGTGCCGGGCAGGAAGCCGAGGTTCTCCCCCGCCTCCACCGCGGGGCGGGTGAGGATGATGCGGGAGACCTGCTTGCGGACCAGGGCGTCGACGGCCTTGGCCATGGCCAGGTACGTCTTGCCGGTGCCGGCCGGGCCGATGCCGAAGGTGATGGTGGAGTTCTCGATGGCGTCGGTGTAGGCCTTCTGACCGAGCGACTTGGGGCGGATGGAGCGCCCGTGGGTGGCCAGGACCTCGTCGGTGAGGACCTCGGCGGGGCGGGCGGAGGTATCCAGCAGGCCGATGGCGCGGTCGACGGCGTCGGCGGTCAGGGGCGTGCCGGCGCGGGCGACGTCGATCAGTTCGGACAGCAGCACGACCACCACGTCCACCCGGGCGGCGGGGCCGGTCACGGTCACGGTGGTGCCGCGCACGTGTACGGACACGTCGGGGAAGCCGCGCTCGACGGCGCGCAGCACCTCGTCGCGGGCGCCGAGCAGGGCGACGGGGGCGAGGTCGTCGGGCAGGGCCAGGCTGCGGGTGACGTCGGCCGGAGCGGCACCGGCCGCATTGGCGGGTGTGCTGGTTGTACCAGCTGGGGCGGAGGTGGTCGCCGCGGTCGCGGCTACTGGTGTGATGGGCGAATTCGTCATCTTGAAGCCCATGCTACCGGCCGGACCCGGACGGTACAGGCCGCGTTCGTGCTGAACGGTGTCATCCCCACCACCGAAATCGGTAGATCTTACGCACCGAGGTCGGTAGATCTTACGCACCGAGGTCGGTAGATCTTACGCACCGAGGTCGGTCGATGTGGCGCGCCAGAGGCCAGAACCGCTAATCAGGCCACGGTCATCACCAGCGTGCCGACGACGAGCAGGAGAAGTCCGCCCAGATACCTTCGGCCGAGCCGCTCCCTCAGCACGAGCATGGAGAAGCCGACCGCCACTACTACGCTCAGCTTGTCGATCGGGACTACCACGCTGGCGGGCCCCGCCGCAAGGGCACCGAAGTAGCACAGCCAGGAGGCGCAGGTGGCCAGGCCGGAGGCAAGCACCCACGCCAGTTCGGAGCGCACGATCGGCGGACGCGCGCCGCCGCGGGTGCTGATACCGACCATGCCCCAGGCCATGACCAGCACCACCACGGTGCGGATCGCGGTGGCCAGGTCGGACGGAATGTCGGCCACACCGAGCTTGCCGAGGATTGCGGTCAGAGCGGCGAAGAAGGCGGAGCCGCAGGCGTATGGCAGCCAGCTACCGCCCGGGCGCAGACCGGTGGCGATAGAAGTCGGGAGGGCGCGCATATCCGCCGGGTCGAGCATGAGCGCTGTGCCGGCTGTTATCAGCAGCAGGCCGATCCAGCCCAGCGCTCGCACCGACTCACCTAGCAGCAGGGCTGCGAGCACGACGGTGATAACCGTGCTCAGCTTGTCCACGGGCACCACCCGGGAGACGCCGCCCAGTTGCAGGGCGCGGAAGTAGCACAGCCACGAGGCGCCGGTCGCCAGGCCGGATAGCACCATCCAGCCCAGCCCGGTCGCACTTATGTGCGGCAGGACGCGGATAGAGCCACTGAGCAGGGTCATGGCCCAGGCACCGAGGAGGATCACCGGAGTGCGCAGCGCCGTGGCGAGCGTGGAGTCCGTGGTGCGTACCCCGAGCTTGGCCAGGATGGAGGTCAGTCCCGCGAACAGGGCGGAGCCGCAGGCCAGGAGAATCCACACGGTTTCACGTTAGTCCGCCTTCCCGATGTGGGTAATGCCTGTCTTGTTGAACTCTCACCCGGCCCCGGCGCCTATCAGCCCAGGTCCGCCGAAACCGATGAAGGTTACGTCCCGAGACCGGTGGCAGCGCCGCACCTGCCGGCCCTGTCCGGATCAGCCTGGGTTGCCCCGCTGTTCAGCGGCAGTGAGGCCCGCGATCGATCTGGTGACGCTGGCAGACAAGACGGTGCTCGTTGTTGACGTGCCGCTTAGTACTCGCCGACCTCACTACATCACACGCCAGGGCGCCGAGGCCGGCGTCTACGTGCGCCTCGGCTCCACCACTCGGCAGGCGGACCCGGCGCTGGTGGCCGAGCTCGAACGCAACGCCCGCGGCATCGCCTTCGAAGACCTCCCCGAACCGCGCGCCACATTGGAAGACCTGGATCTGCAGGTCCTTTCCGATCCGCGCGGACGCGACACGTCCGTCGACGACCTCCTGGCACTCGGTCTTGCTGCCAAACAGGGTGACCAGATCGTCCCCACCAATGCGGGCATCCTCGCCGTCTGCCCTGACCTTATCCGCTTCCTGCCCTCCGCTGGGTCCAGTGCGGGCGCCTGCGCGGCCCGCACGGCACTGACATCTTCGACCAGACCGAGATCCACGGCCCTATGCCGCTGGCCGTCGACCCCGCCGTGGAGTTCCTGCTCAAACACGCCTACAAGACCGCGGTCTTCGGCGAGGTCCGGCGCCGGGATGTCTACTCGATCCCCATCGAGCCGATCCGCGAGGTGATCGTCAACGCCCTCGTCCACGCCTCCTATGCGGAACGCGGAACCCCGATCCGCATCGGCTTCTACGATGACCGCATCCAAGTAGACAGCCCCGGCCTGCTGCTGCCAGGCATGACCATTGACTCGATGCGGCGTGTGTCCCGCCTGCGTAACCCCGCCCTCGCGCGCATCTTCCGCGAGGCCGGGATCATGGAGCAGTGGGGCACCGGCGTTCAGCGCGTCTTCGAGCAGGTGGCCGAGGCCGGTCTGCCCGAGCCCGTTATTGAGGAGATCCAGGACCGCGTGCGGGTCACGATCTACGTGCCCAGCCACGATCCGGCCAAGGTCAGTGAACAGGCGAGCAAGTCGGGCGCGGATGGCGGTGCTCCAAGCGAACCGAGTGACTCACCAAGTCGAAGCACCAAGTCAAAGCACCAAGGCACCAAGATGAGGCACTAAGACACCAAGTCGGCTCAGCGAACACACCGCCCGCCACGCCGACTCCTAGTGAGTTGGCTGTCCTCCGTCTAGTGGAGTCAGCTCCAGCAAGCAGGGCAGAGATCATGGAACGGCTGGGCATCATCAACCAGACGCGCGCATTCCGTCGTCACGTAATACCACTGATCGATGCAGGACTCGTTGAGCGGACCATTCCCGACAGGCCAACCAGCGGACACCAGCGCTACCGGATCACCGACGCCGGCCGCGCCTACCTGCGCACCCTCACAGGAGACGCCGAATGAACGCCATGTCAGCCATCCAGCGTCAGCTTCGCGAGCGCTTCGACCGCCCCGGGGAAGCCGGACGGATCGTCATCTGGTCGGACCCGGAAGGCAGGTACGGCGACTCTCTCGATGACCTCAACCTGCCCGACGTCACCGTGTTGCAGGTCGAGAGCAATGAGTTCGCCATCAAGCGCCGGGTACTGGTCACCGAGCCGAAGACCAAGTTCCTGCTCTACCGCCACCGCCAGCCAGATACGCCGGAGACCGTGACGGACAACTGGCTCAAGGACATGGAACTCGCTTACGGGACCTTCACCGCGGACCACGACTCACTCCTTACGCAGGAGCTTGGGGGCGGTCCGGCGCTGCGCCGCGTCGTCGAGCAGTACCCGCGATTCTTCGACAGTAAGCGACGCCGTGAGGAGCTCAAACCGCGACTGCGTCCGAGCGACGACGCTACTGCCATCACTGCCTCCATGATCGCCGTCGTGCTGGGCACCGATGAGCGCTCACTGGAGGCGCTCTGGCGGAAGCTGCTGAAGGAGAACGCAGAAGGAAAGTCGGACGGCATTGATGAGATAACCCGCCTGGGACTGGCCGACTTTCATTGGGAGGGTACGCGCGACATCTACGGTTACGCCCCCGACGAAGCACCCAGCGTCGATGACTTCGTGGCGTGGCTGTTCAACCGGGCATGGGAGCAGTTCTCCCCCACCGAGCCGGACTTGGGCGCCGATCAGTACGCCAATATCCGCCGCGACTTCAGCACCTGGCACAACGACTTCAGCTTCGCCCCCACCTACCGGGTCCTGGCCGATCGCGCGGCAGAGCTACTCGGCATCGCCGAGCAGGTGGCCGACCTCTCCCTACCCGAGCTGCTGGGTCGGAAGACATTCCCCCTGGTGGACCAGGAACTCGTCCGCCGTCTGGCACGGCAGGTGCAAGAACACGCCCTCGCGGACATGGAAGTGCAAAACGCAGTGCACGGTCGCACCTCTCTGCCGTGGTACAGCGAGTTCGAGCACGGCTATGGGGCCGTCAGCGCGGCGTCAGCTCTGCTGACGCGTATCGACTCCGGCTCCTGGAACGCCTCCTCCCCACAGGAGGGCTTCGACCACTACACCCAGCAGTGGTTCGCCATCGACCAGGCCTACCGGCAGTTCAACCGACACCTCAACCTCTATGAGCCGGACTCCCCCCTCGACGCCCTGAAGGCGACGGTCGAAGCCGCCTACATCAATGACTTCCTGACTCCCCTCGGACAGACCTGGCGCAAGCAAGTCGCCGGCATGGAGCGCTGGCAGATCGAATCGGTCCCCTCGGCCACGTCCTTCTTCACCGAGCAGGTCAGTCGGCCTTGGCTGGACAAGGGCAAGAAAGTCGTCGTCATTGTCTCCGACGCACTGCGCTACGAAGTGGGTGAGGAACTGGGCCGACGCATTAGCCAGGAGGACCGCTTTACGGCCCGACTGTCCGCCATGCTCTCGGCCCTGCCGTCCTACACCCAGCTCGGCATGGCTGCGCTGCTGCCACATGAGTCGCTGGCATTCGCCGACGCCGACGACGGATCGGTTGAGGTTGACGGCGCGCCCAGCGGAGGAACCGAGAACCGGGCCAAGCTGCTCGCGCCCATGGGCGGCACCGCGATCCAGGCCAATCAGCTCTTGAGCCTAAAGCCCGGTGAAACCCGGGAACTCATCAAGACCCACCGGCTGCTCTACGTCTACCACAACCAGATCGACGCCACCGGAGACAAGCAGACCACCGAGCCGGACACCTTCCGTGCCTGTGAAGACGCCATCGCAGACCTGATCAGGCTCGTCAAGAAACTGGCGAACGCCAACGTCAACAACATCCTCATCACCGCCGATCACGGCTTCCTCTACCAGGAGAGCCGCCTGGAGGAGCAGGACTACCTGTCGGTCAAGCCACATGGTGACGCCCTACTGCATGTGAACCACCGCTTCGTGCTGGGGCGCGGTCTCAAGCGGGACGCCGCGTTCATCACCTACTCCCCCAACCAGCTCCGGATGTCCGGGGATATCGAGGCGCAGGTGCCCGGATCCATTCACCGCATCCGTACGGCGGGCTCCGGCACGCGCTTCGTGCACGGCGGGGCTTCTCTTCAGGAGGTCGTGGTGCCCGTCATCGCCGTCAACAAGCGGCGTTCCTCGGACACTCATCAGACGCCCGTCAAGATCGTCGCCGAGACGAACAGGATCACCACCGGGCAGATCACCGTCATGCTGTTCCAGCAAGAGCCGGTCAGCGAGAAGGTCAAGCCACGCCGTCTCATCGCAGGCCTGTACGCAGGCGACACATTGATCTCCGACGAGGTCACGGTGGACTGCTCTCAGGACTCCGCGGAGGCCCGGGACCGGTTCTTCCCAGTCACCCTGGTATTGATCAGGGACGCGGATACCTTCAACGGTAAGACCGTGGAACTACGGCTGGCCGAACCGGTCGGCTCGGAGCGCCGTCCCTACGGGGACAAGGCCCGTTTCACCCTGTCCCGCACCTTCACCAGCGACTTCGGAGCCGACTTCGACTTCTAGGATGCAAGCATGACCACCCCGCAGCCTACCGAGCCGGAGCCCACTGAGCCGAAGCCGACCGACCAGGCTCAGCGCCCCGATCCCACGCCGCTGGACCGCAAGATCGCGGCAGCATTCCCCGGCGTCGTCGTGCGCAAGGACCTCGTCAAGGCCGTCAAGGGCAACGCTATCGTGCCCACCTACGTGCTGGAATACCTGCTGGGCCAGTACGCAGCCACGGACGACGACGCCACCATTCGCTCCGGCATTGAGCAGGTCAGACGCATCCTCCGGGACCATTACGTGCACCGGGGCGAGAACCGCCTCATCCAGTCGCGTATCCGGGAGAAGGGGCGCCACCGCGTCATCGATAAGGTCTCCGTCTCCCTCAACGAGAAACTGGACATCTATGAGGCCGAGTTCTCCAACCTGGGCATCAGCAAAGTGGAGATCGGCGCCGAGACCGTGCGCAACCACCCCAAGCTCCTGACCGGCGGGGTCTGGTGCATCTGCGACATCGTCTACGCCTACTCGGGCGACCCGAAGGACGTTCCCTGGCGGCTGCACTCACTCAAGCCCATCCAGCTCTCGCGCCTGGACCTGGATTCCTACACCACCACCCGCGAGCAGTTCAGCACCGAGGAGTGGATCGACCTGCTCATCCAGTCCATAGGCTTCAACCCCGCCATGTTCGGCCCTCGGGCCAAGCTCCTTCACCTGGTACGCCTGATCCCCTTCGTTGAGCGGAACTACAACCTGGTGGAGCTTGGTCCCAAGGGGACCGGTAAGTCGCACATCTACTCCGAGTTCTCACCGCACGGCATGCTGATCTCCGGGGGTGAGGTGACAGTGCCGAAACTCTTCGTGAACAACGCCTCCGGGCGGATCGGCCTAGTGGGTTACTGGGACTGCGTCGCCTTCGACGAGTTCGCTGGCAAGAAGAAGCGGGCCGACCGGGCGCTGGTCGACATCATGAAGAACTACATGGCCAACAAGTCCTTCTCCCGTGGCGTCGAGACGCTCGGCGCGGAGGCCTCAATGGTGTTCGTCGGCAACACCTCCCACAGCGTGCCCTACATGCTGAAGAACTCCGACCTATTCGAGGAGCTGCCCGAGCAGTACCACGATCCCGCCTTCCTGGACCGCATCCACTGCTACGTGCCCGGATGGGAGTTCGAGCAGATCCGCGGCGAGATGTTCTCGTCCGGCTACGGATTCGTCGTCGACTACCTGGCCGAGGTGCTCCGCTCCCTGCGCGACACCGACTTCTCCGACCGCTACCAGCGCTACTTCACGCTGTCGGAAGACCTGTCCACTCGGGACCGGGACGGCATCCACAAGACCTTCTCCGGCCTGATGAAGCTCGTACACCCCTCCGGGCAGGCCAGCCCCGAAGAGATCGGCACTCTGCTGCGGATCGCGCTCGAAGGCCGTAAGCGGGTCAAGGACCAGCTCATCCGCATTGATGACACTATGACGGCGGTCAGCTTCAAGTACACCCACGCCGGGCAGCCCCATACGGTGACCACCCTGGAGGAGGACGAGTACCCGGAGCTGTACCACCACCGGGAGCCTGAGCCATCCCAGTCACCTGAGGCCGGCACCGGAGACACAGGAGAGGCCTCGCCGTCCGCCGACGCAAAGGGGACGGAGGATGCGACCACCCGGGCACAGGGCTCTGAACTTAAGGAACAACACCTCGAGTTCGCCGATGGCAGGCGCGGCTTCACCTACGACCGTTATTTCGGCCCGTATCTGCGCGGAGCGAGCCGCATCGAAGTCGTCGACCCGTTCATTCGTCAGCCCCACCAGGCGCGCAACCTGATGGAGTTCCTTGAGACCGTCGCGAAGTACACGGACACCACCAATGAGATCACCGTCCACCTGACTACGAAGCGCGATGAAGAGCCGCGCTACGTGCCCAGGCAGCAGGAGAACCTGGAGACGATCCGTACCAACTCTGCCGTCGCCGGCATCAGCTTCGAGTACTCCTTCAGCGAGACGATCCACGACCGCTCGATCACCACCGACACCGGCTGGATCATCATGCTGGGGCGCGGGCTGGACGTGTTCCAGCCCTTCGACACCGACTGGCTCGACCTGCGCCTGCGCCAGCAGTACTTCCGCCAGGTCAGGGAGTTCACGATCGCCTACATGCGCAAGCAATAGCCAGCCGCCCGCGCCTGCCTTCCCCCACGCCGCCCTTACCGCACCCGCCGCGGCACGGTCAGGGCGGCGACGGCGAGGATCACCGCTCCCGCCCCGGCCACGAGCCCGAGGTCGGCGGCGAAGGCGGCGGTCGGCGCCGTATTCGCACTCAGCTCGCCGACGGCGTCGACGGCCCAGCTCATGGGCAGGAGGTTGCTGCACAGCTCCAGCGCGCGCGGCAGCTGGTCGCGGGCCACCAGCAGTCCGCACAGGAAGATCTGCGGGCCGATGACCACCGGGAAGAACTGCACGGCCTGGAACTCGCTGCGGGCGAAGGCGGAGACGAACAGCCCCAGGGCCACGCCCAGGAAGCCGACCACCAGCGCCGTGAGCACCACCCACGCCCAGGAGGTGCCGATCTCCACGCCCAGGCACCAGGCCGCCACCGCGCACAGCAACAGGGACTGCCCGACCGCGGTGGCGGTGAAGGCGGTGGCATAGCCGAGCAGCAGGTCGGCGCGGTGCAGCGGCGTGGTCCACAGCCGCTCCAGCGTCCCCGAGGAGCGCTCACGCAGCATGGCCACGCTCGTGACCAGGAACATCACCAGCATCGGCAGAATCGCCATCATGGCCACCGCGATCCGGTTGAACAGAGACTCGCCATACGGGTAGTCGAGATAGACGAAGTACAGCAGGGTCAGCAGCGCGGCGGGGACGATCATGATCAGCCCGAGCGTGCGCCGGTCGGCCACCAGCTGCGCCAGCACCCGGCGGACGGTGGCGGCGTAGGCGCGCGCGTTCACCGGCGCCCCTCCCCGCCGTCCCGGCCGACCGCGACGGCACCCGCCTCCGCGCCGGCCGTCATCCCGTCCGCCCGGCGGACCACGTCCAGGAAGGCGGTGTCGAGCGTATCGGCACCGGTGCGCGCCAGCAGCTCAGTCGCGGTGGTGGAGGCCAGGAAGCGCCCCTCCCGCATGAGCAGCACGCGGTCGCAGCGAAGGGCCTCGTCCATGACGTGGCTGGAGATCAGGAGGGTCGCGCCCGCGTCGGCCAGGTCCCGGAACGCCTCCCACAGCCCCTCCCGGGTCAGCGGGTCCAGGCCGACGGTCGGTTCGTCGAGCACCAGCAGCTCCGGCCCGGCCACCAGGGCGCAGGCGAGCGAGACCCGGCCGGCCTCACCCCCGGAGTAGGTGCTCACGCGCCGGTCGGCCAGGTCGGTCAGCCCGACGGCGTCCAGCACCTCCTCGAGGCTGCGGGCGCGGGCTCCGGCAAGCGCCGCAAAGTAGCGCAGGTTCTGGCGGGCGGTCAGGTCCCGGTACACGGCCGCCGCCTGGGTCACGTAGCCGACCCGGCCGCGCACGGCGGGCGCGCCCGGCCGCTCCCCCAGAACCATGACCTCGCCGGCGTAGCGCTGCACGCCGACGAGCACCCGCATCAGGGTGGTCTTGCCGCAGCCCGAGGGGCCGAGCAGGCCGGTGATCGAACCGGGTCGCAGATCCAGGTCGAGGCCGTGGAGAATCTCGCGACCGCCGCGTGAGACTCGCAGGCCGCGCACGCAGACGGCGCTCCGGGATGATGCCGCCCCGGCGGTCGCAGGTGGGTCCGCCACGGCGTCCCAACCGTTTTTCATCATGTGATGAATATAGCGTGGCGTTCACCTTGTAGCAAGGGCCAAGGGCTACTTCCCGGGCCTCTCCTCCACCTCGGGCTCGTCCGCCTCCGCGGCGGAATCCCCGCTCGGTTCGCCCAGGTCACCGGTCAGGTAGTGCTGGATCACCGGACCGACGGCGGCGGCGAGCTCATCCGGCTGCGCGGCGGCGACGGCGTCGAGGCGGGCGATCCAGCGCGTCATGCCCAACCCGACCAGGTGTCCGGCGATCAGCTGGGACCGCAGCCGGACCCGATCGGGAGCCACACGTTCGACCAGCGGAGTCACCAGGGCGCCCACCACGAGCTCCCGGATGCGGGCGACGACGCCCTCGTGGGCCAGCGCCGCGCGCACCACCGCGGCGAAGCGGTCCGCCCCCATGCGGTCCCACTGGGTCACGAACAGGCGCACCAGGGCGGTTCCCTGCCGGGAGGCGGGCAGGCGCCGGACGTCGTCCAGAACGGCAGGATCCATGGCGGGCCCGTCCGGCCCGTCATAGACGGCCTCCACGAACAGGTGCGAGCGCTCCGGGAAGTAGTGGTGCACCAGAGCGGGGTCGACGCCGGCCGCCCGGGCGATGCCTCGCAGCGAGGCGTTGTAGCCGTCGCGGGCGAAGGCGGCGCGGGCCGCCTCTAGAATCGCCTGCCGGGTGTCCGGGCTTCCGGCCCGCCTACGCCCTCGCGTGCCCATCTCGCCCCCCCTGCGCAACTATTGACGAGTCGAAGGATACGTGCGGTGTCCTCATTACCGCCGGACTTTAGGAGGCCGCCGCCACCGCCGACCCGGCCACGTCGCACACGAGCTTGCCGGCCTGGTGCCCCCGAGCCAGTTGGGCGTAGGCGGCGGGCACCGCGTCAAGCGGCACCGTCTCGGCCACGCGGGCGTCGAGCCGCCCGGCGGCGACCAGTTCCAGCATCTCGGTGAGCATGGTCGCCAGGTCCGCGCGGTCGCGGGCGGTGCCCGCGGAGTAGGCGGCGCCGAGGGAGACCTCGTGGATCGAGGGCGAGATCGTGAATCCCGGCATGGCAGACAGATCGGGGCGCCCGCCGATGAACGCCAGGGCGCCGTTGAAGGCGAGCGCGCCCAGATTCGCGGTGGCGGAGGCGCCGTCGAGCGTGTCGAGCACGGCGTCTACGCCACGCCCCTGCGGAGTGAGGGCGCGGGCCGCCGCGGCGACGGCGTCGGGATCGCCGGCGGCGCGGTAGTCGATGACCTCGTCGGCGCCGAGGGCGCGGACGGCCCGCACCTAATCGGGCGAGGCGGTGGCGATGACGCGGGCGCCCAGGTGGTGGGCGATCTGCACGGCGTAGCCGCCCACTCCCCCGGCCCCGGCGGTGATGAGAATGGTCTGCCCGGCGGCCAGGCGCAGGCGGCGGGTGAGGGCGTGGTAGGCGGTCATGCCGGCGCAGGGCAGGGCGGCGGCGTCGGTGGCGGAGACCGCGTCCGGCAGGTGCGCCAGTGCGAGGGCGTCGACGACGACGTACTGGGCCAGGCCGCCGGGGCGCCGCAGGTCGTGGTGCAGGGCGACCGTGTCGCCGACGGCGAGATCGGGGCGCAGCGCGGTGGCGCCGTCCTCGGCGGGAGTGGCAACGCCGGGTCCGAGGGCGTCGACGGTGCCGGCCACGTCGAGGCCGAGCACGTGGGGCCAGGTCCAGGCCGGGTTGCCGCCGCGAGCGACCTTCCAGTCCACGGGGTTCAGGGAGCAGGCCTCCACGCGCAGCCGGACCTGGCCGGGACCGGGCTCGGGAACGGGCAGCCGCCCCAGGCGCATGGCTGCGGAGAGCTCGTCGGGCCCGGCTGGCCGGTCGAGCAGCAGGGCGGTCATGGTGTCAGGCACGGTCTCCTCCTGGACGTCCGGCGGCAAGCAAGGTCAATATGCGGGCCGCCCGGGCGCGCCCACCCGCAGCCTGCACGGTCCGCCGACATCGTATCGCCGCGCCCACAGACCGCTCCCGGCATAGGGCAGCAATGCGCCCGAATTCGTGTCGTACCCCTGGCGGACACTTGAGTCGAAAGGAACCGCCTACAACACCTCTTGACTACTTGCCGAAAGGGGGATTGAATAATGAAGCGCAGAGATCTCATCCGGCAGTTGGAGGAGGTCGCCCGTCAGAAGGGACAGAAGCTTGTACTCACCGAGGGCGGAAGGCACACCAAGGCAACCATAGGGACGTGGAGCGAGCCCATCCCCCGCCACCGGGAGATCAACGAGATGACCGCACGGGCAATCTTACGGAGGAGCAAACGATGACCAGAATTGAAGCCATGGCACAGTACTGCGAGGGTTGGTGGGCGATCGACTTCACCCTTGAAGGCCACGAGTACTCCACCCAGGCGCGACGTCTCGATGAAGTCGTCCCGATGGTCACCGATGCCGCCGTCCTCATGACGGGGCGCCCCACAGACGACTTCGAGGTGCACTACACGGTACGCAACGCGAACTACGTAGACGCCGTAGAACAGTACAAGGCAGCAGCGCAAGCATCCGCAAAAGCCAGTGCGGCCGCGGCAGCCGCCTCACGCCGCGCCGTCACCCTGTTGCGCGCCGACGGCCTACCGCTACGCGACATCGCCACTCTCATGGGCGTCAGTACCCAGCGAGTCTCCCAACTGGCTCGGGGTTGAAGTCAGGTGGCCGGCCTGCAGTCTCTCGACCCGGCGCGCACGCCATCACGCGACGCCACGCACTTCCGGCGCATCATCGCCGCGAAAAAACACGTGATAAACGCGGAACAGGACCTGGCTCGCGCCGTCGCCGACGCTCGTGCCGCCGGTGAGTCATGGACATTAATAGGCGCCGCCCTCGGCGTCTCGAAGCAGGCCGCGCACAAGCGCTTCGGCCACTCGTCCCCCCGCTAGCGACCCCTCTCAGCCCCACAGGCCGGCACGCTGGGCGAGCACCGCGAGCGCCACCGGTCCGGCCGATGCCGTGCGCAGCACGTGCGGCCCCAGCCGCACGGTGAGCGCCCCGGCCTGCTCCAGCGCCCCCACCTCCGCGGCGCTGATCCCGCCCTCGGGCCCGACGACGACGGCGAGCACCGGCGGCTTGCCGGCCTCCGCTGTGCCTTTGGACGCTGCGGTCTCCACGCGATCGGCCTCATCCCCCAACACGGCCTCCGGCGCCACCGCTCCCGCCCCGGGCCGCGCCGACCGCAGTGCCCCCGGCAGTACCACACCGCCGATGGGTGCGGTCGCCTCCTCGTGCAGGACCAGTACCAGTCCTCCGGCCTCGCACACCTGCCGTACCCAGGCGGTCAACTCGGTGGTGGTGAGCAGCTCGGCCACCTCGGGAATGCGGGCGCGACGCGCCTGCTTGGCGGCCTCGCGGGCGGCGGCCTGCCAGCGCTGGCGCCCCCGGGCGGCCTTCACGCCCCGCCACACCGACACGCAGCGCTCTGCCCACCACGGCACGATCAGGTCCGCGCCGACTTCCGTCGCGGTCTCGACGGCCTGCTCGTCGCGCCCGCCCTTGGCCAGCGCCTGCACGAGCACGAGGCGCAATCCCGCCGGCGGCTCTTCCACGCGTTCGACGACGCGCACGGCCAGCCGCTCCCGGCGCCCGCCGTCGGCGGCCGCGTCGGTCACCTCGCACACCAGGCGCAGGCCGACGCCGTCGACCAGATCAACCCGCTCGCCCGGGCGCAGCCGCCTGACCGCCACCGCGTGATGCGCCTCCGGGCCGACCAGCGTGAGCAGGCTTCCGGGAGTCGCCGTAGCGGCCGCTCCTGCGGGCTCGATTGTTTCGGGGGTGAGAACGAAGACGGGCGCGGTCACCGCAACAGCGTACGTTCGCCGACGCGCTGGCGCCGCAGTGCTAGCGTCACGGAACATGAGCGATCCCGCGTCCCTACCGTCCTCCCAACCGCCCGCCGCGCCCGCAAGCGCCATGCTTGCCTCCTCTCCGCCCGGAGCAGCCGCCGCGACCGCCACCACCGTGGAGGACTTCCGCCGTAATCTGGCCGCCGTGCGTGCCCGCATCGACGCCGCCGCCCGGGCCGCAGGCCGGGACCCCGCCGAGATCCGGTTGCTGCCGGTGTCCAAGACGGTGCCCGAGGAGCGGCTGCGGGCCGCCCATGCCGCCGGCATCACGCAGATGGGTGAGAACAAGGTGCAGGAGGCCAGGCGGAAGGCCGCCAACCTGGCCGACCTGGGCATCCACTGGGCGCTTATCGGGCACCTGCAGACCAACAAGGCCAAGGATGCGGCCGCCTTCGCCGACGAGTTCCAGGCGCTGGACTCGCTGCGCCTGGCCGAGGCCCTGGACCGGCGACTACAGGCGGCCGGACGCGGCCTGGACGTGTACGTGCAGGTGAACTCCTCCGGTGAGGCCTCCAAGTTCGGCCTGCCGCCGGAGGCGGTGGCCGGCTTCCTTGCCGCTCTGCCGGCCTACTCCTCGTTGCGGGTGCGGGGCCTGATGACACTGGCCGCCCACACCGACGACGCCGACCGTATCCGCGAGTGCTTCCGCATCATGCGTACCCTGCGCGACGCCGGGCTGCAAGCGGGCACGGTCGGTGACGGGCAACTGTCCATGGGCATGAGTGGTGACTTCGAGCTGGCGGTTGCGGGCGGGTCCACGTGCGTGCGCGTGGGCCAGGCGATCTTCGGCGCGCGCCCCGCCCCGGACTCGGAGTACTGGCCCGACAACACCGCGAAGTAGTCGGCGCCGGGCCCGGCCCCACCGTGGTGCCGGGCACGCCCGGCGCCCCGCTCAGCGGCCGGAGAGCTTCTCCTTGAGCTTGCCCATGACGGACTCGTCCTTGGGCGGGGCGTAGCCGTCCTCACCGCGCAGGGAGGCCAGCTCGGAAAGCAGTGCGCGCTGCCGGTCGTCCAGACGGGTGGGGGTCTCCACCACGATCTGCACGCGCAGGTCTCCGCGGCCGGGACGACGCAGCCGGCCCACGCCAAGGCCGGACAGGACGATCTCGTCCCCGCCCTGGGTGCCTGCGCGCACCGATACGGTGCGCTCGCCGTCGAAGGTCTCCAGCGGGAAGGTGGCTCCCAGTGCTGCGGCGGTCATGGGTACGCGCAGCTCGGTGTACAGGTCGTCGCCCTCGCGGGTGAAGGCCTCGTGCTCGTTCTCGTGGATCTCCACGTACAGGTCGCCGTTGGGGCCGCCGGCGGGCCCGGCCTCGCCGCGCCCGCCCATGCGGATGCGGGTGCCGGTCGACACCCCGGAGGGAATGTTGATGTCGATGGAGGTGCGCACGTGCTTGCGGCCCTCGGCGTCGCACTCCTTGCAGGGGGAGGCGATGACCGTGCCGTACCCCTGGCAGCGCGGGCAGGGACTGGAGGTGACCACGTTGCCCAGCAGGGAGCGCTGCATGCGCTGCACGGAGCCCTGGCCGTTGCACTCCGCGCAGGTCACCGGGGAGGTACCGGGGGCGCAGCAGGAGCCGTTGCACGTGTCGCACACGACGTAGGTGTCCATGGTGACGTTCTTGGTGGCACCGAAGACGACGTCGGCCAGGTCCACGTCCACGACCAGCAGCGAGTCCTGGCCGCGGCGGGTGCGGGATGCCGGTCCGCGGGCGGCGGCGCCACCGAAGAATGCCTGCTGGAACAGGTCGGAGAAGCTGCCGAAGTCGCCGGTGAAGCCACCGCCGAAGCCATTATTGCCGTGTAGGGCGTCCTCTCCGCCCAGGTCGTACATCTTCCGCTTCTCGGAGTCGGACAGGACCTCGTAGGCGGTGGAGACCTTCTTGAACTCGTCCTCGTGCCCCGGGCCGGCGACGTCGGGGTGCAGCTGGCGGGCCTTCTTGCGGTAGGCCTTCTTGATCTCATCGGCGGTGGCCTGGCGGGTGACGCCGAGGACCTCGTAGTAGTCGCTCACGCTTGCTGGTGTTCCTTCGTGGTGGGTTGTGTCGGGAGGCCGGTTCAGTTCGCCGCGGTGTCCGACTCCGTGAGGAATCTGGACAGGTAGCGGGCGACGGCGCGTACGGCCGCCATGGTGGCCGGGTAGTCCATGCGGGTGGGTCCGATGACGCCCAGGTGGGCGACGGCGTCGCCCGGGCCGTAGGCGGCCGAGACCACGGAGGCCTCGGCCAGGGCGTCCTCGTGGGTCTCCGAGCCGATGCGCACGGTGGTGCCGGTGTCGTCGGCGTCGGCGATGCGGGAGGCGTCGGAGGAGGTGAACAGCCGCAGCAGCACCACCTGTTCCTCGACGGCGTCCAGCAGCGTGCCGATTGCGGTGAAGTCCAGGGAGCGAGCGAGGTTGGCGGTGCCGGCGACGACGATGCGCTCCTCGGCGTCGGGCCGCAGGGCGGCGATCAGCTCGTCGGTGACGGCTGCCAGGACGGTGCGCTCCTCCTCGGGCGCCTGCTGTGCGAGCGCAGCCAGCACCGGGACGACCTCGGCGGCGCGGCGGCCGACCAGGGCGGTGTTCAGCCGCACGCGCAGCCGCTCCAGGACGGCGGGGTCCACCAGCCCGTCGGGGCCGCGGCCGGACAGGCCGACGGTTCGCTGCTCGACGCGGCCGGTATCCGTGATGATGACCATGAGCAGACGGGTGGGGCCGAGGGCCACCAGTTCCAGGTGGCGCAGGGTGGTGCGGCGCAGGCTGGGATACTCGACGACGGCGAGCTGCCCGGTCAGCTGGGCGAGCACCCGCACGGTGCGGGCGACCACCTGCTCCAGGTCGACGGCGCCGGATAGCAGCGCGTTGATGGCGGCCCGCTCGGGGACGGAGAGGGGCTTGATACGGGCGACCTCGTCGACGAAGCGGCGGTAACCTTTCTCGGTGGGCACGCGGCCGGCACTGGTGTGGGGCTGGTGGATGTAGCCCTCGTCCTCCAGGGTGGCCATGTCATTGCGGATGGTGGCCGGAGAGACGCCCAGCCGGTAGCGTTCCACCAGGGCGCGTGAGCCGACCGGCTCGCGGGTGCGCACATAGTCGGAGACGATGGCGGACAGCACCTTGAGTCGGCGGTCATCCGACATGGGGCTCTCCTCACTCGTCTGCTGCGGGGCGGAGCACATGCACCGCTCCCTTCGGGCGCGCTCACCCGGGTGCCCGGCCGCGCATGAGTCGCGGCAGTTAGCACTCCCGGGGTGCGAGTGCCATCCTACGCCGTGGCGCGGCGAGTCAGCAGGGGCGAGGGCGTGACCTTCCCCTACCGTGCCCAGAGTGAACACGCCACCCTCCCGCCGCTCCGGCCCCGTCCCTGGCGCCACTGCCGCCCGCCGTCAGGCCCTGCGCGAGCAGGCCGCCCGCCAGCAGGCGGCCGCCGGCCGCAGCGACGCCCCGGGGGCGCGGGTCGGGCCGCGGCGGCTTCCGGGCGTTCCGCGGCGGGTCGCGGGGGCCGCCAGGCCGCCACTCCCCCGCCCGCGCGTCCTTCGGCGGGCAACCGTTACGGCGGGGATGTGCTGGCGGTGGACCCTCACCGAGTTGGGCCGACGGCGGTGCGCCCGGAGTCTGTGCATGTGGCCCTCACGCGCGGCATGGTGCTTGAGGATCGGCAGACCGGCTTCGTGGGCGCGGCAGTGGCGGTGGAGAAGTCCGGGGGCAAGCACCTGGTGGTGCTGGAGGACCGCAGGGGCGTGCGGCGCGCCTTCCCGCTGGGGCCGGGATTCTGGTTGGAGGGCCGGCCGGTGATCCTGGACCCGCCGGCCCCGCGCAAGCGTCCCCCCGCCGGGCCGGTCAGCGCCGGCGGCCGCAGGCTGACCGCCTCGGGCTCCTACGCCGTCGAGGGCGAGCGGGCGCGGGTGGCGCGCGCCTCGCGCATCTGGGTGGAGGGCAAGCACGACGCCGAGCTGGTGGAGAAGGTGTGGGGTGATGACCTGCGCCATGAGGGCGTGGTGGTGCTCATGCTGGACGGCGTCGACAACCTCGAGGAGGTCATGGTCGAGTTCGGCCCCTCACCTCAGCGGCGGGCGGGCGTGCTGGTGGACCACCTGGTGCCCGGCTCGAAGGAGTCGCGCATCGCCGAGCAGGTGCGGGCCATGCCCGGCGGGGAGAACGTCCTGATCCTGGGGCACCCGTACGTGGACGTGTGGCAGGCGGTGCGGCCCGAGCGGGTGGGGCTGACGGCCTGGCCGGAGATTCCCCGCGGCACCGACATCAAGCACGGCACCCTGGAGGCGCTGGGGTGGCCGCACGCCGACCAGGCCGATATCGCCCGCGGCTGGCAGCGGATCCTGGCGACGGTGCGCTCTTACAAGGACCTGGAGCCGAGTCTGCTGGGGCGCATGGAGGAGCTGATCGACTTCGTGACCGCCCCCGGCACCCGCTAGCCACCCCCCTCATCGAGGTCGGTCGTAGTAACCATCGAGATCGGTAGAAGTAACCGCCGAGATCGGTAGATATGGCGAGGCGGCCGACCGCACCTCGAACCATCATTTCACAAGCGGTTCACAGCAGGTCTTTCAGGTGCTGTCCAATCTCACCCGCTTCCATCTGTGCATAACCCTGATGTCTACGGAAAGGAAGCCGACAATGATGATCTCGCGACGCTCCGTGATGCGGGCGGTGCCGGTGGCGGCGCTGCTCGGCGCCACCGGGATGGCCGCCTGCTCCAACGACTCCGGCAGCTCGACCAATACCTCGGGCTCCACAGCCGCCTCCACCACCAGCACCGACCTGGCCCTCAACCCGGCGGCCTGGAGCTATGACGCCGACGGCGACGTGTACTACCAGCTGGGACTGTCCTACGTGGCCTCCCCGCAGGACACCGGCTACGAGACCCTCGGCGTCTTCGTGCCCGGCGCCTACATGTCCGCCACCGACAACGGGGACGGCACCTTCACCGCCGAGGTCGCCTCCGACGGCGCGGTGGGCGACTGGACGGCCACGACGGCGCCGATCGTGCTGCCGGTCAACACCCCGGGCTACGCCGCCCAGCAGCCGCCCAGCGAGTACTCCTACGACACGGTGTCGACCTATATGGAGGCCGGCTTCATCTACGTACAGGCGGGCCTGCGCGGCAAGGACTCAACCACCGACGCGGCCCCCGGCAACGCGCCCTGGGGCGTGACCGACCTGAAGGCGGCCGTGCGCTACCTGCGTTACAACGCCGCCGCCCTGCCCGGCAACTCCGAGCAGACGTACGTCTTCGGCCACTCCGGCGGCGGCGCTCAGTCCGCCGTTATGGGGGCATCCGGCGACTCCGCCCTGTACACGCCCTACCTGGAGGCGCTCGGCGCAGCCACCACCGACGCCGACGGCGCCACCCTCTCGGACGCGATCGCGGGGGCCATGTGCTGGTGCCCGATCACCAGCCTGGATGCCGCCAACGCCGCCTACGAGTGGAACATGGGCCAGTTCGCCACCACCGGCACCCGTGAGGCGGGCACCTGGACGGAGGCCTACTCCAAGGACCTGGCCGCCGCCTACGCCGACCACCTCAACGGCCTGGGACTGGTCGACTCCGACGGCAACACCCTGGCCCTGGAGGAGTCCGCGGACGGGCAGTACCTGGCCGGCTCCTACTACGACCACATGGTCGCCGTAGTCGAGCAGTCGCTGAACGACTTCCTGGCCGCCACCGAGTTCCCCTACACGCCCAACACCACCGAGATGGCCGGTATGGAGGCCCAGGGCGGCTCCGGCGGGCCCGCGGGCGGCCCGGGCGGCCCGGGCGGCTCAACCGGCGATGCCTCCGGGCTCCCCTCCGGCGCCCCGGTGACGGCCAGGCCCCCGACGGCGCACCCACCGGCGAGGGCACGCAGGGTGCCCCCGCCGACGGCGGCCCGGACGGAGATGGCGCCACCGCCGGTGCGGGCGGCCCCGGGGAGGGCTCCTCGGCGGATTCCTCCGAGTCGGTCACCTACGAGACCGTCGAGGACTACATCGCGGCTCTGAATGAGGACGTGGAGTGGGTCTCCTACGACTCCTCGACCAACACGGCCACGATCACCGGCCTGGAGGGCTTCGTCACCAGCCAGAAGGCGGCGACCAAGGACGTGGGCGCGCTCGACGGCGTCGACCGGGGCCAGACCGAGAACACGGTCCTGGGCGTCGGGGAGACGGCGATGCACTTCTCCGAGCTCTCCCGCGACGTGATCGCCGCCAACCAGGACACCTACGCCGCCCTGACCAACTGGTCCGACGAGTACGGCTCTTCCGAGTACGACTCGGACTTTGCGCAGACCGACGCGCTCGGCGTCGACGTGCTCACCCGCGAGCACATGTACAACCCGATGTACTTCCTGTCCAGCGCCTACGAGGGCGCCGGCACCTCGACGGTGGCACCGAACTGGCGCATCCGCACCGGTATCACCCAGGGCGACACCGCCTCCACGGTTGAGGTGAACCTGGCGCTGGCCCTGCAGGCGGCCGGCCAGTCGGTGGACTTCGCGACCATCTGGGGCCAGGGGCACACCATGGCCGAACTGACCGGCACCGGCGAGGAGAACTTCATCGCCTGGGTGGCCGAGAAGGCGGCCTCCTGACAGTCCTCCGCCTCCACGGGGCCGTGCCATATCGACCGACCTCGGCGGTTATTGCGACCGACCTCGATGGTTATTACGACCGACCTCGCGGAGTGGGGTAAGCGATGGGGCCCGGACACCTGTGGGTGTCCGGGCCCCATCCGCTCATGCCGGCGGCGGTGAGCGCCGTCGTCAGGCGTCCGCCAGCGCCAGGCGGCGGCTGGAGCGCAGCAGCCGGATATTGTTGGCCAGCAGCACGAGTACCAGCACGACGCCGAGGAGCTTGGCCCACAGCGGGGAGGCGATGAACAGCAGGACCATCGCCACCAGGATCGGCCCTAGATACATGTAGGCACGGACGATATAGCCCCCGAAGGACGGCATCTCCACGTCGCGCGCCTCGGCGACGGACTTAACCATGAAGTTGGGGCCGTTGCCGATGTAGGTAAGGGCGCCGCACAGCACTGCGCCCAGCGAGATGGAACGCAGGTACAGTTCCGGGACACCCGCGACTGTCGCGCCTCCGGGGTGCGCCACCTGACCGGCCATCTCGAAGAAGGTGGCGTAGGTGGGGGCGTTGTCGAGCATCGATGACAGCCCGCCGGTGAACACGAAGAAGGTGATCTCGTTAAGCGGCAGGCTGCCGGCGACCTCGTCGAGGTAGCGCAGCGCGGGGATCATGGTCAGGAAGATGCCGATGAACAGGGCCGCGACCTCGGCGATCGGACCCCACTCGAACTGGTTGTCCTCGAAGCGGGCGCGCTTGTCGCCGAGCTTGTAGGAGGCGCCGGCGGCGGCGAACATGATGAGCTCCCGCAGCGGGATCCAGTCCATGAGTGCGGCGTGCCCCTCCTCTATGGCCTCGGTGTCGACGGAGGGGACGAAGGCGACGGCGGCAATGATCACCACGAACCAGATGAGGTTGCTGGAGCCGCGCAGGCCCAGCGGCTCGATCTCGGTCTTGTCCGCGAGAATGTCGGCCGCGGGCTCCTGCGAGTAGTACCAGGTGTCAAGGGCGAAGTAGCTGGCCAGCAGCATGGCGTTGACGAACAGCCACTCGATGGCGAGGCTGAAGGTCCAGGTGAAGGGGACGCCGCGCAGGAAACCGAGGAACAGCGGCGGGTCGCCGAGCGGGGTCAGCAGGCCGCCGCAGTTGGCGACCATGAAGATGGTGAACAGTACGGTGTGGACGCGGTACTCCCGCTCCCGGTTGGTGTTCAGCAGCGGCCGGATCAGCAGCATGGCGGCGCCGGTGGTGCCGACGAAGCTGGCCAGCAGGGCGCCGATCCCTAGGAAGATGGTGTTGTTGCGCGGGGTGGCCTGAATATCGCCCTTGAGGAAGATTCCTCCGGAGACCACGTACAGGGCGAACAGCAGCGCAATGAACTGCACGTACTCGACCACGGAGTCGAATACGGGATGCCAGCCGAGCGCCACCAGCATCCACACCGCGACGGGCAGCCCCAGGACCAGGGCGAGTGCCAGCCGGTGGGTGTTGTTCTCCCACCAGTGGGATGTCGCCGGGACCAGCGGGAGAATCGCGATCGAGGCGAGCATGACGACGAAGGGCAGTATGGACCACCACTGCAACTGCACGTGAGACTCCTCAGCTCGGGGCAGGTTCTCTGGTCGCCCCATCAAAGACGCGGCGACGCTAGCCTCACCCTATGACGAGATCCGTTTCGGATGGTGAGACATCGGCGCGTCCCGGGCACAAGGTGACCGGAAGCACGCCGTCGTCGGGCGGAACAGCGGCCCGACGACGGCGTCGCCCGGCCGGTGTCGCTGCGTCAGCCCTGGCTCTGGTGGCGGGCGACGTCGCGGCCCTGGACGCGCACATAGGCGTAAGTGGTCATCAGGGCCACCAGCGGACTGGTGACGATCCAGCCGATCACGGTGACCGCTCCGGCAATGTGCAGCAGTACGCCGACCAGCGCGAAGGGCAGCAGCACACCGACGTTGTCCGACAGCAGGCGCATCGAGGACCGCATGGCGGCAGTCGCCTCAAGGTTGCGCTCGACGGCGGCGTACTCGACGAAGGTGAGCAGGTAGAACAGGATGATTCCGGGGATGACCAGGAGGACGGCGCCGAGTCCGATCGCCAGACCCGACAGGATGAGGGCAAGAATGGTCTGTCCGAAGTTCGGGAAGGTGAAGAAGTCCTTGAAGTCCGCCTTCCGCCCGGAGGAGGTCAGCAGGCCCACGTGCGCCAGAGCGATGGGGCTAATGAGCGTGGCGACCAGGGAGATGATGCTGCTACCGGGGATGCCCACGCCGTAGCTGTGCTCGACGCCATTGATGGTGTAGCTCGCCTCCGCACCAATGCGGCCCAGGATCGTCCAGATGGCGAAGCCGCCCAGCAAGACAACCGCGTTGTCGGTGATGCGGGACCATGCCCAGGACAACCCGTCGCCGACCGAGATGCCGGGCTGAGCCGACGGCGTGTAGCCGTAAGAGCCGGAGGCGCCGGGTTGGGAGGCTCCATAACCGTACCCCTGGCCGGCGCCTCGGTAACCGTTGTTCTGGGGTGCTCCGTAATCGGGCGTGCCTGTGCTCATGGCTCCATGATGCCAAATCGACATCTCGCACGTCCTGCCTTAACACTATGGAGGCCGCCACGCAATCATCCCCACGCGCTCATGTCCGCGTACCGATCCGACAGACCCCGCCGCACCCTGGTGTCGGCAGCGCAGTGAACCGAGCCGATCAGCAGGCACCCCAGCGCGTGTCGATCTCCATCTATGGTGGCTCTTCCGGTTTGTGGGTGTGGTGGTTGGGGTCGGGGCTGCGGTGGGGGTGGTCGTTGCCGGGTTGGCGAGGTCGTCGTCGTTGTCGGTGGGTGGTGCTGGCTTGCGCTGAGTCGTCGGGGCCGTTGGGAGTATCTGGGTGCTGGACTGGGACTTCCGCCATTGAAGGCGCGCGGCGGTGATCTTGGTGCCCCACTTGACGGGCCCCCGGGCGCAGACGTGAGCGCTCGGGGTGCGGGCCTGGCGTGTTCGCCCGCGCGCCCCGGATGACGGTTCGGCACTTCGCCTGACAATTCGGCACTTCGCCTGACGGTTCGGCACTTCGCGCCAACGATTCGGCACTTCTGACGACGCTACGTACCCCTACCGTACGAACCGTCGCAAGAAAGTACGAATCGCCGACCAGAACATACGAACCCTCACGCGAAGGTACGAACCGCCGCGTCAACACACAAACCCCCAGCCCAACACACCCACAAACCGGAAGAGCCTCTATGGCTCTTCCGGTTTAAGGGTGTGGTGGGGTGGTCGCGGGTGCGCGTGTGAGGGTGGTGGGTGTGGGTCGAGGTCCCCGATGATTGGGAGCTGCTAAGACCAACCCGATCACAGAGACCTCGACATGGCTGAGTACTGCCTTCACTGTTCCTGATCTTGCTAGTTTCCTGGGCCTGGACGGCCTGGGACTGACCGTGACCGGTCAGCGGATAACGCCTGATGAGGCGCTGGTGGAGTGCCGGCTGCAGGTCTTGGAGGAGGATGTGTTCTGCCGGCGGTGTGGAGCCCAGGGCGTGGCGGTGGGGACCGTGGCCAGGCGCCTGGCGCACGTGCCGTTCGGCTGGCGTCCCACGCACCTGCTGGTCCGGATGCGGCGGTGGCGCTGCCAGGGCTGCGAACGCGTGTGGCGTCAAGACGCGTCTCGTGCCGCGGCCAAGCGGGCTGTGCTGACCCGGGCGGCCGTGGACTGGGCGATCCGGGCCGTGGGGGTGGAGTTCATGTCTGTGGCTCGTGTGGCGGCAGCGCTGGGGGTGTCATGGCACACCGAGGGCGACGCCATCCTGGAGCGGGCCAAGGACCGCTTGATCAATGATCCTGGACGTCTGGACGGGGTGGAGGTCATCGGGGTGGACGAGCATATCTGGCGGCACACCCGCAAGGGCGACCGGTACGTCACCGTCATCATCGACTTGACCCCGGTGCGCGACCGGACCGGTCCGTCCCGGCTGCACGGGCATGGTCGAAGGCCGCACCCGAGCAGGTCTTCAAGCAATGGCTCCAGGAACGCGATGAGGCCTGGCGCAGCCGGATCGAGGTGGTGGCAATGGACGGCTTCACAGGTTTCAAGACCGCCGCTGCCGAGGCCCTACCCGATGCGGCGGAGGTGATGGACCCCTACCCGCGTGGTTGCCCTGGCGGGGGACAAGCTGGATGAGTGCCGCCGCCGCACCCAGCGCGAGACCACCGGCCGTAGGGGCCGTAAGGATGATCCCCTGTACAAGGCCCGCAGGCTGCTGCGCACCGGGGCGGGCCTGGTAACCGACAGCGGCTGGGACCGGCTCGAACAACTGTTTGCCGACCCCCGCCACACGCCGGTAGAGGTGATGTGGGGCGTGCATCAGAAGATCATGGCCGCCTACCGCGCCAAGACCTCCGCCGAAGGCAAGCAGCTGATGAGCAAGGTCATCGACTCGCTCAAGGCCGGTGTGCCTGACGCCCTGGAAGAGCTGAAGTCGCTGGGCAAGACCCTCACCAACAGGCGTGGTGACATCATCGCCTACTTCGACCATCCCGGTACCTCCAACGGCCCCACCGAGAACACCAACGGCCGCCTGGAGCACCTACGGGGCATCGCTCTGGGCTTCCGAAACCTGACCAACTACACCATCCGCAGCCTCATCCATGCCGGCGGCTTCCGCAACCAGCTACTACACCCTTAAACCGGAAGAGCCTGTTAACCCCGAAGTGGCGTTGCAGACGGCGAAGTGGCGTAGCAGACGGTCCCGCTTCCGGGCGCCGGAGCTGTCGGCAGCCAAGTGCAGCCAGGCCAGGCGTTCTGGCGTGGTGAGCCGGCGCCGTGGAGGTTCAACCCGCGTCCTCGAGCGCTCCGCCCGGCCGCGGCGAAGACGCCCCCACCGGCCTGAGGACGCCCTCGCCGGCCCGAGCACGCCCGCGCCGGCCCGAGGACGTCCTTGTGCGCCCGACAACGACCTGCGCCGGTCGAGCACGTCCTTGTAAGCCCCAAACCCTCCCGCATGTGGAGGGTTTGGGGATGACGAGGACGTTCTCGGCAGACCAGCACCCACCGAGCACGACCCCCTGAGCCCGAACACGACCCCGCCAGCCCGACATCGACCTCATCCGCCCCCGAGAACGTCCCCGCCAGGCCGACACCGACCTCACCGCCCCAACCACGACCACCGCGAACACCGCAACCCGGACCAAAGCCACCACGCCGGTAGCACCACACCCTCAAACCGGAAGAGCCGACAATGGGCAACATGGTGTCGCCGAGCTCGTCGTGGTCCGCTAGACGACCATCGCGGGCCGTCCCGTCAGTCGATGAGCCCGCGGGTCACCGTGTCCGCCATGAGCCGTCCGCGCAGGGTGAGCACGGCGCGTCCGGCCATGGCTGCGGCGCCCTCAAGCAGGCCCTCCCCCACCAGCCGGCCGACCACAGGCACCAGCCGGGCGGGAGTGCCGTGCGCCGTCGTCGGCTCGGGGCCGTGGGGTCCTAAGCGGGCCAATCCGGCCAGCTCCAGGCCCTCGCGCGTGCGGATACCGAGCATGACCCGCTCCAGCTCCCGGGACTCGGCATCAAGGATCTCGTGCCCGGCCACCGGCAGCCGCCCGGCGGCAACCCGCCCGGCCCAGGCCACCGGGTGCTTGGTGTTCCACAGGCGCACGTCCCCCAGGTGGCTGTGCGCCCCCGGGCCTGCTCCCCACCAGTCCCAGTCACGCCAGTAAGCCTGGTTGTGCACGCACTCGTGCCCGGGCCGCGCCCAGTTGGAGATCTCGTACCACTCGTAGCCGGCCCGGTTCAGCAGCGCGTCGGCCAGCTCGTACTTGGCGGCCTCGTCGTCATCAGTGGGCAGCGGCAGCTCGCCGCGGCGCACCTGCGCCCACATCCGCGTGCCCTCCTCGATCACCAGGGCGTATGCGCTCAGGTGGTCCGGACCGATCTCAACCGCCGTCTCCAGGGAACGCCGCCAGTCGTCCATGGTCTCCCCCGGGGTGCCGTAGATCAGGTCGAGGCTCGTCTCCAGTCCGGCTTCCCGCGCCCAGGCCACTACCTGGGGCACCCGCGCGGGGGTGTGAGTGCGGTCCAGGGTGCGCAGCACGTGCGGCACCGCCGACTGCATGCCAAAGGACACTCGGGTGAAGCCGGCCTTCGCCAGGGCCGCCAGGTAGCGCTCGTCGACGGTCTCCGGGTTGGCCTCGGTAGTCACCTCCGCCCCCGGGGCAAGCCCCCAGGTGTCCCGCACCAGGGTCAGCATGCCGGCAAGGTCCCCGGCGGGCAGCATGGTGGGGGTGCCCCCGCCGACGAACACGGTTTGCGGTGCCCGCGGCGGCAGGGCGGCCCGATCCATGGCCGCCCGGGCCAGGCGCAGCTCACCGGCCAGGGTGTCCACATAGTCGCCGGCCGAGGCCCCGCCTCCCATGGCCAGGTTCGTGTAGGTGTTGAAGTCGCAGTAGCCGCAGCGCACCCGGCAGTAGGGCACGTGCAGGTACACCGAGAACGGCCGCTCCCGGCCCGACGACGACGCCGCGCTCGTCTGCTCGGGCAGCACCCCCGCTCCGGGCAGGGCCTCCCCCTCCGGCTGCCGCGGCGTCATACTGCGGGCGCCTCAGGCCGGGGCGGCACCCACATCTCCCCGGTGCGCACCGCGGTCAGGTCGCGGATGGTGCGGCCGGCACGGATGCCCTTGTCCTCGAAGCGGGTCATCACCCGCCCCGCATAGCGCTGCGACCAGCCGCCGCGCACGCCCGCAGGGGACCCGGGGTCGAAGCCGTTGCCGAGGCTGCCCTCCTCGGCGGTCTCGGCGCCCAGGGCGGGGCGCGCCCCGGCGTCGGGGAAGCGGAAGTACGGTCCGGTGCAGTCCGCCTCCATTCCTCCCGGCAGGGCGGAGGCGGCCTCCAGCACGTCGCGCATCTGCCAGGCGTAGTCCGCCCAGTCGGTGGCCAGCCTCCACACGCCTCCCGGGCGGAGCACGCGGGCCACGGAATCGGCGAAGGCGGCGTTGACCAGGCGACGCTTGCGGTGCCGGGGCTTGCGCCACGGGTCCGGGAAGAACACCCACACCTCGCTGGCGCAGCCAACCGGCAGGGCCGTGGCCAGCAGCTGGGCGGCGTCGGCGGGCACCACCCGCAGGTTGCGCAGTCCCGCGCGCGCCGCGCCGGCCACGATCCGGGCGATCGCCGTCTCCCAGGCCTCCACGGCCAGGTGATCCACGCCCAGGTGGGATCCGGCGTGGGCGAGGATCGCCTCCCCCGCGCCGGATCCCACCTCCACGATCAGCGGGCGCAGCTGGCCCACATGCCCGAAAACCGCGGCGGGGTCCAGGCGGAAGGCCGGATCGACGGTGCGGATCGCATCGGCGCGCGGCACGTCGACGACGTAGCGGTCCCCGTAGCGTTCCAGGGCACGGGCCTGCGAGTCGGTCAGGCGGCCTCCTGCCCGCGAGTATGACCGCACCCGGGCGCGAATGGCGTGCGAGCGGGGAGGGTGCTGTTGGGGCACTGGACCGGTTCCTCCTGGTTGTGTGCTGGCTGTATTGCGGCTGGTGGCGACGCCGGTTGAGGCGAGGGGCACGCCCGGCTCAGCCGACCTGCTCATGAGCGGCCGCCTGCACGTACTTCTTGGTGAAGGGGGCGAGCACGCAATTGCCGAAGGCCTCGGAGTTGAGCAGCGCCTGGGCGTCGCGTGGGTCGTGGTGGGCGAACCAGCGGGCGCAGGTGACCCGGTGCCCGGGCGAGCAGGCCACCCGCACCCGATCGCCGACGCGCACAGTCCCCTCCTTGAGCACCTCCAGGTAGACGCCCACCCGATTGCGTGCAGAGAAGACGTCCACCCAGTCGCCGCGGCCGACCCCGCGCGCAAAAGTGGGACAGGGGTTGCGCACCCCGGTGACCCGCACCCGCAGCCCGTCGCCGTGGGGTTCGCCGATGGACAGCACGGCGCCGAGCTCGACGTCGTCTATGCCCCCGGCCGTGGCCGGTTCGATCACCAGGTTCTCCCCCAGCGCGCCGGGGCGGGCACCACCCAGCACCGCCGCCCAGTGCCGTTGCTCGACGGCGTCCAGGGCGTACAGGGCCTTGTGGAGGCCACCGTGGTGGGCGCGATCCGCCTGCTGATCGAGGACGATCCCGAGCCGGTTCACAGTCACCGGCCCGTCCAGAGGCGCCTTGTGGATGGCGGACACACCCGCCTCCCCGGCGTCAGGGCGCAGCCGCGACACGGCGCACACGGCGGCAACCGCCCCCACCAGATCACCCTCATGGAAGGGAGAGGGCTCATCACGGTGACGGCCGTCGGCGCCCGCATGGGGCCGGTCCAGACGCCGCGCGAGCGGGGTGGTCAGCTCGATGCCAGAGCCGTCGTCGGTCAGCGCGCCCTGAACCGTGCCGGTTAGAGCCCTGCCGGAAGTGACCGGGACGCCGTCGAACCGGTACTGGGCCCGCCCGCGCTCGCTTGCCTCGCTCATCTGTCCGCTCCTGACCTCCGTGTCCGCCGCTCACTCACCCTACTGCGAACCGTCCGTCCCGCCGAGGGGTTTACCGAGCGCGTCACTTGCCGGTCGGCTGATCCGCGCCGAGCACGGCGATGAACGCCTCCTGGGGGACCTCCACGCGGCCGACCGCCTTCATGCGCTTCTTGCCCTCCTTCTGCTTCTCCAGCAGCTTGCGCTTGCGGGTGATGTCACCGCCGTAGCACTTGGCGAGCATGTCCTTGCGCAGGGCCCGGATCGTCTCGCGGGCGATGATGCGGGTCCCCACGGCGGCCTGTACCGGCACCTCGAACTGCTGGCGGGGGATCAGCTCCTTGAGCCGGCGAGTCATCTTCTGCCCGTAGGACTGTGCCGAGTCCTTGTGGACAATGGCGCTGAAGGCATCCACCTTCTCCCCGTTGAGCAGAATGTCCACCTTGGTCAGGTCGGCGCTCTGGGTGCCGTCGGGCTCATAGTCCAAGGAGGCGTAGCCGCGAGTGCGCGACTTCAGGGCATCGAAGAAGTCGAACACGATCTCCGCCAGCGGCAGCTGATAGCGCATCTCCACCCGGGTCTCGGACAGGTAGTCCATGCCGAGCATGTTGCCGCGGCGCGACTGGCACAGCTCCATGATCGCCCCGATGTACTCGCTGGGGGTGAGGATGGTGGCGCGCACCACCGGCTCCTGGACGTCGCGGACCTTGCCCTCGGGGAACTCACTCGGATTGGTGACCGTGTGGACGCTGCGGTCCTCCATGGTGACCTCGTAGACCACCGAGGGGGCGGTGGAGATGATGTCCAGGTTGAACTCGCGCTCCAGGCGCTCCCGGATGATCTCCAGGTGCAGCAGGCCCAGGTAGCCGCAGCGGAACCCGAATCCCAGTGCCACCGAGGTCTCCGGCTCGTAGGTGAGGGCGGCGTCGTTGAGCTTGAGCTTGTCCAGCGCGTCTCGCAGCGCCGGAAAGTCCGAGCCGTCCACGGGGAACAGGCCGGAGAAGACCATCGGCTTGGGGTCTTGGTAGCCCGACAGCGGCTCGGTGGCCGCAGATGCGGCGGAGGTGACGGTGTCACCCACCTTGGACTGACGCACGTCCTTCACCCCGGTGATCAGGTAGCCGACCTCACCGGCCCGCAGTCCCTGCGTGGGAACCGGCTCGGGACTGATCACGCCGATCTCCAGCAGGTCGTGGACGGCACCGGTGGACACCATCTTGATGCGCTCACGGGCGTTCAGGGCACCGTCGACTACACGCACGTAGGTGACCACACCCCGGTAGACGTCATAGACGGAGTCGAAGATCATGGCGCGGGCCGTGCCGTCCGCGTCCCCTGACGGCGGCGGCACGGCCGCCACAATCCGGTCCAGCAGCTCGGGCACACCCGCCCCGGTCTTGCCGGATACGCGCAGCACCTCCTCGGGCTCGCAGCCGATCAGGGAGGCGATCTCCGCCGCATGCCGGTCCGGCTCGGCCGAGGGCAGGTCGATCTTGTTGAGCACCGGGATGATGGTCAGGTCACCCTCCATGGCCATGTACAGGTTGGCGAGGGTCTGGGCCTGAATCCCCTGGGCGGCATCCACCAGCAGGACGGCGCCCTCGCAGGCGGCCAGCGACCGGTTGACCTCATAGGAGAAGTCGACGTGTCCGGGGGTGTCGATCATGTTCAGCGCGTAGGCGCGGGGGACGCCGTCGGCTCCAGTGACCGCCCAGGGCATGCGCACCGCCTGCGACTTGATGGTGATGCCGCGTTCACGCTCGATGTCCATGCGGTCCAGGTACTGGGCACGCATGTCGCGCGGGGCGACGACGCCGGTGGCCTGCAGCATCCGGTCCGCCAGGGTGGACTTGCCGTGGTCGATATGCGCGATGATCGAGAAATTGCGGATCTGGGCCTGCGCGGTGGCTGCTGGGGCCACGGCGGCGGCCTGCTCGGACGTGGGGATCGGTGGCACGTGAATCGGTTCCTGGCTCTTCCTGCGGTCGGTGTGGGCGCCCGGTGGGCCGGTCACGCCGGTTCAAACGGCGTCTAGTCTCCCACGGACGGTCACCACCGCCCGGGTCGGATCAGTGTGAAATGCGGTGACGTGCCCGGCCCTCAGCCGAACCATGGCCGCACCCGCTGCTCGAAGCAGTCCAGGGCCGCGGCGATCGCCCGGTCCATGTCGAGGTACCGGTAGGAGCCCAGGCGTCCGCCGAATGCGACCTGCTGGGGCTCCACCTCCGCCGTCAGCCGCTGGTACTGGGCCAGCCGCGCACGATCCGACGGCGTGCCGACCGGGTAGTAGGGATCGTCGTCGGAGCCCGCCATGCGCGAGTACTCCCGCATGATCACAGTGGCGTCGTCGGGGTAGGTGCGCTCGGGGTGGTAGTGGCGGAACTCGTGGACCCGCGTGTAGGGGACATCGGCGTCGGAGTAGTTGATGACCGCGGTGCCCTGGTGGTCCCCGGTGGGCAGGATGTGGGTGTCGAAGTCGAGGGTGCGCCAGGTCAGGGCGCCGAGCCGCTGGTTGAAGAATCGGTCCAGGGCGCCGGTGTACACCACCGGCACCCGCCCGATGCAGGCGTCACGGGTCAGCGGGCCGTCAGTGCCCAGGAAGTCCTCCCCCAGGCGCACGTCGATCCGAGGCTGGTCCAGCATCCGCTCCACCCAGGTCCCGTAGCCGTCCACCGGTATGCCCTCGTGGGGATCGGAGAAGTAGCGGTTGTTGTAGTTCAGGCGCACCGGCAGGCGGGTGATGATGGCGGCGTCCAGCTCGGTGGGGTCTGTCTGCCACTGCTTGGCGGTGTAGCCGCGGATGAACGCCTCGTACAGGGGGCGGCCGATCAGGCTGATGGCCTTGTCCTCCAGGTTGGCGGGTTCGCCGGTGATCTCGGCGGCCTGCTCGGCGATCAGCGCGCGGGCGGCCTGCGGGCCGAGGGCGGCCCGGAAGAACTGGTTAATGGTCCCCAGGTTGATCGGCAGGGGGTAGATCTCACCGCGATGGTTGGCGTAGACGTGGTGCCGGTAGTCGTTGAAGTCGGTGAACCGGTTGGCGTACGCCCACACCCGCTCGTCGGAGGTGTGGAAGATGTGGGAGCCGTAGCGGTGAACCTCAATGCCGGTCTCCGCGTCCCGGTAGGAGTAGGCGTTTCCGCCCAGGTGCTCGCGGCGCTCTACCACGACCACATGCACCCCCAGCTCCTCCGCGGCGCGCTGGGCGACCGTGGCGCCGAACAGTCCCGAACCGACCACCACAAGATCCGCTTGCATTGGTTCCGCCCCTCCGTCGTCGCCCGGCGCGACCCTCCCGCCGACCGTCGCTCAGATCATCTGCGCGGGCCGACTCGGGTCAACTCGGGTCAACTCAGGTCAACACTGATCGATACTGACTTGCGTGCCGCGCACGTGGCTGTTTCCAGGGCCGCAGCCGACCCGCGGCGCCGGTACACTAACATGGTTGCAACTGTTACTTTCGGCGCTCACGAGAAGGCGCGCGTCAGCTGCTCCCCGGCCACCGCACCCCTCCGCGCCTCCTGTATCAGAATTCGTACACCGTGCTACCCGCAGCCGCCTTTGAATATGAACACGAGCCTCTCCCCCACAATCCGTGTCGGCATCGTCGATGATGACGCCCACCACCGCAACGTCGTGTCCGAATACCTCGACCGCTTCGGCCGTGAACGGCACCTCGACCTGCGCGTGTCCGGGTTCGACGACGGACAGACCCTCCTGGACGGGTTCCGCCCGGTCTACGACGTCCTCATGCTGGACATACGTATGCAGGGCACCGACGGCCTGGCCATCGCCCGGGCGGTACGGCGCGCGGACCCGAATGTCGTCATCATCTTCATCACTGCGGCGCAGCAGTATGCGATCAACGGCTACGAGGTCTCCGCCCTCGGCTACCTGGTGAAACCCTTCCCCTACGCCTCTCTCGCCAGGGAACTGGATCGCGCCCTGGAGGTGCTGCGGCGGCGGGACAGAGCCGACGTCGTGCTCAAGGACGGCCAGGGGCTGCGACGCGTGCCCATACGCGACATCGTCTACCTGGAGTCCTCCGGCCACCGCCTGGACGTGCACCTGACCGACGGCACCATCACCCTGACCGGTTCTCTCAAGCAGATGGAGCCGCAACTGGCGCCGCACGGGTTCTTCCGCTCCAACTCCTGCTACATCGTCAACCTGCGCCACGTGGTGGCAGTGCGAGAGCAGGACTCCGTGATGAGCACTGGACAGTCGCTACGCATCTCCCGACCGCGTAAGAAGGATTTCATGCGGGCATTGACCGAACACGTCGCCGGGACGCTCACGTGATTCAGGACGCCCTGCCGGACATCCCCCGCCTGTGGACGGCACTGGCCGAGTGGGGCGCGTGCCTGCTTTACGTGCTGGCCACCTGGCGGCCGCAGGACTCGCGTCGCCGTGGGATCGCCGTGATGACTGCGGCACTACCGTCCCTGTGCGCATACCAGGTCCTGGTCGCACGCCTGCCGATCTCGCTGTGGCTGGCGGGGATGCTGGGGGCCGTGGCCGCCATGTGGGGCATCCTGCACCTGGCGCTGAGCGGTTCGCTGCGGCGCTCCACCTACCTGGTGGTGCGTGCATTCGTTGCCGCCGAGTTGGTGGCCTCCCTGGAGTGGCAGGTGGAGTTGTTCCTCCTCGACAGCCACGCCGGCACGGCACCGGCGCTACTCTGCGTGCTCGCCGTCGACGGCGTCGTCCTGGGGAGCGTCTACCTGATGGAGCGCCCCAGGTTCCGCGCCGAGGTCGTGCCCACAACCGCGACCGTTGCCGGGGCGGCGGCGATCGCCGCCATCACCTTCGCCATGTCCAATCTCAGTTTCCTGAGCACGGCCACGCCCTTCTCCGGCCGTCTGGGAGCCGAGGTCTTCTACATCCGCACTCTCGTGGACCTGTGCGGGTTCATCATCCTGTACGCCCAGCGGGAGGTGGATCTGCAAAACCGGGCGTCCTGTGAGCTGGCCACCTCCGAGGCGCTGTTGCGGGCCCAGTATGAGCAGTACCTGACCTCCAAGCGCGCCATAGACATCGTCAACCGCAAGTATCACGACCTGCGGCACATGATCGCATCGGTGCGCGCCGAGCCGGATCCCGCGGTCCGGCTGGAGCGCCTCGGGGACCTGGAGGAGTCGGTGCGCCCGTATGAGGTGTTCGTGCGCACCGGCAACCCCGTGCTTGACGTGATCCTCACCGACCGTGAGCAGGCCTGCCAAGATGCGGAGGTCACCTTGACCACGATCGTCGACGGCGCCGCGCTCGGCTTCATGGCGGCCGCGGATCTGGCCACACTGGTGGGAACCGCCTTGGACAATGCTTTAGAGGCGGTTTCGCGCATTGACGACGCCGGTGATCGGTGGATTCGTCTGGACGTGCGCACCCGGCGTGGATTCGTGCTGATCGAGGTGGCCAATCCAGAGGGGCACGGGCAGGCCGTGGCCGCAGACGGCAAGCTCTCACGGCGCACCGGCGCGAGCAGCAGCACGCACGGCTACGGCCTCGGCGCCATTCGCGCGGCCGCCGAAGCTTACGGAGGGCAGGTCACGGCCGGGCAGAACCCGCAAGGCGCCTTCACCCTGCGCGTACTGCTGCCAATACCCTCCGCTCCCCCGCACCGATCTCGGTCGTTATAACCACCGAGATCGGAGGCCATCGACCAGAACGCGCTGCTTAAGAGCGGGGTTTTGCTTCGTGTGGTGCGGGAAAGTCAGGATGCTTACAGTCCATGGGGTTGGCCTGGGCGGCGCGCGTGGCACCCGCAGGTAAGCGGGCGGGCCGTGATGACGCGGTACCTGCGGCAAGGTCCCCGCGAGCAGGGCTCTAGATCAGGTCGCGTGAGTCGTTGGTGCTGGTAGGTCGGTGCCGACGATGTGGGTGGTGGTCTGTTAGCGGATGGCGAGTTCGTCGCATCTGGTGGCAACAGGGCCCCAGTCTGAGGGGGCTGCGTGCACCCGTCGAGCACGCAAGTCACCTTCGTGAGCACGCTCGCGACTTCGTGGGCACGTTCCCGCCTTCGTGAGCACGCTTGCGTCCTCGGGAGCACGCTTGCGCTGCTGGGGCGTCGTCCCGGAGCCGGGTTGCCGCCGCGGGCGCCTCCGAGCTGGTAGGCCTGTGTGCTCGGTGAGGATCGTTGTGCGCAGCCAGGCGCGTGGTGCCGTTTCCGCGATGCCGGGGCCCGGTTGCCGGCAGCCGAAGGGGGCGGGGTCTATTGCGCCGCCCGGTTGGACCGCCCACGCCCCGATGGACCGCTTACTTCCCGTTGGACCGCTCACGCCCCGTTGGACCGCTGTAACCAGCGTCTACGGCGGTCCAACGGGGGAACAGGGGTCCAACGGGGGAACAGCGGTCCAACTGGCAGGCTCCCCGAACACGCCCAGCCCCTCCAACACGCCCAGATCGGTATGGCACCGGCGCCACAGCGCCACCGTTCTCAGTTCAGGGCGAGTACCCGGCGGGCCACCTGGTAGCCGGCCACCGGCACCCAGTTGCCGGGACGCCCCGGCAATGTCATCAGCCGCCCCATGACGGAGCTGCGCACGCGCCGAGCCACGTCCGGTCGCTCGGTGTCCAGGCGCTCCCACAGCTGCCGCTTGATGGCCAGGTTACGTGGTGTCCGTGAGCGCAGCGCCATGGTGGTGATGACCACCGCGCTCATGGTGTAGATGTGCACCAAGTAGCGCAGCAGCGCCGCCGGTACCTCGCCCTCGCGGGGCATCGCCTCCAGCATGAGCGCGTTGACCCGATCGTGCTGGTCCAGGCGCGCGACGATCACGTCGTCCGCGACCGACTGCCCGGCCCTCCCCACCGTGTAGTAGTAGAGGTCCAGATCGACGTAGGTCAGCGTGCGCACATGCCGCAGCGGCTCGAAGGCGAACAGGTTGTCCACGTAGAAGCAGTGCTCGGGCAGCCGCATCCCGGAGCGCTCCAGCACCTCACGCCGGTAGGCGAGGGAGTGCATCATCAGGTACTGGTCGGGGCGGAAGCGCCCGACGTCGTTCCAGCCGCCGATGCGCCCGCTCGGTAGCAGGCCCCTGAAGCGCACTACGTGACGGCCGGGCCGGACCCCCCGGGGGCCCCTGCGGGCGGGCCCGTGACTGAGGCGGTACCAGGATGGTGTGCCCTCCCGGACGTATACGAAGTTGGTGACCACCAGGTCCGGTTCTGTACCCGCCCGGCGCCACGAGCGCAGGGAGGCGAGCAGGGCGCGCAACGCCCCGGGGTCGATGGCGTCATCGGCGTCGCATACCTTGACCCACGTGCCCCGTGCCGCGGCGACGCCGGTGTTGATGGCGCCCCCATGGCCCTTGTTGTCCTGGTGGATCACCTCGATGGAGCTGTGAGCCCCAGCATAGGCGTCGGCGAGCGCACCGGTTCCGTCGGATGCGCCGTCGTCGACGACGATGACCTCCACGGCGCCACTCCCGTCGTCTGCTGCGACGAGACTGGACAGGCAGCGGCCCAGGCAGTCCTCGGCATTGTAGGCGGGGACGACGACCGTTATGAGCGGGCTGGCGGGCACCGTGCGGATCTCCTTGCTCGGCGGAGTCAGCCGGCGTACCGCGGTCGCCGGGCAGGCGCCCGGCCCGCGCTCGAGGCGCTCCTGATGATTGACGTGGACGACACTACCGGACCCGGGCCCGGATCAGCGCACCGACGACGGCTAGACCTGTGCGGCACCCTCCGGCTGCGCCTGCTCGTCCTCGGGAACGCGCTTGAAGATGACCTTGAAGATCGGGAAGAACACCCAGAAGGAGATGGCCGCGTTGATGATCATGGTGAGCACGTCCGCGACGGTCTCACCGGTGGAGGCACCGAGCGTGCCCTTGCACCAGGAGTAAATGGGCTCCTTGTAGAGCACCTGGAGGGCCGCGGCCACGATGGTGATGACGACGTAGGCCAGCGCGTACCAGAAGGCGGCCTTCCAGATCGAGGAGTTCGACTTGAAGGTGATGGAGCGCTGGGCGAAGAAGTTGATCACCTGGGCGATCAGCAGCGTGATCTCGACCGCCAGGAAATAGGCCAGGCCGCCGCCTGAGCCGTCGGCCTGGATGGGTCCGGCCACGTAGTCGAACAGGTAGACGGGGCTACCACCGGATGAGCCCACCGGCAGGAACTGGAAAGTGGTGCCCTGCAAGGAGGTGAATCCGAAGATCCACCGGAACAGCGGCATCAGGATCAGCTGCAGCACGGTGACGCCGTTGGACAGGATGAAGAAGACGATGAACTGGGCGACGGTCTCATGGCGTTCTTCGAAGCGGTGCCACCAGGCGGTGATCGGTTTCATATGCGGTCTCGGTTCTCTAGTGTCTGTGTTTGCGATGGGAACTGTAGGGATACACGGATGCGGACCCGGGAGCGGGGCGCGGCGCGGTCAGTCAGAGGCGTCGAGCCTCCTCTGGGTGAGCTTGTCCTGACGCCGGTTGCGGAAGAAGCCGCCCACGATGGTGCGCAGCCCGTGCACGCCGCGCCCGTTGGTGAACTCGACGATGCCGTCGACCATCTCCTCGGACACCATGCCGCCGGTCATCTTGCCCATGGCGCGCAGCGGCATGTTGAGCATGAACAGCACGTTCAGGTCGGGCTTGCCGGAGGCGTCGGCCTTGTCCTTCTGGCGCTCCAGGACCTTGACGGCCAGCCTGCCGATGCGGCTGCGGCCATGGGCTAGGTCGGAGACCGGGCTGTTGCGGCCGACGCGTCCACTCGCATCAGGCTGTGGCACCGGTCGTCCCAGCAGGGCGGCGAACTCGGCGTCGGTGACCTTGGTGACGGTACCGTCCAGGTAGTGACCCAGCGCCGGGTCTGCGGGGGCGACCGGGTCGCCGTCCACCTCCCAGAGGGCCTCGAGCGGGAGGTCATCGGCGTTGCGACCCACCCGCACGGTCCAGGTGCCGGCGGGTCGCACCCAGCGGCCCGCGGTCACCGAGTAGCGGCGGAAGGTGTAGTCATCGAAGGGGATGGTCACGGTAGCCGTCTGCCCCGCCGCCACGGGGACCTTGGCGAAGCCCTTCAACTCGCGTACCGGACCCCACACACCCTCGGGAGCGGTGACGTAGAGCTGCACCACCTCGACGCCGTCGACGCCGGAGGTGTTGGTGACCGTCAGGTGCGCACCGGAGTCGTCCAGGGTCAGTCCGGAGTACTCGAAACTGGAGTAGGACAGTCCGAAGCCGAAGGGGTGGGCCACTGGGGTGCCGGTGGTGGTGTAGTAGCGGTAGCCGACGTAGGGGCCGTCCTTGTACAGGGCGAGCTCCCCCGTAGCCGGGAACCAGGCGGAGGTGGGGTTGTCCTCATAGCGCACGGGGTAGGTCTCCGCCAGGCGGCCGGAGGGATTGACCTCGCCGGTGAGCACCCGCAGCGCGGCGCCGGCGCCGGCCTGCCCGGACAGGCTCGTGTGAACCACCGCCCGGGTGTGTGACTCCCAGTCGGTTTCGACCGCGGATCCGGCGGAGACGACGGCGACCACATTGGGATTGACGCGGGCGAGGGCCGCAAGCAGTTGCGTCTGCACCTGCGGCAGACGCATGTGTGAGCGGTCAAGGCCCTCCGACTCGGAAAGTTCGTCCAGTCCGATGTAGGCCAGCACCACGTCGGCCCGCCCGGCCAGGGCGACCGCGTCGTCGAGCAGGGCCTGGTTCGGCTTGCCCTGACGGTCGTAGCCCTGGGCGTATCCGACCAGTTCCAGGCCGGTGCCGGCGATCTCCTCCAGGGTGGTCTCCAGCCGGGTCGGGTTGATCTGGGAGGAGCCCGAGCCCTGGTAGCGGGGCGTGGAGGCCATGTCGCCGACGACGGCGACGCGCGTTCCGGCGGCCAGCGGCAGGATTCCGTCCTGGTTGCGCAGCAGCACGATCGACTCCTCGGCGACCCGCCGCGCCAGGGCGTGGTGGGCGTCGGGGTCGAAGGTCGGCCGGCCCTCCGCACAGGGCACGGCCGAGGGCGCCGCCGCGGCCATGGCTATGACCTCGGCGGCCCGCGCGTAGACGGCCTCGCGGCTGATGCGTCCCTCCTCGACGGCGGCGACGATCTCACGCGCGGAGTGCAGACCCGGGGCGGGCATCTCCAGGGAGGAGCCGGCTGCGGCCGCTGCGGCGGCGTCATTGGACCCGCCCCAGTCGGAGACCACCAGCCCCGTGAATCCCCATTCCTCCCGCAGGATCTCGGTGAGCAGCTGGGGGTGCTCATTGGCGTAGGTGCCGTTGACCCGGTTGTAGGAGCTCATCAGTGCGCGCGGCTGGGCCTCGCGCACGACGATCTCGAATGCGGTCAGGTAGATCTCCCGCATGGTGGCCTCGTCAACCACGGAGTCGGAGGCCATGCGGCGCAGCTCCTGGCCGTTGACGGCGAAGTGCTTGGGCGTGGCCGCCACTGCCTGGGACTGGATGCCGCGGACCAGACCGGCCGCCATGCGCCCGGCGAGGATCGGGTCCTCCGAGTAGTACTCGAAGTTGCGTCCACACAGCGGGGACCGCTTGATGTTCATTCCCGGCCCCAGCAGTACGTCCACTCCGAGGGCGCGTGCCTCCCGTCCCAGTGCCTGCCCCATCCGCTCGGCGAGCTGCGGGTCCCAGGAGTTGGCGACCGTGGCCGCCGTCGGGAAGCAGGTGGCGGGTTCGGACGCGGCGATGCCGAGGTGGTCGCCGCTGCCCAGCTGGCGGCGCACCCCGTGCGGACCGTCGGACAGGACGAAGGACGGAATGCCTCGTTCGGGCAGAGCGCGCGAGTCCCATTCGGACGCCCCTGAGAGCAGGGCGGCTGCTTCCAGGAGGGTGAGTTCCGATGCGGTGGCGGTCACGACGTTCTCCATAATCCTTGAGGAACTGGCTGGGGGTGATGCGTGGTTCAGGGTGGCCGGACGGCCCAACCGGGGTGGGGCGGGGACGCCCCTGGCCCCACCCCGGTGTGCCGATTACTCGGTTTCGGCGCCCTCGGCGACGGCCGTTACCTCGGCCCGCCGCTTGCGGTAGCGCCGGATCGCCAGCGTCTCCAGGGCGATCAGGCCGATACCCAGCGCCGCCAGCACGCCCCAGGTCACGTACTCCCAGGAGGCGCGCTGCACCGCGGGCTGCCCGTCCTGGTAGATCCAGGAGTTGGCGACCGTGTACAGGATGTTGTGCGCGGCCTCCCGCATGGCGATCACTCCGGTGGCGGAGGTGTTCTGCACATAGTTGACGGTGATGTCGGTGGTGGCGAGCATCATGTCACCGCCGTTGCGGGTGAGCTGGTCGGCGTTCTGGTACCCGTAGCCGGCGAAGTAGTCCGTCAGCGTCATGCCGCGGAAGCCCCACTCGTCACGCAGTACGGTCTGCTGCAGCTCGGGCAGCGCCCCGGCGTAGGTGGTGCCGATGTAGTTGAAGGCCGTCATCACGGCGCCGGCGCCACCGTCCTTGATGCCGATCTCGAAGGGCCTGAGGTAGATCTCGCGGATCGCCTGCTCATTGGACCAGGTGGCCAGCATGTTGGTGCGGTTGGTCTCCTGGTCGTTCATGGCGAAGTGCTTGATGAAGGCGTATACGCCCAGCTCCTTGGCGCCCTGAATCTCCTGGGCCACCTGGTTGCCGGCCAGCACCGGGTCCTCGGAGAAGTACTCGAAGTTGCGTCCGGCGTAGGCGTAGCGGTGGGTGTTGGTGGCGGGCGCGTACCAGCCGGCCACGTCCATGTCATGCGCCATGGTGCCGATGGCGGTACCGAACTCGTGCGCCAGCTCCTGGTTCCAGGCGGCGGCCACGGACACCGCCGAGGGCAGGCCGATGGAGCCGACGCCGGTGAAGTTGTTGTTCAGCGAGGCGGGCCCGTCGACGTCGGAGACCCGCACCTTACCGACGGAGTCCACGGCCACGGAGCCGTAGCCGCCGTTGGCGATCAGGTTGTTCATTTCGCTGACGGACAGCTGGTCGAGCAGCTGGTCCCACTTGGCGTCGTCGTAGTCGAGCCCGTACATGTCCCCCAGGACCAGGCCGTTGTTGGCGCCGGTGGTGGGCATCTGGTCGGAGTCGTCGTCCAGCGCGGTGGAGTCGTAGTTGGAGTTGGCGACGAATGCCGCCAGGTGCTCCTCCGACATCTCCAGGCTTGCCGGGGCGGCGGTGGCCTCCTCGTAGTTCGCGAAGGAGTCAGCACGGGACAGGTAGGTGACATCGCCTGCGGCGGAGTCGAACTGGTTGGTGGCCACCGCGACGTCGCCGGCGTGGGTGTTGTCCGCGGAGTCGTAGGTGATGGTCTGGTCAACCGTGAGGTTCTGCTCGTCGATCACCGTGTGGGAGTCCGAGCGCAGGGAGATCGTGTACTCGCCCTCCTCCAGCACGTAGGCCTTGGCCCCCTGGTAGTCGTAGGAGGCCATCTCGTCCTCGTCGAAGGTGATCGTGACGGTCTCGGAGGCGCCGGGCTCAAGCAGGCCGGTCTTGCCGTAGGCGACCAGGTTGACCGCGGACTTCTCAATACCACCGTTCGTGTAGGGAGCGGTGTAGTAGATCTCCACGACGTCCTTGCCGGCCACGTCACCGGTGTTGGTGACGGTCACGTCAGTGGTGATGGCACCGTCGGCGTCGCGGCTGAGCGTGCCCATCTCCTGGGTGAAGGTGGTGTAGGACAGGCCGTAGCCGAAGGGGTAGACGACCTGCTCGTCGTAGTCGATGACGCCCTCGAGGGCGGCGGTCTCATACCAGCGGTAGCCGACGTAGATGCCCTCGACGTAGTTGACGAAGCCGGGGTAGGTGGTGGTGTTGGTGAAGGGTGAGGACTGGCCGTACTCCTCCATGTTGGTGTAGGTGAAGTCACCGAAGTTGTTGGCGGCCGGGGAGGTCTTCAGGTCCGCGACGAAGGTGTCGGGAGTCTTGGCGGAGGGGTTGACCTCGCCGTCGAGGATGCGGCCCAGGGCGTTGAAGCCCACCTGCCCTCCGGGGATGGCCCAGATGATGGCGTCGATGTCTGGGTCGGCGGCCAGGTCGGACAGGTCGAAGGCGTTGGCGCCGTTGTAGACGACGACCACGGTTTCGGAGTTGTCCTTGGCGAGCTGAATGAGGTCGCGCTCGGGGGCGGTCAGCTCCAGGTAGCCCTGCCCGTCGGCGAAGTCGGGCTGGTCGGTGGAGTTGTCGGTGTAGGAGAAGGCGCCGTTCGCGGCGACCTCGGCGTTGACGTCCAGCGGCAGGTCGAAGCCCTCACCGCCGGAGCGGGCGATGGTGACCACGGAGGTGTCGGAGAAGTCCTGGATGGAGGACACGAGGGAGTCCGTGTAGGCGTCGGACGCGGGCTCGGGCAGAGTCCAGTCGGCGGCGAACATGCCGACCTCGGGCCTCTCGGCGCGGTAGGCGGTGTAGAAGTCGCTCAGCGCGGTGTTGGTCTGGAAGCCGGCGTTGTGCAGGCCGTCCAGCAGGGAGGTCGTGGGGTTGTCCGGGGACAGCGATCCGGAGCCGGTGCCGCCGTAGACGGGATTGGTGGAGGCCCAGCCGAGTACGTTGATGGCGGAGCCGTCCTCCAGGGGGAGGGCGGCGTTGTCATTCTTGAGCAGCACCATGCCCTCGTCGGAGATCGTGTTGCCGAGCTCCTCCACGGTGGCCTTGGTCTGCTCGGTGAGTGTGCCCGAACCTGAGGAGAGGTCCAGGATGGTCTTCAGGCCGCCGTACATCATTCCGGTGACGGCTACCGCAACGGCGACCACCGCGGCGACCCAGGTGGTGGAGCGCACGAGCTTGCGGACCGGTCGGCTGAGCCGCCGCACGGCGATCGTAATGACGAGCGCTACCAGCAGCGCCACGCCTATGGCAATGAGCTGCGGCCGCAGACTCACCACCACGTTCCAGACGTCGTTCCAGTTGATTGACAACACTGTCGCAGACACCTCTCTGTGTTCCTCGCATGGGACTGCAAGGGGTGGGGCGGGGATGCTCACCGGCACTCCGCAGCCCGATTCACCCGAATACCGGGCATCCGGGGTCGCGTCCCGCCGGTGATTGACATGCAGCACTATTTCAGCCGATGCTGGCCCGCAACAACGTAGTGACCGCTGGATCTGTCGGTTCGGGCGCATAACCTGTCAGTGCGCGTCCGGGCACCGTCCGGGCGTGATGCCCGTAGCCGCCATCGCTGTGACCAATCAAGGAGGATGGATGGACACCGCGCACCTGCTCATCACGATCGCCACCTACGCTCTCAGCATCATCATGGTGGTGGCCACGGTCCCCCTGCTGCGGAACGGGGCCCGCCCTGAGAGGGCACGCATCACCGAGCCCCTGCCCGGGGCGGGGACAACCACCTACGAGTACCCCGTCCAGCGGCCCTCCGGCACAGTCCAAATCGGCCTGGTGATCCTGTTCGGCTGTGCCGGCATACTGCTCGTTCTGCTCGCCCTGCCCATGATCGACGATCTGAAGGCGGCTGGGGTCATCGCCGCGTTGGCGCTCATCTGCGTCGGCTACTGCTGCTACGACCTGGCGGCATATCGCAACGCCAGCCTCATCGACGCCCCGACTCTGGTCGCCGGCACCGACTGGCGTGGCCGCCCCCTGCAGATCCCCCACCAGGAGATCGCCTCTTTCACGACCACCGGGCAGCGCTCGTCGGTCGTCTACAACCGGCACGGGCAGAAGCTTCGGCTCAATATGACCTGGTTCTCCGCCCCCAACCTGGCCCTCTACCTACTGCGCGCCACCGCCGAGGGGCGCTTCCCGGGCAAGCGCCCGGGTGACCCGCGGGAGCTCAACCGCGGTCTGAACCGGGTGCAGTCCGCGCTGAACTTCCAGTGCGCAAAGCCCCTGCGGGAGGTACTGCTCCAGGGGCCGGCCGCCAATCCGGCGGCCTTCCGTCGTGACCCCACCGCGCCGGAGGGCACCGGCTGGACCGGCCCGGAGTACGAGGCGTGGGTCGGCGCGGTGAACACCATCTTCTGGAGCTAGGTCCGGTTGTGTGAGTGTATGGGTGGCGGTGCGCGGTCGGGTGCCCGTGTGCGTGGCCGTCGAGCCTGCCGGTTGGACCCCTGTGCCCCGGTTGGACCCCTGTCCCCCGCTTGGACCCCTGTCCCCCCGATGGACCGCCGTAGCCGCTGGTTACAGCGGTCCAACGGGGCGTGAGCGGTACAACGGGGCGTGAGCGGTCCAACGAGGCGCAAGCGTGCTCACGAAGGCGACTTCTGCTTCCTCCACGGGCGCACGCAGCCCACTCAAACCACGGCCCCGCAGCCACCAGACACGACCAACTTGCCATCCGCTACCAGACGCGCGGGCGCAGACAGACGGCTGTCCGCGCCCGCGCACCGTTCGGCTGAGCCACTGGCTCAGTCAGCAATCACCGAGCCGTCCAGGTGCAGGCCGAAGCCGTAGTCGTAGGTATTGCCTGCGGAGTCGGTGTAGGGGGTCACGTCCTTCGGAACGTCCTCCTGATTGGCCTCCACGGTGTCCATGTCCGCCGGGAACTGGATGGGCAGGCGGCCGTTGGACTCGTGCAGGCCGAGTGCGATCCGGATAAGAGCCTCGTCGGCAACGCCGAAGCCGACTATGACGGCGTCGGCATGCGCCTCAAACTCTGCGGGGATCACCGGGTTCGTGGCCTTGAGCGCCACGACGACGGGAATGTCCCGCCCCGAGGCTGCCACCGCCTCGGCGGCGCGGTTGAAGGCGTCCAGGTCGGCGCCGTTCGAGATCGCCGAAGTCGCCCCGTAGTAGGAGCGGTTCTCCCGACTGCCGTCGGCGCGGACGTCCCCGGAGACCGAGGTGCGCCGGACGTGCTCCCCATCGGCGGTGTAGGCGCCGTACTGGAGGGTGAGCGGGTACCAGCTGTCCTCCTCCTCGTTCCAGCCGGCCTTGGAGAAGCTGGTGCCATTGATCGGCGAGCGCATGCCCACCAGCACCAGGTCCACATCGGTCAGGTCGGGGGCGGTGTAGCCGGTGACGTGTCCGTCGGCGTCGTATTCGACCTCGTCGGTGACGACCTGCCCGAAGTACTGTTCGGCGACCTCCACGTCCAAAGAGGGTCCCTCGGTGTACTCCGCCTCGCTGAAGGCACTGTTGAATCCCGTGTCGTAGGTCTGCGGGATGTAGACGGTCTTGTCAGAGAAGTCCGCCTGCGGGTCCAGGGCGATGGCGCCGTCGTTCTTGAGGGTCACGACGGAGTTGAGCTGGGCCTCCTGTCCGGCCGTCACCTTGTCCTGTGATCCCACCTGCGCCTGGGACGCGGCCAGGTCCAGGAACGGGTTGTCGAAGGCGCCGATGTTGAAGGACATGGTCAGGATCCGCGCCGCCGACTGCTGCCAGCGGGTCTGCGCGTCAATGTCCAGCTCCCCGGCCTCGTACGCCTCCTGCCACAGGTCGTAGGCGGCCAGGACGGGGGCGGCGTCGTTGTTGCCGCCGAACATGTCGGTGCCGTTCTTGATGATCTCGAAGTGACGCTCCGCGACGCTCAGGTCCTCCGCCCCCCAGCCGGTTGCGATCACCGGGTCGTCGGGGTCGGTGGTGGCGCGGGTGACACCCCAGTCGGTGACCACGACGCCCTCATAGGAGTTGCCCTCGCGCAGCTCGGAAAGCTTGCCGTCGTCGTAGGAGGAGCCCATCCGCTGGGCGTACTCGGGCTCGCCGTCGGCGTTCAGGGTGATGGAGTAGGAGGTCATCACCGCCGCGGAGTCCAGCGCCTGTTGGAACACCGACCGGTGCTCTGCGGAGTTGCCGCCCACCATGACCTCGTACTTGCCGGCATTGGTGTGGGACTCGCGCCCGCCCTCGCCGGCGCCGTCTCCGGGCCAGTGCTTGATCATGGTAGCCACCGAGTCCGTGCCCCAGCCGCTCTCGCCGCCGTCCTGCGTGTACGTGCCCTGGAAGCCGGCGACGTAGTTGGCGGCCATCGCCCCGGCCATCTCGGCGTCCTCACCGAAGGTGCCGGACACGCGCAACCAGCGGGGCTCCGTAGCCAGGTCGATCTGCGGGGACAGGGCCGTGCCGATGCCGAGGCTCCGGTATTCCTGGGAGGCCATCTGCCCGAACTGGAGCACCGTGTCGGGGTCGAAGGTGGCGGCCAGTCCCAGCGATCCGGGCCAGCTGGAGAGCTCACCCGCTCCCGTGAAGGCGCCGTCGCCGGAGGCGTCTGAGCGCGGATCGGAGGAGAAGTTGACGGGAATGTAGGGGGTGTCGGCCGCGGCCAGGGTCTCCACGTACGCCTGCATCTGGTTGACCCACTGCACGTTGGCGGTTACGTCCGAGCCGCCCGCATTCAGCACTGCCCGCAGGTGGGACTCGGACAGGTACTCCTGCTGCTCCGTGGTCAGCCCGTCCTCGGGCGCGCGCTCATGGGCGGAGAAGAGCATCAGTCCGGCCATCTGCTCCTTGGACAGTCCGACGGCGTAGTCGGCGGCGCGCTCGCTCCCCTCCAGTCGCCAGTCCTCGGCGGGGTCGAGTTCGCCGTTGCCGTTGAGGTCCTTGAAGGCGTAGGTGTACTCGCCCTCGACCTGCTCAATGACGGTCATGCCGCCGTCCGCCGAGTAGCTCAGCACCCGGCCCCCGTTGGGGTTGACGATTCTGATGAACCTGGTCTGGCCGTCATCCAGTTCCTGGGTGACATAGGTGTTGCTGTTGTTGTCCAGGGTCGAGGATGCGGTCGCATCGGCGGTGGAACCGCCGGAGGTGCATCCCGTCAGGGCCAGGGCCGCAGCGACGGCTATGGCGGCCAGGCCCCTTCCGTACGTGATCCTCATTGATCTCTCCTTGCAGGGTTCTACAGGGCTCAGCGGCCCACCCCGGGGGAGGCGGAGCCGCCCGCTCGGACGCGCCCTCAGGGGGTGCGACGACGCCGGTCTCCTCACCGCGCCCATAAGGGACGCAGGTGTGCCCGCGCCGTCAGCTGGGATGTCCGAACCCCACGATCATATGAGACGCAGCTCACCCCAAACCTGCCTTTCGGCGCGTTCTGTCGCTTACGGCGCATGTTCTGCGGTCACACCGCCCCAGCCGTTGTCCCGTCATATGAGACACCGGGGTGCGCTTTTGCCCGACGCCCGGACGCCTCCTAACCTCACGAAGGCGACCGCCGTCGGGCGGTGGAACCAGTTCAGGAGGAGCCAGTGCACACCCCCGCAGACCACGAGACCCCCCTCCCCGGGGCGGCCCCCACCGCCAACCGCGTGCCCACCGGCCCCCTCGGCCCCGACGCGCCCGGATACACCCCTCCCCCGGCGGGCGCGGACGTCCCGCGTGAGACGATCCTGCCCGCATACTTCGGCCGCTTCGGCGGCCAGGAGGTGCCCGCCGAGCTGCTGCCGGCGCTTGATGAGCTCGAGGCGGCCTACACCGAGGCGGTCGCGGATCCCGCCTTCGAGGCGGAGCTGGCAAGCCTGCGAGCCGACTACCTGGGGCGCGAGACCCCCATCTTCGAGTGCCGTCACCTGCCACTGACCGGTGGGGCCCGCATCCTGCTCAAGCGGGAGGACCTGGCTCACGGCGGCGCCCACAAGGGAAACAACGCCCTCGGCCAGGCACTACTGGCCAAGCGCATGGGCAAGCGGCGGCTGATCGCGGAGACCGGCGCCGGCCAGCACGGCACCGCCACCGCCATGGTGGCGGCACTGATGGGCATGGAGTGCACCATCTACATGGGTGCGCACGACGTGGAGCGGCAGCGCCCCAATGTTGAGCGCATGGAGCTGATGGGCGCGACCGTGGTTCCGGTGACCGCCGGGCAGGCGGGCCTGAAGGATGCGATCGACGCCGCCCTGGCCGAGTGGTGCACCCGCCTGGAGGACACCTTCTACCTGATGGGCTCGGCCACCGGGCCGCACCCCTTCCCCTCCATTGTGCGCCACTTCCAGGAGGTCATCTCGGCGGAGTCCCGCCGCCAGGTGCTGGAGCGCTTCGGCGCCCTGCCCGACGCCGTCATCGCGGCTGTGGGAGGCGGCTCGAACGCGATCGGCGCCTTCGCCGCCTACCTGGATGACCCGTCGGTGCGGCTGATCGGGGTGGAGCCGGCCGGGCGGGGCCTGTCCACCGGCGAGCACGGCGCCCCCATCAACGCCGGGCGCACCGGCGTGCTGCACGGCATGCGCTCCTTCGTCATGCTCGACGACGACGGCACCGTCCTGCCCTCGCACTCGGTCTCCGCCGGGCTCGACTACCCGTCGGTGGGCCCGGAGCACGCTCACCTGGCGGACACCGGTCGGGCCGAGTACGTGGCCGTCACCGACGCCGAGGCGCTGGAGGCCTTCCGCCTGCTGAGCCGCCACGAGGGCATCATCCCGGCGATGGAGTCGGCGCACGCGGTGGCGCAGGCGCTGAAGATGGCCCGCAAGCCCGCGGAGCAGGCAACGCCGGGCGCGCCCGGGCCGCTGCTGCTGGTGAATCTGTCCGGTCGTGGCGACAAGGACATGGACGAGGTGCGCGAGCACCTGTCCTGACGGACGAGGTACCCGCGCACCTGCCATATCTGCCCAGATCAGCGCAGTCGTTTCACTCGGCGCTCGCCCGGGCCTTGGCCCGCTTCGACCGCCACCGCAGCACGACGGCGGTCATCGCGCCCACGCACAGCAGGCCGGTGGCCACGTCAATGACGATAGCCATGGTGGTGAGCCGGTCCAGGCCGCCATCATCGGTCTCCACGGTGTAGTTGCCGGAGTTGGCCACCGTGTAGAGCACGTTCTTCGAGGCCTGCCGCAGCGCCGTCACCATGGTCGGCGAGTCCGGGTTCTCAATCTCCGAGCGGGCCTGGGAGCCCATGCCCAGCATGATGTCGTTGCCGTTGAGCACCGAGTCCATGGTGATCTGGTAGCCGTAGGAGCCGTACCAGTCGGTCAGCACCATGCCCTCGAAGCCCCACTCGTCCCGCAGGACGCCGTTGAGCAGGTCCGCGTTGGCGCCGGCGTACCGGTTGCCGATGAAGTTGAAGGAGGACATCACCGCGTACGGTCCCTCCGCCCGGTTCTTCACCACGATCTCGAAGGGCTTCATGTAGATCTCCCGCATGGTCTGCTCGGTGGCGTAGGTCTGCAGCAGCGTGCAGCGGTTGATCTCCTGGTCGTTCATCACGAAGTGCTTGATGTAGCCGTACACGCCCTTGGCCGCCGCGGCGTTGGTGGTTGCCGAGGCGAGCTTGCCCGCGAGCACGCCGTCCTCCGAGTAGTACTCGAAGTTGCGCCCGCCGAAGGCGGTGCGGTGGGTGTTCATGGCGGGGCCGTACCAGCCGTAGATGTGGGCGTCGGCGTACTCCTGGGCGATACCTCCGCCGACTTCGCCTGCCAGCTCGGTGTTCCAGGTCTGGGCGATGAGCACCTCGGCCGGGTAGGGGGTGCCCATCACGCCGATTACCCAGTCGTTCAGGCCGGCGGGTCCGTCGGAGTCGAGCGTGGCCCGCTTGTCGATGGAGCCGATGCCGACGGTCTGGAAGCCGCCGACGGCGACCAGCTCGGACATCTCCGCGACGGTGAGCTGGTCGAGCAGTTGCTCCCACTGCTCGTCGTCGTAGGCCAGGCCGGTCATGTCTCGCAGGCTCAGGTCGCCGCGTGCACCCGTCGTGGGCATGACCGCGTCGGGGTCCTCATGATCGGCCGGGTTGTAGTTGGCCACCGAGTAGGAGTCGATGAAGGCCTTCTCCTCCTCGGTCATGGTCAGGTCCTCGGCACTCGGCGCGGCGGTGGCCTCGTCATAGTTGGCGAAGCCGCCGGCGCGGGAGAGATACGTGACGCCGCCCGCCGAGTAGTCCTCGAAGCGGTTCGTGGCGGTCTCGAAGTCGGAGGTGCGCCCCTGGGCGGAGTAGTCCACGTCGGCATCGACCGTGAAGGTCTCGGAGTCCAGCACGGTGTGGGAGTCGGAGCGCGCGGAGATGGTGTACTCGCCGGCCTCCAGCACGTAGCCGCCGTCGGCGGTCTTCAGGGCGGAGGAGTCGTAGGAGGCGAGCTCCTCCTTGGGAATCACGAAGTCGATCGCCTGGGTGGCACCGGGGTCGAGCAGCTCCGTCTTGGCGAAGTCGATCAGGTTCACGGAGGCCTTCTCGATGCCGCCGTCGGTGTACGGCGGCGTGGAGTACAGCTCGACGACGTCCTTGCCGGCCACGTCACCGGTGTTGGTGACGGTGACCGTCACCTGCACCTCGTCCCCGTCGGCATTGAAGGCGGTGATGTCGTGGGTGAAGTCGGTGTAGGACAGCCCGTAGCCGAAGGGGTAGCGCACGGCGGCGTCGTAGTCGAAGCCCTCCACGGCGTCGTCGTGGGCGGTCTCGTAGTAGCGGTAGCCCACGTAGATGCCCTCGTTGTAGCTCACGCGGCCGAGTACGCCCTGGAATCCGGGATCGGCGGCCGTGTACTGCTCCACCAGGTCATCCACATTCGTGTAGGTGAAGTTGCCGTAGTTGTTGTAGGCGGGCGTGGCGGTCAGGTCGTTGACGAACATGTCCACGGTGTGCCCGGAGGGGTTGACCTCGCCGGACAGGATGCGCCCCAGGGCGCCCATGGCGTTCTGGCCCGTTCCGGGGGCCAGCAGCACGGACTTGATGGAGGGGTAGTCGTCCAGCCAGCCCAGCTCCATCGTGTTGTTGGAGTTGATCAGCACGATCACCTGGGAGAAGTTGTCGTTGACGATCTGCAGCATGTCCTTCTCGGTGCGCGACAGCTGCAGGTAGTGCTCGCCCGCCTCGAAGTCGTCGTAGTCGCCGTTATTGGTGTACTCGGCGTTGAAGTAGGAGTAGCGCTGATTGCCGCCGGCCACCGTGTCGGCCATCTTGGCGTAGTCGCCGTCGATCACGGCCTTCATGTCGGTGGGCAGGTCCTGTCCCTCGCCGCCGGAGCGGGCCAGCACCACCACGGCGGTGTCGGAGAAGTCCTTGGCCTCATCCAGCACCTCGTCGGTGTAGGCGTCGGCGGTCGGCTCCGGCAGGGTCCAGTCGGTGAAACCGATCGTGCCGGTCTCCAGCAGTGCGCGGGTGTCCCGGTAGGAGGTGTACAGCTGCGTGAGGGTGTCGTTGGTGGCGTAGCCGGCGTCGTGCAGGGAGTCCAGGACACCGGTCGCGTTGGACATGTCCGCGGCGCCGGAGCCGGTACCGCCGTAGATCGGTACGGTGGAGGCCCACCCGAAGACGTTGAGGCTGGTGGTCTCGGCGGGCAGCGGCAGCAGGTCGTCGTCGTTCTCCGCCAGGACGAATCCCTCGTCACCGACGCGGCCGATGATCTCCTCCGACGCGGCGCGCGAGGCGTCGGAAACCGATCCGCGTACGTTCACGAGGATGGACACGGTCGAGTACAGCGGACCGAAGACCACCAGGTTGCCGATCACGACGACGGCCACCACGCCGGTCAGGCCGGCGCCCCAGCGCCACAGGTGGCGGTCCCCCTTCTTGGCCAGCCAGTGCGCGCCGATCGCCACCGCGATCGCCACCAGGATGATGGCCAGGAGCGCGTAGATGTAGCCGGCGCAGTTGTGGACATATGTCTCGACGTCGGCCGATGAGACTCCCATGCCGCCGAGTATTGGCGTGAGGATGTTGATGATGAGTTGGAGCACAGCGGTCTCCTTGGACGGGTAGGGTTCGGGTCGTGCCCCATGCGGGGCCTGCGGCTCGGCGTGCGCAGGCAGGTGCACAGCGGCGAGCGGGCCATCGTTGGCGTCTTCGACCTTATGGCTCCGGTCACAGGCACGCTACCGATGCCGCACAATCTGTCCGCCCGGGCGCATTTTCTGCCTCAGGGCCGTCTGCTGGGCCCGTCTCACCACGTGTCGCCGATTTGGCCGGTCCCGCGGACCGTTCTAGCCTGCAGCCATGACCGCGTTCCGCACCAGCCAGTGGTGGTGGCTCCCCAACGGGCGAGCCACTCAAGCCGCGTAGTCGGCGCCGGATCACAAGAGCTCGCCACCTGGCGGGCTCTTCGCATTCGGGGCGGATCCTGCCGGTGGCCCGACCAGGAAGGCACCCCATGACACCTCCCCCACCCACCGTGCTGACACGGTCGGTGCGCTATCACGAAGACGCCGGCCGACTGCTGGAGCAGCTGGCAGGTCGTGGCTTGATCGCCACCACGGCGGACACCGGCGAGCCGCGTCCGCTCGACACCGTCCTGCTGGAGTCGGTGGACATCGCCACCAAGGTCTCCCGTACGACGATCGCCGTTCTGGAGGCCTCGGCGCGCCTGACCTGCCAGGGACGGGAAGTCACGGCCGAGGCGCTTCCCCAGGCAAGCGCCGACGGCGCCGCCGCGCTGGAGCGCCTGCGCACCGCCCTGGCTGAGTATGTCACCGCCGACGCCGACCAGACGCTCACCCTCGCCTTCCCGGCCGCCCCGGGCGACGTGGAGGAGCGCGACCGCCTCAAGTCCGTCTCCACCATTGAGCCGCTGCGGGCGCTGGCGTCCACGGAGGTGGATCACCCGCACCTGCCACTGGTGGCCGGCGCATTCGCCTTCGACTACCTGGCGACCTTCGAGGACCTGCCCGAGGTGGCGATGGGTGCGAACACCTGCCCCGACTACCTCTTCTATAGCGCCCGCATCATCCTGGTGATCGACCACCCCACCCGCAGCGCGACGCTCGTGGGCGCCTCGGTGGACGCCGCCGACCTCGCCGACCGCATCGACGCGCTGGCGGCTGCCGCGGACGCCTTCGCCGCCGGGGACGCCGCAGCCACACAGAGCCCGGTCCCGCGGGGCGCCGCTGGCGGTGTCGCCCGCCCGGTCCTGCACGCCGCCCCCACCCAGTCCGACGCCGACTACGCCGCCGTCGTGGAGTCCTTGAAGGAGTCGATCGCCGCCGGGGATGTCTATCAGGTGGTGCCCGCCCGCGGCTTCACCCTGCCCTGCCCGGACGCGCTGGCCGCCTACCATGCGCTGCGCGAGTCCAACCCGAGCCCGTACATGTTCTACGTCGCCGCCCCGGACTTCGAGCTGCTGGGTGCCTCCCCGGAGTCGGCGCTGCTGCACTCGGCCAAGACCGGGCAGGTCGCCATCCGGCCCATTGCCGGCACCCGGCCGCGGGGGCTGCGGCCCGACGGCACCGTCGACCACGAACTGGATACGCGGCTGGAGCTGGAGCTGCGCACCGACGCCAAGGAGGTCGCCGAGCACGTGATGCTGGTGGACCTGGCCCGCAACGACGTCGCCCGGGTGTCCGTGCCCGGAACGCGCCGGGTAGAGGATCTGCTGCGCGTGGACCGCTACAGCCGGGTCATGCACCTGGTCTCGGAGGTATCCGGGCAGCTGGCCCCGGACCTGGACGCCCTGGACGCCTTCCGCGCCTCCATGACCATGGGCACTCTCACCGGCGCCCCCAAGCTGCGGGCGGCCGAGCTGATCCGCGACGCCGAGGGGGTGCGGCGGGGCAGTTACGGCGGCTCGGTCGGCTACTTCCGGGGCGACGGCGAGCTGGACACCTGCATCGTCATCCGCTCCGCCTTCGTGCGCGGGGGCACGGCGCTGGTGCAGGCCGGGGCCGGCGTGGTCGCCGACTCGGTGCCGGCCGCCGAGGCCGCCGAGACGGTGCACAAGGCCAGCGCGGTGCTGGCGGCCGTCGCCGCCGCGCAGGGGGCCGAGCTCGTCATCGACTCCGGCGATAACGCCGCCCAGCCGGAAGGGAGGCGCTGAAATGCGCGTAGTCCTACTCGACAACCGCGACTCCTTCGTCTACAACCTGGTGGACCAGTTCGCCTCCCTGGGGGCGGACATCGAGGTCTATCGCAACACGGCGCCGGCTAACACGGTGCTGCGGGCACTCAACCCCGCCGACGGCGCGCACGCCGATGCGGTCGGCGGCGAGCGCCCGGTGCTGTGCCTGTCCCCCGGCCCCGGTCACCCCCGCACCTCCGGGAACCTGATGGAGCTGATCAGCGCCGCCCTGGAGCGCGGTATCCCCACGCTCGGCATCTGCCTGGGCTTCCAGGCGATCGTCGAGGCCTGCGGCGGCAGCATCGGGCGGGTCGGGCCCGTGCACGGCCGCAGCGTGCGCGTGGAGCTGACCGAGGCGGGGCACGCCGACCCGGCCTTCCGGGCCCTGCCCGACGGTCGCCTGGACGTGGCCCGCTACCACTCGCTGGGCACGCGGGAGTTGCCGCCGCCGTTGCAAGCGCTGGCGGTGACCGGGGCGGGGGATCCCGTCGGCCCCGACGCCGTCATGGCGGCCAGGCACCGCTCCCGCCCCGTCGTCGGACTGCAGTTCCATCCGGAATCGGTCCTTACCCCTCAGGGCCCCGGCATCCTGCACGCGCTCACCGCCGGCCTGGCCGCCGCGGCCGCCGCCTGACCCCGAATAGTCAAGTATCCACGCCACTCGATCTTCAAGGAGTTCATCATGACCCCCGCACCCGCTGAGAACAACGCCATGCATACCCCCGCGGTGGCCGACGCCGAGGACGCCCACCGCCTGCTGCGCGGCGTCATCCAGGGCAAGCGCCTGACCCAGGACGAGACCGGCATCGTCTTCGCCGCGCTCGGCGCCGGAGACCTGTCCGAGGCCGAGACCGCCGCCCTACTGGCCGCCCTGCACGCCCGCGGCGAGACCGCCGATGAGGTGGCCGGCGCCGCGAGCGCCTTCCGCGACGCCGCCCGTCCCTTCCCCGAGGTCACCTTCCCGCTGGTGGACGTCGTCGGTACTGGTGGCGACGGCGTGGGCACCATCAACATCTCCACCGGCGCGGGCATCGTGGCCGCCTCCATGGGCGTGTCCGTGGCCAAGCACGGCAACCGGGCCGTGTCCTCCAAGACCGGCGCCGCCGACGTCGTCGCCGCCCTGGGCCTGCCCCTGGACGTCACCCCCGAGCAGGCGGTGGAGATCCTGGCCCGCGACCACTTCACCTTCCTGTTCGCCCAGGCCTACCACCCGGCCATGCGGCACGTGGCCCCGATCCGCAAGGCCCTGGCCACTCCGACGATCTTCAACGTGCTGGGCCCCCTGCTCAACCCCGCCCACCTGACCTACCAGCTGATGGGTGTGGCCGACCCGGACATCCTGGACATGATCGCCCAGACCATGGTCAAGCTGGGCCGCAAGCGCGCCCTGATCGTGCACGGCGCGGGCACCGATGAGATCGCCGTGCACGGCCCCACCCAGGTGCGGGAGGCCACCCCGCGCGGAGTCAAGGCCTACGAGGTCACCCCCGAGGAACTGGGGGTGTCCACCTACGACCTTGCCGACGTGCTGGGCGGCGAGCCGGAGGAGAACGCCGCCCTGCTGCGGGAGGTCTTCGCCGGCCGGGGCGAGCCCGCCCACCGCGACGCGATCGCCGTCAACGCCGGCGCGCTGCTGTACCTGGCCGGTCCGGCCGACAACCTGGCCGACGGCACCCGCATGGCCCTGGACCAGCTGGCCAGCGGCCGGGTCGCCGAGCACCTGGCCTCCATGACCAAGGCCGCCGCGGAGGGTGAGGCCCGATGAGCGGCGCCCCCAACGCCGGCGGTGCCCGGCCTCAGCGCCGTCCGGTGGACGAGCGGCTGATCGCCACCGGCACCGTCCTGGATGCGATCGTGGCCGCACGGCGCGAGCGCCTGCCGGAGCTGCGCGCCCGCTTCGGGCACCTGCGCGCCGAGCAGCTGGAGCCCTCCCGGCGCTCCTTCGCCGACGCCCTGCGCACCCGCAGCGGCGATCACGCCGGCCCGCGGCCCGCCCTGATCATGGAGTGCAAGTCCGCCTCCCCCTCACGCGGCACGATCCGCTCCAGCTACGATCCGGCGGCGCTGGCGCGCGCCTACGCGCCGTGGGCGGCGGCGGTGTCCGTGCTGACGGAGCCGGACCGCTTCAACGGCTCCTTCGAGGACCTGGCCGCCGTGCGCGCGGTGGTGGACGTGCCGGTGCTGTGCAAGGACTTCATCGTGGATCCCGTGCAGGTGCTGGCCGCCCGCAGCCTGGGGGCGGACGCGATCCTGCTGATGCTCTCGGTGGTGCCGGACGACGTCTACGCCGAGCTGGCGGAGCTGGCGCACTCGCTGGGCATGGAGGTGCTCACGGAGGTGTCCACGCCTGCGGAGATGCACCGGGCCGCCGCCCTGGGGGCGCAGGTGATCGGCATCAACAACCGCGACCTGCGCACCCTGGCCACCGATGTCTCCCGCACGGAGCAGATGGCACCGCTGGCGCCGTCGGGCGTGGTGCTGGTGGGCGAGTCCGGGGTGGAGACGGCCGACGACGTGCGGCGCCTGGCCGGGCAGGTGGATGCCCTGCTGATCGGCTCGGCCCTGTCGGCGGCGCCCGACCCGGGCGTGGTCGCCGAGGTGCTGGCCACCGCCGTGCCGGTGCCCGAACGCGGTCAGGCGCGCGACGCCGCCCACGCCGCCCAAGCCACGGAACGGGTGGCCGGGGCGGAAGTCGGCCGGGCGCAGCGGGAGCACGCCGACCACACGCACCCGCGGTTGAGCGCCTACTTCGGCCCCTACGGCGGCCAGTACGTGCCGGAGCTGCTGATCCCCGCCCTGGACCAGTTGGAGGACGCCTACATCGACGCCCAGGCGGACCCGTCCTTCGCCGCCGAGCTGGACGAGCTCATGCGCCGCTACCTGGGGCGCCCAACCCCGGTGACGGAGCTGCACAACCTGCCCCGCGAGGGCAACGCCCGCATCTTCCTCAAGCGGGAGGACCTGGTGCACGGCGGCGCCCACAAGGGCAACCAGGTGCTGGGGCAGGCACTGCTGGCCAGGCGCATGGGCAAGACCCGCATCATCGCCGAGACGGGCGCCGGCCAGCACGGCACCGCCACCGCGATGGTGTGCGCGCTGCTGGGCCTGGACTGCACCATCTACATGGGCGCCACCGATGTGGTGCGGCAGGCCGCCAATGTGGAGCGCATGGAGCTGATGGGGGCGCGGGTGGTACCTGTGGCCAGTGGCGCCGGCACCCTGAAGGACGCCGTCAACGAGGCCCTGCGCGACTGGACCGCATCCTTCGCCACCACCCACTACCTGCTGGGCACGGCCGCCGGCGCGCACCCCTTCCCCACGATCGTGCACGAGTACCACCGCTGTATCTCCCTTGAGGCGCGCGCCCAGATCCTGGCCCTGACCGGGCGCCTGCCCGATCAGGTGATCGCCTGCGTGGGCGGCGGCTCGAACGCGATCGGCATGTTCTCCGAGTTCATCGACGACGTCGGCGTCGGCCTGATTGGCGTGGAGCCGGCCGGCGAGGGGCTGGACACGCCCCGCAACGGCGCCCCCATCAACAACGGCACCACCGGCATCCTGCACGGGGCACGCAGCTACCTGATGCGCACCCCGGAGGGGCAGGTGGAGGAGTCCTTCTCCGTGTCGGCGGGGCTGGACTACCCCGGCGTCGGGCCCGAGCACGCCTGGCTGGCAGATTCCGGGCGGGCCCGGTACGTGGCGATCACCGACGACGAGGCGGTGGACGCCTTCCGCCTGCTGAGCCGCTGGGAGGGCATCATCCCGGCCCTGGAGTCCGCCCACGCGCTCGCCCAGGCCCTCAAGATCGCCCGCGAGACTCCGCCCGATGCCCCCACGCCGCACCTGCTGGTGTGCCTGTCCGGGCGCGGGGACAAGGACCTGGAGCAGGTGCGCATGCGCCTGGGCGGCAGCTTCTCCGAGGACTCCGCCGTCGCCCGGGCCGCCGCCATGGTGGAGCAGATGGGCAAGCGCACCGAGTACCTGTCGCTGGCGCGTGCCGGGGCGACCGCAGAGTCGGCAGCGCCGACTCACCAGCCTGAGGAGGCCTGAGATGAGCCGTTATCCCGCCATGTTCTCCCGCCTGGCCGACGCCGGTGAGGGCGCCTTCGTGCCCTTCGTCATGGTCGGCGACCCCACCCCCGCAGCCTCGGAGGCGATTATCGAGGCGCTGATCGACGGCGGCGCGGACGCCCTGGAGCTGGGCACGCCCTTCTCCGATCCGGTGGCCGACGGGCCGACGATCCAGCGCGCACACCTGCGTGCGCTGAACGCCGGGGGGAGCTTTGCCGACTGTCTGGACGTGGTGGCGCGGGTGCGTGCACGCCACCCTCAGCTGCCCATCGGCATGCTCATCTACGGCAATGTGCCCTTCGCGATCGGGCTGGAGGAGTTCTACGCCCGCTGCGCCGCTGCCGGCATCGACTCGGTGCTGCTGCCTGACGTGCCGGTGCGCGAGTCGGCGGAGTTCTCCGCCGCCGCCGCGGCCGCCGGAATTGACGCCGTGTACATCGCCCCGCCGTCGGCGACCGCCCAGACCCTCGACGCGGTCGCCAAGGCCTCCCGCGGCTACGTGTACGCGGTCTCCCGGGCCGGGGTGACCGGGACCGAGCGCGCCTCCTCCACCGTGGGCCTGGCGCAGTCGGTGGCGCGGCTGCGGCAGGATGCGGCCGCCCCGGTGATGCTGGGCTTCGGCATCTCGGCCCCCGCGCAGGTGGCCGAGGCGATTGCCGCGGGCGCCGACGGGGCCATCTCCGGATCGGCGACCGTGAAGATCATCGAGTCCCACGTGCCGACGCTGGCCCGCCTGGTGCAGGAGTCCGGTGAGGACTCCCCCGAGTACGCCGCCGCCCTGGAATCGCTCCAGGGCGAGCTGCGCGACTTCGTCGCCACCATGAAGGCCGCCACCCGCCGAGATCGGTAGTTGTTACACACCGAGATCGGTAGTTGTTACACACCGAGATCGGTAGAAGTTACGTACCGAGGTCGGTAGAAGTTACGTGGCTCTTCGCGCTTGCGGGTGTGGTGAGCTGATGGGAGCTCATACGCTCCGTCTGACAGTGCGTGTGTTGCGGTTGACGGTTCGGCACATCCGACGACGGTTCGTGGGGTAGGTGTACGTACCATCGTCGTTCATGACGAACCGTTGGTGCTACCTGACGACCCGTCACCCGAACACGACCACCTGGTAGGCCGGCCCCCGTCGAGTAGAGCCCCGAACCCGACCACCACACAGCAGCCCGAGTCCGAACCACCACGCTCGCACCCACAAACACCAACAGCCACTTGCGCGCCGAGAATCACCGCAGTTCGCCATGCGGACGGGCCTGGATTGTCGGCTCCGCCCCGTCCTATGGTCAGAGCCGTGTTCAGTACTCTCCCGCTCCGTTCGGTCGTCCGTGCAGTCGGCGGCCGTTCCGGCGCGGCCGAGATGTGTATGTGTCGCGGTATCCGCATCACCGCTGCCGACTGACACGCCCTTCCCTTGACACGAGCTGCGTCGGCAGGTGCCTGCCGACGACTCCTCCTGTGTCTGTCCCTCTAACGGGCCCCAATTGTCGGGGCAGGTCCTGACGTGTACGCAGCAGTACCCGAAAGGTCTGCCCATGCCCCCTACCAGTAACACGGGCCGTAATACCAAGACCGCGGACGGCCACGTGGACGCACCACCCACCACCGTCCTCCCGCCCGACGGCGACGGAAAGTTCTCCCTGAGCGAGGACTGGGTCGCCACCATCACCGGGCTCGCCCTGCTCGGCCTGGCCCTGCTCGGCATCATCCCGAACATCTCGGGGTGGTTGTGATGAGTGCTCCCGCCCGCGTCAACACGCCCGCGCCCGCTGCTGTCGGCCCCGACGCCGAGCCCACCCCGGACGCCCGCCCGGAGGCCACCTCCCCGGGCTGGACGCTGCTCGGTGTCATCGTCGTCGTCGGCCTGGGCGCCGCCGTCGACTACCTGGACAGTCACGTCCCCGCCTGGAGCGAAGGCACCTGGTTCGGCGGAATCGCCGGGTCGATCGAGTTCCCCGTCTACGCCATCGCCCTGGGCTTCGCCGCCAATGCTCTCCTATCGGCGCTCGGCGTCATCGACCGCCTCTCGGCGGCGTTCCGCACCGAGTTCTTCATCAAGACGGGGCTCGTACTCCTGGGGTCGACCGTCAACATCAACGTGATCGTCTCCGCGGCGGCACCGGCGATCATTCAGGCCCTGCTCATGATCTCCACGGTCTTCCTGTTCACCTGGTGGATCGCCGGCCTGCTGCGCGTCGAGCCGCATCTCAAGGCCCTGTTGGCCACGGCACTGTCGATCTGCGGGGTCTCGGCCGCCGTGGCGGCGGCAGGCGCCGTCAACGCCAAGCGCGAGCAGCTCGCCTACACGGCCGGGCTCGTCGTGGTCTTCGCCCTGCCGAGCATCTTCCTGCTGCCGTGGCTCGCCGCCCTCCTGGGACTGTCCGCGCCGGTGGCGGGGGCCTGGATCGGCGGAAACATCGACACCACGGCGGCGGTGACCGCCGCGGGGGCCGTCGCCGGCGAGGACGTGCTCGAGTTCGCCGCGATTGTGAAGATGACGCAGAACGCTCTCATCGGCTTCGTTGCCGTGGGCCTGTCCCTCTGGTTCGCCCTGCGCGTGGACCGCCGTGGCGCCGACGGCACCGCCGCCTCTGCGACCCGCCCCGGTTGGCGCGAGGTCTGGCAGCGCTTCCCGAAGTTCGTTCTCGGCTTCATCGCCGCGTCGGTGCTGGTCTCCGCCATTGCCGCCGCCGCGCCCGGCCTGGTCGCGGACGGGAGCAGCTGGTTGAGCACCGGTCTGGCCTCCGCCAAGGCGCTCCAGACCCTGTGCTTCACACTGGCCTTCGTGTCGATCGGCCTGGAGTTCCGCGTCGGTGCCCTGCGGGAGGCCGGCTGGAAGCCCGTGCTGGTGTTCCTCGCCGGCACGCTCTGCAACCTGGTGGTCGGCCTGCTGTACGCCCAGGCACTGTTCGGCTGGATCTTCGGAGGACTGTTCTGAGTCTGTCAGCCGCTCACCTCAGTGTTCTCACGGCGCGGTCTCAGCCAGCAGCTCATCAAGCTCGACGACGCCGGTGCGCAGCGCCAGTAGCACCAGCTGCACCCGGTCGCGTGCCCCGGTCTTGGCCAACAGGTGGGAGATGTGCGTCTTCACCGTCGCCATGGACAGCCACAGCCGGTCGCAGATCTCCTGGTTGGTCAGCCCCCGGGCCACCAGCGCGAGTACCTCCGTCTCCCGCTCGGTGAGCCCACCGGGCAGCGGCGGCGGCTGGATCCGGGTTTGCTCCACCTGGCCGGCGCGTACGGCGGTCAACAACCGCCGCGTCGGTCCGGGCGAGATGACCGAGTCGCCGGCATGGACGGTGCGCACCGCCTCGATCAGCCGCTCCGGGGCCGTGTTCTTCAACAGGAACCCGGCCGCGCCGGCCTCGATGGCACCCATGACGTAGCCGTCGGTGTCGAAGGTGGTGAGTATGACGATGCGGCCCTGAGCTCCCGCCTCAATCAGGCGGCGGGTCGTGGCCAGGCCATCGAGGCCCGGCATCTGCACATCCAGCAGGATCACGTCCACGGGATCGCTCTGCGCACGCCGCAGCGCCTGGCCACCGTCGCCGGCCTGCCAGGCGACCTCGATGTCCGGCTGCGCCCCCAGCAGCATGGCCAGCCCCGCGGTGAACAGCGGCTCGTCGTCCACCAGCGCGACCCTGATGATGGCGTTCATGCGGCCTGTCCCGGCTGCGCCTGGGTGAGGTGCGGCGGCGCCGGCAGGGTGACGTGCACCCGCCAGCCGCCCTCCGACCGCTCCCCGGCCCACAACCGGCCGTTGAGCGCCACCACTCGTTCGCGCATGGTCTGCAGCCCCGCTCCCCGCCGGGTGTCGTCGTCCAGCACGCCTGCGTTACCGCCTCCGGCCGATATGGGCTCCGCATTCTCGACGACGATATCGACTCCGCCGTCCTCGCCCCGCACCCGGACCTTGGTCGGCGCAAATGCGGCATGGCGCATCACGTTGGTCAGCGCCTCCTGTACGCAGCGGTACGCCGCCTCTCCCACCGGGGCCGGCGGCTCGGCGTCGCAGCGCAGGTCGAGGGTGAGCGGCAGGCCCGCCCGCCGCGCACCCGTAACGAGCTGTGGCACGTCGTCGAGGCCCGGACTCGAGCCGACCGGTGCCGCGCTCCCGTCCGACTGCGGCGAGGGCCGGGCCAAGGGGGATTCCCCGACGTCGGCGCGCAGCATGTCGACCAGTGAGTGCACTTCGGAGACGGAGCGCCGGCTCGTCCGCCCGATCACCGCCAGCGCCTCGGCGGCGGCCGCGGGATTGGTAGCCAGGACGGCCCGGGCGCCCTCGGCCTGCATGCCGATGACGGACAGCGAGTGCCCCAGCAGGTCGTGCACGTCCCGGGCGATGCGCTGCCTCTCGGCCACCACGGCCAGACGCCGTTCGGCCTCCTGCTGGGCGGCCAGTACCTCTGCCCGCTCCAGGGCCTGCTCGATCCGCTCGCGAGCGCGTCGGCGCAGCAGGCCGGTCAGGACGGCGACGGTGATGAACGCCCAGCTCACCGCGAGGACGATCAGCTCAGCGCCCGGGGTGGGCGGGTCGACCACCTTGTCCGCGCGCAGGGCGCCGGCCGCGCCACCGAGGTAGCCCAGGGCCACCAGCGGCCAGGCGTGGGGGCGCGGGACACGACTCGTGCAGGTCTCCACCGCCACCAGGCAGGCGACGATGGCGAGGATGGAGAGCCCGTCGAAGATCAGTACGTGAGCGGCAAGCGCCACTCCGACGGCGACAACGGCGGCGGTCGGGGCGAGGCGGCGCAGCGCGATGGCCACGCAGCACACGGCGAGGATGATGACGTAGGCACCGGAGTCGACGAGTGCGGTGCGCAGAGCGCCGGTCGGCTGCTCCGTGATCATGGGCTGATTCCATGCGCACACATAGGCCAGGGAGACGGCCAGCAGCATGTCGGCCACGCCCGGACGCGCCCGTGGCGGCCACCGCCGCGCGCCGCTGTCCGGCACGGCCGACGCCAACCGGCCACGCCCCGCTGCCTCGCCGTCGCGCATCCTCATCCCCGCCTCTCCCCACCTGCGTAAGGGGCCCGCCCTCCACGGAGCGCTGTCCGGTATGCGACGGTAGCGGCACGGCGGGAGTCGGGTCTTCATACCCGAGTATGAGTCCGGTGACCGAGCGCGCCCGAACTTCCGCCCCGGGCCCGATGCCGACGACCGCGGGCGCGGGAATGCTGCAAGGCATGAACACAGTCACCCCCACCCGCCCCGGACCCACCGGGGGCGACGCCGCGGTGCGGTTCCCGGACGCCGTCGTCACCACCCGTGCCCTGACCAAGACCTTCGGCAGGGGCGCCGCCGCCCGCACCGCTGTCGACCACCTCGACCTGGTCATTCCCCGCGGGGTCGTCTACGGCTTCCTGGGCCCCAATGGCTCCGGCAAGTCCACGACCATGAAGCTGTTGCTCGGCCTGCTGACACCGACGTCTGGAAGCGTGAACCTGTTCGGCGTCCCACTGGATCGGCGCAGTCGCGGCGGGCTCATGGCGCGCACCGGCTCCATGATCGAGCAGCCGCCCGGCTACGGGCACCTGACCGGCGCGGAGAACATGCGCCTGGTGCAGCGCATGCTCGGGCTTTCCGACGCGCAGGTGGACCGGGCGCTCGACCTGGTGCGTCTGACCGGTCACCGGGACCGATTGGTGAAGACCTACTCGATGGGCATGAAGCAGCGGCTGGGGATCGCCATGGCGCTGGCCCGCCAGCCGGAACTGCTGATCCTGGATGAGCCCACCAACGGGCTGGATCCGGCCGGCATTGAGGAGATCCGCCGCCTGCTGGTGTCGCTGGCGGGGCAGGGGGTGACCGTGATGGTCTCCAGCCACCTGCTCGACGAGATCGACCGCATGGCGGGCGTGCTCGGCATCCTGTCGGCGGGCAGGCTCGTCTTCCAGGGCACGCGCGCCGAGCTCATGCGCCGTTCGGTGCCGGACCTGCTGGTCGTCACCCCCAGGCCGGAGGCGCTCACCCCGGCGCTGCTGGCCGGGCTCGCCGGCGCCCGGCGCGACGCCGGCGCCCGGGCAAGCCGCGCCCTCGCCCCGGCCGGAGCGGAGACCGGCGCCGGGGTGCGGATCAGCGGGCTTCCGCCCGACGGCGCCGCAGAGCTGGTGCGGCGCCTGGTGGCGGCGGATGTGCCCGTGCACGAGCTGCGGCGGGAGGCGCGCAGCCTGGAGGACGTCTTCATGGACCTCACCGGCGGGGCGGGGGCGCTGTGATGGGCACACAACCGGCCGCATACGCGAGCATGTCCGGCATCTCGCCCGCCACAGCCGTGCGCCTGGAGCTGGCCAAGCTGCACCGCCTGCGCACCATGCCGGTCGTGTCCGTGCTCGGCGTGACCGCGGCGGCGTTCGCCGCACCGCTCTCCGTCTCCGCCAGGCAGACGCTGACCGATCCCGCACTGCACCCCTGGGAGGCGCTGCTGCTGCAGTACGCCCTGATCAACGCCCTGTTCTCCCCGATCCTGGTGGCCGTGCTGGCCAGCCGGCTGACCGATATCGAACATGCCTGCGGCGGCTGGTACCTGTCGGCGACTGCGGGGCTGACTCCGGGACGGCTGTGCCGGGCCAAACTCGCGGCCCTGGCGCTCGTGCTGGTGCCGACGCTGGCACTGCAGACCGGGCTGCTGGTGGGCGCGACGGTGATGGCCGGCACCACCGTCCCGTTGTCTACGGGGGTGTGGGCCGCATACACCGCCGGGCTGATCGCCGTCGATCTGGCCATGTGCGCGCTGCACATCCTGCTCGCCGCCGTGCTCGACAACCAGATCCTGTGCGTGGGCGCCGGCATGCTGGGCGCATTCATCGCCGTGTACCTGTTCCTCGCCCCGCCATGGCTGGCGCGCCTGCTGCCGTGGGGATACTGGGCGCTGATCTGCCCCATATCCCAGACCGGCACCGCCGGCGGCGATGTCGCGGTCGCCAGCCCGCCCCTGGGGTGGATCGCCGGGTTCCTGGCCCTGGCCGTCGGCTGCTTCTACGCCATCACGGCCCGACTCGACCGGATCGAGAGGTGATCCCCGTGCCTGCCAAGCAGTTCTCACGTCCCCTGCCCGCCCCGACCGCCCCGACCGCGCCGCCCGCCCGGCGCACGTGGCCGGCGCTGCTGGCCGCCGAGGCGCTCAAGCTGCGCCGCTCCCTGGTCTGGTGGGTGGTGGCGGTGCTGCCGGTGCTCGCCGTCGTCTCCGGGTCGGTCAACTTCGCCGTCAACCAGGGCGTGCTGGCGCCCACCTGGGAGTCCTTCACCGGCCAGGTGACGTTGTTCTACGGCCTGTTCTTCTTCTCCGTGGCAATCGCCCTGCTGCTGGCGGCGGCCTGGCGCCCCGAGCACCGCGGCTCCTCCTGGAACTACATGGCCACGACGCCGCACCCGCCGGCCACGGTCGCACTGGCGAAGACGACGGTAATCCTGGCGCCGGTGGCCGTCATGCAGCTGCTCCTGGTGGCCCTCACCCGGCTGTCCGGGCTGGTGCTCCTGCGCCTGGAGGGCGGCGTACCCGCCGGGTTCGCGGTCTCGACCCTGCTGGCGGTGGTGGCGGCCGTGCCACTGGTCGGCCTGCAGTCGCTGCTGTCCATGCTCATGCGCTCCTTCGCCGCCCCAGTGGGGCTGGGACTGGCCGGAGCGGTGATCGGCATCGGGGTCGCCTACCAGACGCAGGCGCTGGCGGGGCTGTGGCCCTACACGCTGGTCACGCGGGCGCTGACGCTTGGCTCGAGCGCGATCGCCACCGGCGGCGGCCTGGACTGGGCGGGCATCGGCCCGGTGCTGGGCTGGGCCGTGACGGGCGGCGCGGTCTTCTGGGCACTGCTAGCGCGCATGGCCCGACGGGCAACGCCCCGGGTCTGACCGGATGGGTTGGCCGGTTGTTCAAGGAGTCGGGGCAGACCAACCAGTGGTGCCATCGTCAGCGGGTCAGTCACGCCCCACCTGCGCGAAGCGGATCGGGCCTGCCCCCGCCAGCACCCATGCCGTCGGCATGATCGACGACAGCGCGACCAAGCACAGGGCCAGGGTGATGACACTGCCACCATCCGTGAGGAAAAGAACGAGGGCTCCGACGCATGCGATGAGAATTACCCCATATGTCATGGCCACCACTAGCGTGAGCCGAGGGCCTCGTCTGTACGCATGTCCCAACGCCTGCCCGAAAGCGGCGAACACAGCCCAAACGAACGCCATAATGACAACCTGCCACCAAGTGCCGGAGGTCCACCCGCTCACAGGGCCCAGTTTCAACGAGTCCAGCGTTGTCCCATCGGTGAAATGCAGCTGGGTCGGTAGGATCAGGAAGCCGATGGCCCAAACTATAAGCGCTCCGGCAACAGTGATTAGCGTGCTCAGGCAGTGCACGATGCGGATCGTACGAGGTCCGACCCCCGCCAAGGACATGTGTGGTATCGCAGACGTGGCCTGCAGCATGCCGTTCACGAATAGCAGGAGCGTCCACCCAAAGAACCAGGTTGAATTCGCCGCGAAAGCAAAACCGTCCAGGGGACTAGTAGCCCCATTGGTCAGCGCTGGGACCACATAATTGAACAATCCGCTGCACACCGTTCCAACACCCGCCATCAGCCATAGCCACCACGTCTCACTGAGAGCATATTTGAGCAACGGCAGCAAGTTGCTCCGCAGCCCCCGATCCACAAGAATGCTATGGCCGGAACCAAGAGGAACGATAGTCATGTGTAATACTCCTAAGTTGATCTGGGGAAAAGGTGGACCTAGGCGGACAAGCGACCCGGCCGCAAGCCCGACGACGCCGAGCCAACCACGATTTAATCCGCTGCTCGACTGCAGCCACGCGCCACCATGACGACGCAAATCATCAGGCCATGCTGTGGTCTATGAGTGATACGAAGCTGTCCTGGAATGACAGAGACTGCACCTCGACATCAGCGGCGACAAGGGTGTCCAGGCAGACATCGGTGAACCCCGTCGCGACGATCCGAACAAAACGGCCGAGTTGGCGCTCGGAGAGGATGCGGGTCCCGGCGTCAGCTTCGAGGATCCGATGGATCACCTCGGGCCGACCGACAAGCGCCAGCGCGTAGGCACGCAGGTGCTCGGCGGTATCCGCACAGACGACCCTGCCCTGGGAGAGAACGATGACGTTCTCAATCAGGGACTCCAGCTCGGACACCAGGTGGCTGGCAACCAAGAACGTACGCGGAGTCCCTGCCTCCGCAGCATCGGCGGAAGCGCGAATGATCTCCTCCGTCAACGCCATGCGTGTAGGAACATCGAGCGCGTCGGTGGGCTCATCGAGCATTGTGATCGGAGCGCCGCAGGCCAAAGCAATCGCCGTCGCGAAGAGCGAGCGCTCGCCCTGAGACCGTTGGCCGAGGCTACCGCCGAGCGCGAGTTGGAAACGCTCACTGAGCCGGGCGAATCCGCCCTCGTCCCAGGTGGGCCGACAACTGGCCAGACGCAACAAGGACCTAACAGAAACACTAGTGGAGTCCGCGTAGTTGCCGGCATACATCCCCAGGGCGATCCGTTGGTCTCGCGATGTTTCCTGGCCGTCGATGATGATGGCGCCAGAGGCCGGCTCGATGTAACCGACAAGAGCGTGGAATAGTGTGGTTTTGCCGGATCCGTTAGGGCCGAGCACTCCGGTGATCGAGCCCTCGGCGATGTCCATGGAGACGTTGTCGAGTGCGGCGGTCTTAGAACCCCGGTACGTGTGGGTGAGGGAGTCGATGTGTATCATCATTCACTCCTTGGTCTGGTCCGTTGCGCCTTCGGCGGAAATGGCGCGGATGTGTTCGATGAGGGTGTTCGCGTCGATACCGAGTGCAAGCCCCTGACGGACGACCGCGGAGAAGGTCTGATCAATGAATCCGGTGTACTCGGCGGCGATCAGACGTTCACGGGCGCCTTCAGCTACGAACATGCCAAGGCCTCGGCGCTTGACGAGAAGCCCTTCCTCGATCAGCTGAGCGAACGCCTTGGCAGCAGTGGCCCAGGGGCTCGGCAAAGTTGTTGGCTGGGTTGGGGGTTGTTAGGGGTTTTCGGCGTGTTGGTGCGGGCGCGGCGCGACCCGCCGGTGACGATAGGTGGTGCAAACAATCCCGTAACCGGAGAGGTCGCGCCGCTGTGTCATCATCCACCACCACGCCCTTGTCGCGCCAGCCCCTGACAGGGGTGTTCGCCACGGTCCCCGACCCCCGGCACCGTCGCGGGCGCCGCCACCGGCTGGGCACTGTGCTGGCTTTGGCGGCGGTGGGGGTGCTGGCCGGGTGTCGCACCCTGCTGGCCGTCTGGGAGCACGCCCGGGACCTGACGCCCGGCCAGCTACGCGACCTGGGGCTAGGGCAGGGCCGCCCACTGCCGTCGGAGTCGACGATCCGCCGCACCCTGCAAGCCTTGGACCCAGATGACCTGGACGCTCGGATCGCGTCGTGGATGTTCACCCGCACCGGCACCACAGGCGGCAGGCGGGTGATCGCGGTTGACGGCAAGACCATGCGCGGCGCCAAGACCAACAACAGCAGCGGGGACGGTGACGGCGGCTGGGCGCCGCACCTGATCTCGGCTCTGGACCAGGAGACCGGGGCGGTGTTCGCCCGGCAGCGCGTACGAGATAAGAGCAGCGAGATCCCCGCCCTGAAGGACCTGCTGGCGCCCCATGACCTTTACCGGCGCGGTGGTCACCGCTGATGCGCTGCACACCCAGCACGAGACCGCCGAATGGATCATCTCCCGGGGTGCCGACTATGTGCTGACAGTCAAGGGCAACCAACCCAGTCTCAGAGCGAAGCTGAAGGCCCTGCCCTGGAAGGATGTCCCCGCCACCTCTGGGGTGGACACCTGTCACGGGCGCAGGGTACGGCGCACCATCAAAGCCGCAGCAGTACCCGCCTGGGTTGAGTTCCCCGGCGCCGCCCAGGTCCTCCAGGTACGCCGCACCCGCACCACCACCAAGCGCCGTCCCGACGGTCAGATGGAGACCAGGCGCACCACGCAGGTCGTCTACCTCGTCTGCTCCGTCCCCACCGAGCAGGCCCGGCCCGAGCAAGTAGCAGCCTGGACCCGCGGGCATTGGGGTATTGAGAACCGTGTTCACTGGGTACGTGACGCCCGCCTTTGATGAGGACCGGCACCAGCTGCGCACCGGCGCCGGCCCCCAGGTCATGGCCACCCTCAGGAACCTCGCCATCAGCCTCATCCGCACCCTCTACGACGACCCCACCACCACCACCACCACCAGCAGCGTCGCCTCAGCCAACCGGGGTCGCCTCAGCCAACCGGGCCATGACCCGGAAACCCGCCAAAGCCATCAAACTCCTAACAACCACCTAACCAACCAACAACTCTGCCGACCCTCTGAAACCGCAAGCACGACCAGGGACAAGAATAAGTCAATGCGCACCAAAAACAGCACGATAACCCTCACAACGCTCAAGCAACTCGTCGTGCGAGCCTTCGTCGACAACACGACCGTTGTCAAGAAAAACAACATGATCAGCGCAAGCAATCGTCGACGGACGGTGAGAAATCAATATAACCGTAACATCATCGCCGTGAGAAGACAACTCGCGGAAGATCTGGCGTTCAGACTGCGGATCCAAAGAACTTGTAGGTTCGTCCAACACCAACAGCCTTGGACTCTTCAAGAACGCCCGCGCCAGAGCGACCCGTTGCCACTGTCCTGTAGACAGCTGCACCCCACCGTCGAACAACCGACCCAAAGTATCATCAAGACCAATCCCATTTACACTTCCAACACCACACACTCCCGCTTTAGTCATCGCACGAGCGAGCGCGAAGTCATCATCGATCAACGCAAGTTGCCCGAATCCAACATTCTCGCGCAAACTAAATTCGTACATCATATAGTCCTGGAAAAGGACAGAACTTACATCATAAAGATGATTACGTCGAATATCATCCAAACTTAAGTCGTCGAAATATATCCGACCGCGTTTTACAGTATAGAACTTCAACATCAGCTTAATAAGGGTTGACTTACCTGAGCCGCTAACACCGACAATCGCCGTCGTTTTGCCGCTTGGAACATCGAATGAGACATCCTCCAATACGTCCGTAGATGAACTAGGGTATCTAAACCAAACGTTCCTAAATCGTATTTGCGGCGCGCTCTCGAAATCAAACTCCGCGGAGCGACCCTGCATGTCAGAGTCATCAAGTAAAGAAATCCTTCGCACGAGGCCCGTGAACTCGCGCCAATTTACGAGAAACAAACCCGACTGGAATGCCGAACTAAAAGAGGAAATCACAGCTTGTACGCTCGCAGTCATGGAACTAACCGCTGAGACGAATCCGGCAAACTCGCCCACTTTCGATTCAACGATAGCCTCAAATGCTGCGATTACAATAGCGCCGCAACTTGCAGTAACCGACAATAGTCCACAAATCAAAGTGATCACCAGCGCATGCCTTGCTAACCGGGTATCTTGCTTGGCGAACAACACCATCAGACATCGGTAATCTTCCAACAGCCGCCTCGACGTGCCAAACACCTTCATCTCGCGGACAGCCGGGACATCGAAAAACAGTGATCGGATATACGATGCCTTTCGCGCATCTTGCGCCCGTTTGTAGTCGAGCGCATATTTGGCCTTAGCAATCCCAATAGTGGCCAATCCCGAAGGAACAGCAGCAACCATAATCAACACCGCGATTTTTACATTCCACGATACGATCACTGCGCCGACGCCAATGACAGACAGCAACGCCTGTATACCAGCCCTAATTCCGCTCACCATGTCGTAAATCCGCGCGGACACGTCACCGCTGGCTCGATGAACCTTATCGAAAACAGCAGGATCTTCAAGCTGTTCAACCTCAAGAAGCGACGCAATCTCAACAGTCCGCAAGCTGATATGTTCCCTCAACCTGATCGACAGTCTCGTACCAATATAGTCCAAAACACACTGTGAAATGACGCCAAATGTCAACAAACCACAAAATAACGCCAACGCTTCAAAAAGTAAAGTACGATCAGCAGAGTAAGCGACAGCGTCGACCACCGTCTTAACGACAGTAATCTGAACGCCAGGAATTGACGACATGATGATAGTCAAGACAGCCAGTGTGACGAGATGTGCAGGAGCACTGCTAACGACCAGACGTATCACCGAATCTTCATGTTTGCTCATGGGCCACATGATCGCTCAATTCTTGCCATTCGCCATGCATATACCTTCGCCTACGCGTTTACTCCAACCACCACCGTATGCCATCATATTGCGCGTCTGATAAGTCAATGTACCTGTGTAGGCCATGCACCTGCTCTCCTTTTTCCGTGCAAGCTGGCGCAATAAGCGTCAGGGCAAACGAGTACACTTCAGAAATACCTGCTGAGTGGTATGCAGACATAACTTCGTGCGGCTCGCTGTACCCCCGTTCAAGCGCGTAACCATCAACCGAGCGAGTAATAAGATCTAACCATTTCGAGCCTGCCGCAACCGGACAACGTGACAGCACCGACAATACCGCTCGGAGAGGGGTCTGAGAAACAATAGAATCCACAGCATCGGCGACATAGGGGCCGTGTTCATTTCCGCCGGACAGGCCGATCGTTATCAATTCACCTCCCGGGGCCAAGATGTCACAAGCGTGCCCAATGATAGACCTAGTTATCTTGAGGCCGTCTACGCCGCCCGCCCCGACCAAGGCGTAAGGCATTCCCTCCGGTACTGGAACCAGCGGTGGATTGGCATAAACCCGGTTATATACACCAACTGATTTCGAACTGAAGAAATCATCTATCGAGGCTTCAACCACACAATATTTCTCAACGCATCCGTTGAGAGTCGCATTGCAGCGCGCCACGCTCGCCGCTACGGGGTTAATCTCTACCGCAGTAACGTCGCAGCCTAGCGCGGCTGCCAATATACCTTGAATGCCTGGCCCGGAACATAGGTCGAGCACTTTTCCGCGCAGAGGACGCAGCAAATCTAACCGAGTGGCCAACGCAATTGAGTCTTCGCCGTAATATAGCGAAATCAACGGGCCCGGCGTCTCTGCGAAGTACAACAGACCTTGAATTACGTACAGCGACAGCGAACTCGTACATATTGATTCGCCCAGCGTCCTTACGATACCCGAAGGTTCAAGCTTCAGCGCCGCGTCACGAAGGCCTTCTGAAAGGGACCGCAACGAGACACGTCGCCCAAGGCAAAACAATTCGCAGGCCGCTCGTAGTTCGCCGTCAAAGCATCTCAACTGCTCTTTTATCAAAGTGTGTGGGTAAACCCTAAGGTCTATATCGCTCATCAATGATATGTACCCATCCAGGAGCAAAGCCTCATAAAGCTCCTCGCCTATCACGCTGTTCAGTTCCGCATAATCATAGTTTCTCATCTGCATCGTCCCCGGGTCCACCCGAATAGTTTGCACACACGGTAATGCTGTTCTATTTGTTGTTCAATAAGTTCGCGTTTGTCATATAGGACATCAATGAGTGCCCTATCGCCAGTCAAACGCTCGCATATCTCGCATACGCTCATGGCTTTCGTGCGCCTTACCGACGTCGCACTTTCTGTCGCTAAATGGTATAGATAAGTTGGGCCGAGAGTTCGTATCGCATGTAGGATCAAACCTTGAAACTCGTCGACGTCGTATGAACCGTTGCTCATCAACTCCTGGATGTCTCCAATCGTTAAGATCGAGTTGTGTTCAGTATTCGTACCGCAGCAAACACCCACGGTCCCGTCAGCATTGACTGTAGGAGGATCCATTAGGGCAGGACAGCCACCATATAGTTTACTTAAATTAAATTCCTCATGACTGCCGAAGTACTCCGATCGAAGACGTCGCCCTCTTCCAAGTCGTGATATGGCGGACTGCGAAATTAGGTAGCGAGTTCCGTCTTCGGCAGGTTCAGGAAGATTATCGTCACCACGGTCCAGGCTCTCGACAATCGGAATTTGCTCGCCTAGGAACTCGCTGACGCTCATCGGCGTAATCTTGCTCCGAGGCCCACTACATACAGCTATTAGGACCGTCTCGAACCCCTGTCCTTTCGAAGCATTCCACGCTCGTTTTACGTTGGCCAACGGAATCCATACCGAATGGAAGTCGTCAGTTGAGTAGTTTATCTCGGTCAATCCTGCATTCCGTAGTTCAAAAACCGTTGACTCTGCCGATATTTGGTCCTCCGCCCATGAAGCGTTAGTTACGAGCCGACTCATAATACCTTGCTCGGAACAATAAGATATTGCTTCAAGCAGGGAGTCGCCTAGAAGGGTGGACTCGCCACCTGTGAAAGCAACGAGCTTAAGCGGTGTATTGCTGGCATAATAGTCAATTATACCGATCATTTCTGATGCGGTCAGTTCCTCGGTTCCTGTTGGCCCGGAGTTCATGAGGCAATGTGCGCAACGTGCTTGGCACCGGTTAGTTGTCGCAATTGCAATGCGCCTGACATTCCCGTGATTAGATACTGGATCGTATGACGCTCTCCCAATCGGAGCATTCTTCAATTCCATGAGTTTTCCGTCTAGGCTATACCACCACTGAACCATCATTGATGATGATAGTTTGGGTTGAGTTATCTGAGCTTGCTGTCACCTTGAAATGAGTTCCCCGATACGTGGAAGACACAGTGATTTCATTTTCTCGGTCAGTGTCGAACTTAGACAATGCACGGCGTAGCAATCGTTTTTCTCGTGATTCACCGACACCCTGTTCCACAAAATGAGAATGAAGACTATGAGCAATATAGAGCTCACTGAAGTGCATCGGCGGTGGAGTGAGTCGTTTGTCGGTCGCGGCCGGAAGAGGCGTGTCTACCGCGCCGGTATATTTCGCATTCTTGAGCGCAATGGCGTTTGCACCGACACCGATGTTGGCGCCCGCCAGATGATAGACCCCAACATTACCGATAACTGCCACGTTATATATTGCAGCCAGAACCACACCGACATACAGTACTGGGATCGCATCGGGATCAGATTCGGACTTCCCTGTACTCAACCAACTCACACAGTGATCAAGGGTGAGGAATCGCACACCTCGGGGACTTTCAACTACAGCACGCCTCACTGAACTACCTGTTTCGCCCAACTCGGTCAACTCAGCCAGAAATAAATCGGGTGATCGTTCAAATTCATCCATCTTCTGCGGACTGGACAACAGCCGATGCCGAAGCTGTATTAAGCGTTCGCAGATGTGTTTGTCGGGGGCTATTACAGTCATCATGTTCTCCTTGGCTGTTCGGTTTATGTTCATCGATTATTTACGTTCAGTACTACGTACAGCATATAGCAGTATCCCAAAATCAGTTGAATCGACATAATGGAGACCGGAACCATTATTGGGATGGCACTAGGAAATATTGCTTGAACCACAAACAATGCTGCCGAGTCGAAACATATGACACCTACGGCTATTGCAGGATGCGCGCATTTGGCTTGAATTCTGTACCAGTCTTCTTCGCTGCGATATGCACTGGGGATTCGCACGCCAGCTAAGGAGTTTGGTTTAAGAGAACCTCGTTTCATCTTTACGCCGGTAACTGTAAGTGCAATTCCACATAGAGTCATAGCAGCAGCTACTATTGAACTGGTCAGCCATTCGAACATCGTCGTTCCTGCCGTTTTTCAGGGTGCCACCTGCGATATGTGGACTTATGGTAGCACGTGGTCTGTCCGGTGTCAAGGTGTCGATGAGACTCATTACATGTGCCCGCGAAAGAGGCTCGGTGCCTCACCCAGGGGCTCGGCAAAGTTGTTGGCTGGGTTGGGGGGTTGTTAGGGGTTTTCGGCGTGTTGGTGCGGGCGCGGCGCGACCCGCCGGTGACGATAGGTGGTGCAAACAATCCCGTAACCGGAGAGGTCGCGCCGCTGTGTCATCATCCACCACCACGCCCTTGTCGCGCCAGCCCCTGACAGGGGTGTTCGCCACGGTCCCCGACCCCCCGGCACCGTCGCGGGCGCCGCCACCGGCTGGGCACTGTGCTGGCTTTGGCGGCGGTGGGGGTGCTGGCCGGGTGTCGCACCCTGCTGGCCGTCTGGGAGCACGCCCGGGACCTGACGCCCGGCCAGCTACGCGACCTGGGGCTAGGGCAGGGCCGCCCACTGCCGTCGGAGTCGACGATCCGCCGCACCCTGCAAGCCTTGGACCCAGATGACCTGGACGCTCGGATCGCGTCGTGGATGTTCACCCGCACCGGCACCACAGGCGGCAGGCGGGTGATCGCGGTTGACGGCAAGACCATGCGCGGCGCCAAGACCAACAACAGCAGCAGCGGGGACGGTGACGGCGGCTGGGCGCCGCACCTGATCTCGGCTCTGGACCAGGAGACCGGGGCGGTGTTCGCCCGGCAGCGCGTACGAGATAAGAGCAGCGAGATCCCCGCCCTGAAGGACCTGCTGGCGCCCCATGACCTTTACCGGCGCGGTGGTCACCGCTGATGCGCTGCACACCCAGCACGAGACCGCCGAATGGATCATCTCCCGGGGTGCCGACTATGTGCTGACAGTCAAGGGCAACCAACCCAGTCTCAGAGCGAAGCTGAAGGCCCTGCCCTGGAAGGATGTCCCCGCCACCTCTGGGGTGGACACCTGTCACGGGCGCAGGGTACGGCGCACCATCAAAGCCGCAGCAGTACCCGCCTGGGTTGAGTTCCCCGGCGCCGCCCAGGTCCTCCAGGTACGCCGCACCCGCACCACCACCAAGCGCCGTCCCGACGGTCAGATGGAGACCAGGCGCACCACGCAGGTCGTCTACCTCGTCTGCTCCGTCCCCACCGAGCAGGCCCGGCCCGAGCAAGTAGCAGCCTGGACCCGCGGGCATTGGGGTATTGAGAACCGTGTTCACTGGGTACGTGACGCCCGCCTTTGATGAGGACCGGCACCAGCTGCGCACCGGCGCCGGCCCCCAGGTCATGGCCACCCTCAGGAACCTCGCCATCAGCCTCATCCGCACCCTCTACGACGACCCCACCACCACCACCACCACCAGCAGCGTCGCCTCAGCCAACCGGGGTCGCCTCAGCCAACCGGGCCATGACCCGGAAACCCGCCAAAGCCATCAAACTCCTAACAACCACCTAACCACACACCGACTTTGCCGAGTCCCTGAGCAGTGGCCGGGTTGATCCGGTAGGTGGTGGCGTACTGGGTGGTCGACATCACCCGATCCCCGTCAGTCAGCGCCCTGATGAGGATCTGGTGACGAATGTCGTCGGCTATCTGTCTGTAGATCGGCGCGGTCGAATCAAACTCCACGGAACACCCCCTCATCGGTTCATTACATGACTACTGAACCATATGACCATCAGGGTGTCAAACCGTCTCGTGACGCTGCGAGCCCCGACGTTTCTCTGAGGCAGGCATCGTGGAGACTTCCCCGCGCCTGCCGGCCAGAAAGCCCCAGACTCATATGCGTACCGGTAGGGTCTGCCCATGCCCTCCCCACTGCTCAAGCGGATCGCCAGAATCTTCACCTCCACCGCCAAGGAGGCGGTGGCCGACGCGATTGAGAAGGAGCTGGCGACCGGTGAGAAGTCGCGCGCACGCGCCGCGTCCGGCTCCGGGGCGAAACGATCGGGAGCCGCGAACCACTCCGGCTCCCGCACCACCTCCCAGCCGGATGCCCGCAGCCCCCGCGCGGGCGCGCACGACGGCGTCGGCGTTTACGACGTCGCCTCCCTGGGACTTCCGGACTTCACCTACTCCCCCGATCCCGACGGCGACGCCGACCCCGGCGAGGTGGTGTGGACCTGGGTGCCCTTCGAGGAGGACGCCACCCAGGGCAAGGACCGTCCCGTGCTCGTCCTGGCCCACCACGGCAAGCGGCTCGTCGCCGCCCAGTTGACCAGCAAGGACCACGACCTTGACGCCGCCCAGGAGGCCCGCTGGGGTCGCTACTGGCACGACGTCGGCACCGGGCCGTGGGACTCCAAGGGCCGTCCCAGCGAGGTGCGCCTGGACCGCCTGCTGCTCGTCGAGCCGGATGTGGTGCGCCGCGAGGGCGCCACCATGAAGCGGTCGACCTTCGACGGCGTCGTTACCGCTCTGCGGGCGCACTGGTCCTGATCACCCACCACGGGCGGCTGCGGCGCGACGCACTTCACGTCGTCGGCCGGTATTCGACCGGGGATCGCCGGTCCATCCGGTGTTAGAGTTCGCTCGGACCTCTGGCCTGGCCGGCTTCGGGGTCCGGCGACCGGGCCTGCCTGGTGCTTCCACCACCTCAAGTCCGCCCGCGGCGCCAACCCTCTCTCCGGCCATTGACCATTCAGACACCAGAAAGCTTCACTCACAGTGGCGAACATCAAGTCTCAGATCAAGCGCATCAAGACCAACGAGAAGGCCCGCCTGCGCAACAAGGCCGTCAAGTCCGAGCTCAAGACCTACGTGCGCCGGACGCGCGAGGCCGTCGAGGCCGGCGACAAGCAGGCCGCCGAGGAGCACCTGCGCAAGGCCTGCCGCAAGCTGGACAAGGCCGTCTCCAAGGGCGTCATTCACCGCAACCAGGCCCGCAACCGCAAGTCGAAGCTGGCCAAGCGCGTCAACGCCATGTGACCCGGCGCGCGCACGATTGCGTCTGGAAGGGCGTCTCCCACCTGGGAGGCGCCCTTCCTGGTTTCCGTCTTCCGGACCCGTGCTCGTGGCCCGCTCCGACGGCGTTACGATTCCTCAGGCCGGCGCCCTCCCGCCCGGCCGCACATTCAGGCGACCGTGAGGAGAACGCATGCGCATCGGGTTTGACCGGGACAAGTACCTCAAACTGCAGTCCGAGCGAATCGCACAACGCCGGGCCCAGTTCGGCGGCAAGCTCTACCTGGAGTTCGGCGGCAAGCTCATCGACGACATGCACGCCTCCCGCGTCCTGCCCGGTTTCACCCCCGACAACAAGATCGTGATGCTCGCCGAGCTGGCCGACGACGTGGAGATCATCGTCGCCGTCAACGCCAAGGACTTCGCCCGCCACAAGATCCGCGCCGACCACGGCACCTCCTACGAGGACGAGGTACTCCGCCACGTGGACGCCTTCCGCGACTACGGGCTGTACGTGGGCTCCATCGTGATCACCCAGTGGACCGACGACAACCTCCAGGCCGCCGAGTTCAAGCGCAAGCTGGAAAAGCTCGGCATCACCGTCTACCGCCACTTCCCGATCCCCGGCTACCCCAACGACGTCACCCGCATCGTCTCCGAGCAGGGCTACGGGCGCAACGAGTACATCGAGACCTCCCGCGACCTGGTGGTGGTCACCGCGCCGGGGCCGGGATCGGGCAAGATGGCCACCTGCCTTTCCCAGATCTACCACGACCACGTGCGCGGCATCTCCTCCGGCTACGCCAAGTTCGAGACCTTCCCCATCTGGAATCTGCCGCTGGACCACCCGGTCAACATCGCCTACGAGGCCGCCACCGCCGACCTTGACGACGTGAACATGATCGATCCCTTCCACTTGGCGGCCCACGGCGTGCAGACCGTCAACTACAACCGCGACGTCGAAGTGTTCCCGGTGCTCTCGCGCCTGTTCGAGCAGATCATGGGCGCCTCCCCGTACGCCTCCCCCACCGACATGGGGGTGAATATGGCCGGCTACTGCATCAGCGACGACGACGTGTGCCGGGAGGCCTCCAAGCAGGAGGTGATCCGCCGCTACTACAAGGCACTGGTGGCAGAGAAGCGGGACATGCTCGAGCCGGTCCAGTCCGGGCGGATCGCCCTGCTGATGAGCAAGCTCGGCATCGCCAAGGAGGACCGGCCGGTGGTTGTGCCGACGCTTGAGCTCGCGGAGGCGACCAACGCGCCGGCCGCGGCCATTGAGCTGCCGGACGGATCCATCGAGCTGGGCAAGACCTCCCCGCTGCTGGGCTGCTCCTCCGCGATGCTGCTCAACGCCCTCAAGCGCCTGGCCGGCATAGACCCGACGGTCGACCTACTCGCCAAGGAGTCGATCGAGCCGATCCAGACGCTCAAGACCCGCCACCTGGGCAGCCGCAACCCGCGCCTGCACACCGACGAGGTGCTGATCGCGCTGGCGGTCTCCGCCAACGGGGATGCCAACGCCGCCCGCGCACTGGACGAGCTGGGCAGCCTGCGCGGCTGCGACGTGCACACCTCGACCATCCTCGGGCCCGTGGACGAGGGCATCTTCCGCTCCCTGGGGATTCAGGTGACCAACGAGCCGGTCTTCGCCACGAAGTCCCTGTATCGCAAGAAGTAGCACCGTCACCGAGCTGCCCCTGGCCGCCATCACACAGTCCTGAGCGGCAGTCGGCCAATGACCCGTCCATAGGTCCGGCGCTAGGAGGAGCGCCCCGGCAATCTCCCGCGGCGGGCGTCGCAGATGGTGATCACGGCCCGCTCGACGGCGTAGACGGGATCCCGGGAGGCACCCTTGACCTCGGCGTCGGCGCGGGCGACCGCCTGGATCGCCACGGCGAGGGCGTCGTCGGACCAGCCGGCCAGCTCGCGGCGGGCGCGGTCGGCCTGCCACGGCGCCATACCCAGGTCACGGGCGGTCAGCCCCCGACGCCCGCCCATGGCTGCTACCCGGGCGAGTTGGCGGATCTTCATGGCCAGGGCGGCGACGATCGGGACCGGATCGGTGCCGGTGGCCAGCGCGTGCCGCAGGGCGGTTACGGCTTTCACGACGTTCCCGGCCGCGGCGGCGTCGGCCACGGTGAAGCCGGTGGCCTCGAAGCGGCCCGCATAGTAGGTGTTGACAGTCGCGATCGTGATGGTGCCCTGGGTATCGGCGATCAGCTGCTCGGCGGCCGAGCACAGCTCCCGCAGGTCGGTGCCCAGCGCATCCACCAGTGCCCCGACGGCGTCTGGATCCATACGGCGCCCGGCTTGGCGCACATCAGCGGTGACCAGCGCCGCCTTGTCCTTGGGAGACTTGACTGCCTGGATGGTGCACACCGGGTAGGACGACTTGGCCAGCGCGTCCAGCAGCTTCTTGCCCCGCTGGCCGCCATTGTGCCGCAGTACGACGGCGACGTCGGGGGCAGGCGCAGAAATGTAGGCGAGCAGGTCGGTGAGCAGCGCGTCGGTCATCTGCTCCAGCGCAGGAATGAGTACCAGCTTGGGCTCGCCGAACAGAGACGGCGACACGAGCGTGTCCAGTTGATGAGCCTCATAGGTGGCGGCCTCGACGGTACTGACCTCGGTGGCCGGATCCTGCTGACGCGCCTGGTTCAGCAGACGGGCGACTGCCCGATCGGCCAGCAGCTCCTCCCCCGCGCGGATCAGGACAATCGGTGCCAGCTCGACCTCGTCCCAGCCGGGTCCGGCGGGGGCGCGCCGGGCGGCGCCGCGTGCGGGTCGGGAGGATGCCATGGCTCATAGCCTGCCATGCCTGCGCGGACGGTGCGCGCGGCGTCGCCCCCACCAGTACACGCCGCCGATGACTGCGACCTCGGCGGCGGCGAGCGCCAGCGCCCCACCCGCCTGCCCCGGCCAGGCGAGTGACGCTCCTGGCAGCTGAGCGAACCGGTGCGCCACCAGCGCGAGCCAGGCGCACGACGCCGTCGCCGGCCAGGCGATCACGGTCGCCGCCTGCGGCCACAGGGGCGCTACCAGGGCGGCAAGGATGCCGCATACCGTGGCCACCGGTACGGGAGGTGCGGCCAACACGTTTGCGGGCACTGACCAGATCCCGACCACCGGTCGCAGCAGTACCAGCACCGGGGCGCAGGCCAGCTGGGCGACCAGCGGCAAAGCCACGCCGGCGGCCAGGGGACGGGGCAGGTGCCGGGACAGCACGGCAGCCAGGGGCGCCGAGCCGAGGAGGATGCCGGCGGTTGCGACCACCGACAGGGCGAAGCCGTAGTCCCGGGCCTGCCATGGGTCGAGTAGCAGCAGAACGATCACGCCCGCGCACAGTGCGGGCAGGGATGCGGAGCGTCTTCCCGCGCCCACTCCCAACAGCATGACCACGCCCATTGCGGCTGCCCGCAGCACGGATCCGTCGGGGCGCACCAGCACCACCAGTCCGGCAAGCACCAGGGCCCCGGCGGCGGCGCGCACCCACCGGGGCAGGATGCCCAGAGCAGACAGCGCCAGTCCCATGACGATGGCGACGTGCTCTCCGGAGACGGCGGTCAGGTGGGTCATTGAGACGGTGCGCATATCGTCTCGCACCTGCGCGGGCAGGGCGTGGTCGTCGCCGAGAGCTACACCGGGCACGAGCGCGCGGGCGCCGGGCGGCCAGCTGACTGCGGCACCGGTCGGGCCGGGTTCATCAGCAGTCGGTTCTCGACCGACGGCGTCGGCAAGACCGTCCCTCAGTCCCGCAACGAGGCCGAGAACTCCCCTCGCCGGGCCCATAACGGATACGGTGGCGCCGGCTCCGATGACCGCCGCCTCCCCGCTTCCGGGATCGGCAGGACGCAGGCGTGCCTGCACGCGTACGGGTGTGCCCATGGGGATCTCCAGCCAGTCGGCGTCGCCCAGGACCGTTGCGCTCAGGCGCGAAGGGCTCCCGTCAACGGTGTCAACGGATAGACCGCTCAGCACGGTGGTCCGCTTGGCTGTTGCGGTGGCTCGCGGACTACGGGTGACGGTGCCGGTGAGAGTGACGGTGCGCTCCTGCTGTGCGGCGCGGGTCAGCGGATCCTGAGCCCGGGCCCAGGATCCTGAGGCGGTCACGATCAGTACCGCCACCACGGTCAGCACCAGCGCCAGGAGTGATGCCGCTGGTGAGCCGATGGCCGAGCCGTCGGCTGCGCCCGCGCCGGGGCGCGGGTCGTAGCGGTGCCGGGGCGGGTGGAAGCGGGAGGCGGCCACCGCCAGCGGTATCGCCGCAACCGCGGCCACGGCTGCGGCGAGGGCCGCGGGGACCCAGGACTGCTCCCCTTCCAGGCCGACTGCCCAGAAGGCGGCGGCCCAGGCCCCGAGTGCGGCCGGTCCCAGACGCAGGTCGAGCGGTGAGGGGGCGCTTTCCCGAGTGGCATGGCGGGCACGACGGCGCGGAGAGTGGCGGCGCAGCACCTCCGGGTCGTCCCAGGGGGCGGGCTCGGTGCGCTGGGTGCGATGCCTGCGTGGGGTGCTGGGCGGAGTCATACTGTCGCCCGGTCCCGGAGTTCCTCGAGCTTCGCCGCACCGATTCCGGAGACGCCCGTCAGGTCGTCGACTGAGGTGAAGGGGCCGTGTTCGTTGCGGTAGTCGATGATGCGCTGCGCCAGTGCCGGACCGATGCCGGGCAGATTCTCCAGCTCGGCAGCACCGGCCGTGTTGATGTTGATCCGGCTGGCGCCGACGGTGCTCTGGCCGGAGCCGTCCGCCCCGTCGGCCACGGCGTCGGCACCGCTGCCTGCGCCGGTGTTCCAGGCAGAGGCATCCTCACCCTGGTGCGGCACGCGAACCTGTTCGCCGTCCGTGAGGATGCGGGCGAGGTTGAGCTGGTCGGTGTCCGCATCCGGCAGGGCGCCGCCGGCGGCGCTGATGGCGTCGACGACGCGTGCGCCCGCGGGTAGCACGACCACCCCGGGACTGGTGACGGCACCGGCGACGTGAACTACCAGCTCACCACCCGGGTCGGTGGGCGGTGCGCTCCCCAGCGGGTCGGTAAGCGGAACGGCGGCCGTTGGCGCCGCACTCTGGGATGCGGTGGTCGCAGGGGCTGCGGAAACGGACGGCGGGGGCGAGACCAGCACTGTGCGAGCTGCGAGGGCAAGGGCGAAGAGCACCAGCACGCTGCCGAGCCCAATGGCGGCCCTGGGTGCGAGGGCAAGGCGTCGGGGCCGCCGCACCGGTTCGGCGGGGTCCGTGGAGCAGGCGATGCGGACGAAGTCCGTCAGGGGGCGCTTGCCCGCCCGGTCCGCCACCCGCTTGCCACTCATGGATCGACGGTAAGGCCATGGCGCGCTGTCCGTCCCGGCGCCTGTGAACGCCGTCGCCCGAGGCTGCGGCGAAGGTCCCCTGTGGACGGTGGCGGCCCCTCCTACCGGGGGGACTCAAGGTGCGGTGCGACGACGATCCCCAGGGCGCCCGGCCCCAGGTGGACGCGGCTGGCGGGATCGGCGGGTGAGCGCATGATGGACTCGACGAGGGCCCCGGCCTCCACCATGGCATCAGCCAGGTCATTCTCCAGGGCGCGCCCATCGGCCGGGTCATCGCAGTAGTGGACTGCGAGCCGCACGGGTGCTGCCGGAGGCCGCGGGCCGGTCAGTGAGGTTCCGCCGGTTGCGCGCACCGCCTGCGCGATCAGGTGGCGGCGGGCGCGGGCGGCCCCGCGGACCATTTCGACGACGCCGATTCCCTCCGGTCCAGTGGTCAGGATCGGCCGGATGCCCAGGGCGCCGCCGGCGAAGGCGGTGGCGCGGTCAATGCGACCGCCGCGACGCAGATGAGCCAGGTCCTGCACCAGGAAGAACAGGTGGGAACGCGCCACGGACTCGCGTGCTCGGGCTGCCCCGCGGCGGGCGTCGTCGGCCTCTGCGGCTGCCAGCGCGGCCAGCCCCAGTACGCCGCCGGAGGCCCCGGAGTCCAGGACGGTGATCGTCGCCCCCTGGGCGGCGAGCTCACGCGCCGCCAGCAGGGCGTTGTCAACCGTGCCGGACAGGGATGCAGTGACGTGCAGTGCGAGCACCTCGTTGCCGCGCTCGGCGGCGCGCAGGTAGGCGTCGGTTAGCTCGGCGACCGAGGGACGCGCCGTCGTCGCCGGCGCGCCGTCGTCCCCGTCTACGGCATGCAGCGGAACGACCATAATGCCGTGCTCCTTCGCAAGCGCTGCGGGCAGGCAGGCTGACGAGTCGGTGACCACGGTGAGCGACATGATCGAAGCGTAAGCCTTCGATGCCGATACCTTGTCGACCGGCGCTTCCGATTTTCGGGTGTGGTGGCGGGTAGGGGGCGCCTGCGCGGGTGGACCGTCTGGTGAACGAGCCCCAATGGGAGTCGGGGGCGGTGTGGAGTGAAGCGTGGCGGTCCGCGCGCTGGCCTGACGGACCGACCTCGGCACGTAACAACTACCGACCTCGGCACGTAACAACTACCGACCTCGCGTTGGAATTGCATGGCCGCATACGATGCGGGCATGACGAGTCCCACACCCGACCCAGCCGAGATCGCCCGCCTGAAGGCCGAGGCGGCGCAAGCGGCCGCGGACGCCGCCGCGGCAAGGGCGGCCGCGGCACAGGCAGCGTTGGAGGCAGCACTGGCCGCCCAGAGTGATCCCTCCGCCACGGCGTCGCCGGATCCCGCAGCAACGCAGCCGCAGGACGCCCCGGTGGTGGAGCCGCAAGCGGTCTCCGGCTACGCCGCCCGCGTGCGGGACGGATACGCCTTCGCCGGCCCCGTACTGCCGGTGGGTACCTACCTGGCTTACCCCACGCCGGACGACCCGCCCGCGGACCCGGATGCGGACCCCGCACCGGTGCCCGGGGTGAAGGTGGGCATCCCGCTCGGTCTGCTCAACCGTCACGCCCTGGTCGCCGGCGCCACCGGTACTGGCAAGACGCGCACGCTGCAACTCTTGGCTGAGGGGCTGTCCACCGCCGGCGTGCCCGTGTTCCTGTCAGATGTGAAGGGGGACCTGACGGGTTTGGCGGAGGCCGGTGCCGCCTCCGACAAGCTCGCGGCTCGCAACGCCGCCACCGGGCAGGCGTGGGAGGGGCGGGCCTTCCCGCTGGAATTGTTCACCCTCGGGGATTCGGAGGGGACGGCGGCGCAGTCGGCCACCGCGGCGGGCGCCTCCACCGGGACCCCCATCCGCACCACGGTGACGGCCTTCGGGCCGGTGCTGCTCTCCCGCGTACTCGGGCTGAACGACACGCAGACCTCCGCGCTGGAGCTGGTGTTCCACTGGGCGGACGCGCAGGGGCTGGCACTTATTGACCTCAAGGACCTGCGCAGCGTGGTCGACTACTTGACCGGCACCGAGCCCGGCAAGCAGGAGTTGCGCGGCATCGGCGGGGTGTCCAGCGCAACGGCGGGGGTGATTCTGCGGCAGGTCTCCGCCTTGGAGGCGGCCGGCGGCTCGGTCTTCTTCGGGGAGCCGGCCCTGGACGTGCACGACCTGCTGCGGACCGCCGCCGACGGCCGCGGCGTCATCTCCTCCCTGGAACTGGCGGACATCCAGTCTCAGGGGACGTTGTTCTCCACCTTCCTGATGTGGTTGCTGGGCGAGCTGTTCGAGGTGCTGCCGGAGGTCGGCGACCCGGACAAGCCGGCGCTGGTGTTCTTCTTCGACGAGGCGCATCTGCTGTTCGACGGTGCCAGCAAGGCCTTCCTGGAGGCGGTCACGCGCACGGTGAGACTGATTCGCTCCAAGGGAGTCGGCATCGTGTTCATCACCCAGTCCCCCACGGACGTGCCCGAGGCCGTGCTGGCCCAGCTGGGCAGCCGCATCCAGCATGCGCTGCGCGCCCATACGCCGGCCGACGCCGCCAAGCTGAAGCAGGCGGTATCAACCTTCCCGGTCTCCCCACTGGAGCTGACTCGAGTGCTCACCGTCCTGGGTACGGGCCAGGCGGTGGTATCGGTGCTGGATGAGAAGGGCCGTCCCGCACCGGTGGCGCCCGTCGTGGTGAACACTCCGGCCGCGGTAATGGGCCCGGCACAGCCGGCCACAATCCGGTCGGTGCTCTCGGCCTCGCCACTCATGCCCAGGTACGCCGCCGCAGTGGACAACGAGTCCGCCTACGAGCTGCTGGCCAAGCGCACCGAGGAGGAGGCGGCCCGCACCGAGGCGGCCCGCGCCGAGGCCGAGGCCCAGGCCGCGGCGGAGAAGGCCGCGCAGGAGGCGGCCAAGGCACAGGCGAAGGCCGAGGCCCAGGCCGCCCGGGAGGCCCAGCGCACCGCCGAGCGGCTGCAACGTGAGGCGGAGAAGGCGGCTGAGCGCGAGCAACGGGCACGGGAGCGGGCCGCCGAGCGGCGTCAGCGCGAGGTGGAGAAGCTGATCGGCTCCGCCGGCCGCCAGATCACCCGCTCCATCCTCGGCAACATCCTGCGCGGCCGCTGACCCCAGCACGTATAGCGTCGACGCACCTGGCCCACCTACACCATCTGTACTAGTATTAGTAGTACAGATCAGTTCGTCGTACCCTCACCGGGAGTTAGCAGCATGGACCTGGAAGTCGACCCCCTGTCCCCCACCCCGATCTACCAGCAGCTCCGCGACCGGATCGTGGAAGGAATTGCGCGCGGCGAGCTGCCGCCCGGCCGACGACTCCCCTCCGTGCGCGCCCTCGCCGGAGCCTTCGCCATCAACCCGGCCACCGTCTCCAAGGCCTACGATCTTCTGCGTGCCGAGGGCTTGGTTGTCACCAACGCCAAGTCCGGCACCGTCATCGCTCCTGCGGGTGACTGGACCGAGGCCGCCGCGTGGCAGTCGCGGCTGCGCACGCTACTGGCCGAGGCCCGTGCACACGGCCTGGCCGAGCAGCGGATCCTCGACGCCGCCGCCCACCAGCTCGACACGCTCTCACCGGTGGGGAGCGAACGGTAATGCTGGCCTACACCGTAAGCATGAGCTTGACCGCCGTGGTGCTGGGCCTGGCGTTCTGGGCGACTCCGGCCATCTCCCGGGACACGCTCCCGCTGGGCGTGTCGGTACCCGCCGAACGCGTCCACGACCCGGTTGTGCTACGCGCCATTCGTACCTGGCACAGATGCTGCCTGGTCGGCACCGCCGTCGCGGTGGCGGCGATTGTGCTGCTGCACTTAAGCGGCATCACTGCCAGCCGCCCGGGCCTGCCCGTAATCATCATGTTGGCACAGTTGGGCGCGGGTTTCGCGTCCTGGACGGTGGTGCGCCTGCCCATCATTGAGGCCAAACGGCAGGAGGGCTGGTACGAGGACCGGCGGGTGCGAAAGCTGGCCCCGATCGGCACCCCCGAGGAGTCTGGCAGCGCAATGCCCTGGTACGTCGCCTCGGTGCTCCTCCTGTTGGTCGCCGCGGTCTTCGTGCTGCTGCGCTACGACACGCTGCCCGACCCGCTGCCGATCCACTGGGGAGCCGACGGCGCCGTCGACGGCTGGGCGCGGCGCACCCCCCTGCAGGTGCTGCTGCCTGCGGCCATCGGCCTCGTGCTGGTCGCCGTGGTGGCGCTGTGCACCAGCATCGTCCGCCGCAGATTGCTGGCGAGCATCCCCGTCGACGGCGACCGGGACCGAACTCGGCGGCTCACCCGCGCCCAGGCGCACCTGATCGACCGGGTAATGGGGCCGCTGGCCCTGGCCACGGGCGTCTCCTTCGCCGGCATCCTGGTATTGCCGCTTGCGAAGTCACCTGCCGCCGCGCGCTGGTGGCTGGCTATCACGGTGACGGCCATCTGCCTGCTGATCCTGTGGATGATCGCCGACCTGATCCGACTCTCCCGCCGATTCACACGTCGGCTCACACCCGTGGACGCCGACTCCCCCGACGACGACGAGCTATGGCTCGGCGGGTTGTTCTACGTCAACCGCGCGGACCCCTCGCTGCTGGTGCCCAAACGCGCCGGCGTCGGCGTCGACCTGAACTATGGGCACCCGGTCGGGCGGGTGCTCGCAGTCTTCATACTGATCGACCTGGTATTCACCATCGGCGTGTGCATCGTGGCGTGACCAGACACGCGCCGGACAGACTGGAAAACCCCAGAATCGTCACTACATTATGTGTTTCATCACCGATCAGACACATAGTCATTGAGATGTCCTACGAGAGTTTCTATAAGACTATCCGTGACCTGAACCTGCCACCTCCCATATCTGGCTTCGACAGGCAATCCCATATAACCACTACGATGCCCTTCAACTGAATCCTTCCTTGGATTGTATATCACAAAATCGAAATCTTTAACGAGAAAGAAAAAATCTTCTCGCAAGTATTTGACGACAATCTTTGCGTCCTCGTTATGGAGGCTGCGCAGAGCCATGACCTGCCCACGAGACCTGCTGTCATCAGGAAGGAAGTATACGTAGGAAACGCCTCGTCGAAGGTTCTTTTTAACAGCCTCAATAAAGTAACCACCATTCACATCTCCTGCGATGTCTTTAGACACTATCCACACCTCTTCCACCGAATTATCCAACTCAATTGACTCCAAGCGAGCATTGTCCACCATCCATCCAGTCCGCTCCGCCGACAGCTCCGCAAGCGCCGCGTCAACTTTGCGCTCTATTGCCGCCAGCACCTCGTTCGCGGGATCGAGATAGTACCTGTGAACAAGGTAGACGGTCAGAGTAAACACGATGTACGAAGCCGAAAAACCCAGCACCGTAAGCATAAGCCCGGCGCGCCCCTGTATCTCGGCAAGCAGTAACGTAAGCACCATTGCCAAAAACGGAATAGTGACTTTACCAATGGTGGGAGACCATAGTTTCCTCCACCAGGGCTCCGAAGGCCTCGACATATACAACACCTCCCAACCGGGCGCCCGCTATACTACCCCGAATGCATTAGGGGTCAGGATAACGCAAATACGCCCGATTACTATTCAATGACCCGTCTACCAGTCTCACGACGACGCTAATCCCGCGAGAGACGTTTCGGCTGAACGAGCACGATTGTCCCACAAAAAACGTAGCTCCGCAGGCGTGTCGCAGCACCGCTACCCAGTACAGTCCCAGCGGACAAACTCAGACCGATTTCGACGTAAGTGAGTCACCGCGCGCACGGTGCCGCGGTATCTCAGTATTCATGTCAATACAGTCATCTCAGCGGTGCGTGACTGCCGTAGTAAACCCAGGCAGTGTGGTGTCACCACAATCCTCACTCGGGGACGACGCTCACCAGCTTGGGGGCGCGCACGATCACCTTGCGCACGCCGCGGCCGTCCAGAGCACGGACCACGCCGGGGGCGGCCAGGGCCAGCTTCTCCAGCTCGGCGGCGTCGATGTCGGGGTCGACCTCCAGGCGGTCACGGACCTTGCCCTTGACCTGCACCACGCAGGTGACCTTCTCGGCCGCCAGCAGTGCCTCGTCGGTAACCACTGGGAAGGGCTCGTGGGCGAGCGAGCGCTCATGCCCGAGCCGCTGCCAGATCTCCTCGCAGATGTGCGGGGCGACGGGCGCGGCCATGAGCGCCAGCGCCTCCACGGCCTCACGCGGCACGGTCTTCAGACCGGTGAGGTGGTTGTTGAGCACGATCAGCTTGGCGATCGCCGTGTTCAGGCGCATGCCCTCATAGTCCTCGCGCACGCCCACGATGGTGCGGGCGACCAGGCGCCGGGTGGCCTCATCGGCGGGAGCAGCGGACACCGTCACCTCGCCGGTGGTCTCGTCGACGACGTTGCGCCACAGCCGCTGCAGGAAGCGCTGGGCACCGGCGACGGCGCGGGTATCCCACGGACGGTCCTGGTCGAGCGGCCCCATGCTCATCTCGTAGACGCGGAAGGTGTCGGCGCCGTAGGCGTCGTACATGTCGTCGGGGGTGACGATGTTCTTCAGGGACTTGCCCATCTTGCCGTACTCACGGTTCACGGGCTGCCCCTGCCAGGTGAAGACCGAATTGCCGCCCTCGTCCTGGGTCTCCTCGACCTCGTCGGCGGGCACGTACTGGCCCCGGGAGTCGGTGTAGGCGTAGGCCTGCACGTAACCCTGGTTGAACAGCTTGTGGTACGGCTCGGAGGAGGACACGACCCCCAGGTCGAAGAGCACCTTGTGCCAGAAGCGGGAGTAGAGCAGGTGCAGGACGGCGTGCTCGACGCCGCCCACATACAGGTCGGTGCCGCCGGAGGTATTGCCGGCCTCCGGGCGCGGCCCCATCCAGTAGGCCTCGTTGGCGGGATCGACCAGCTGCGCGTCATCGGTGGGGTCGATGTAGCGCAGCTCGTACCAGCAGGAGCCGGCCCACTGGGGCATCGTGTTGGTCTCGCGCCGGTAGGTCTTGAGCCCGTCGCCCAGGTCGAGCTCAACCTCCACCCACTCGCTCGCCTTGCCCAGCGGCGCCTCCGGGGAGGAGGTGGCGTCGTCGGGGTCGTAGGTGCGCGGGGAGTAGTCGCTGACCTCGGGCAGCTCCACCGGGAGCATGGACTCCGGCAGGGCGTGGGCGTGACCGTCCTCGTCCCAGACGATCGGGAAGGGCTCGCCCCAGTAGCGCTGGCGGGAGAACAGCCAGTCGCGCAGGCGGTACGTGACGGCGCCGTGCCCGTAGCCCTTGGACTCCAGCCAGGCGGTCATGGCGGCCTTGGCCTCGTCCTTGCCCATGCCGTTGAGGCTGATCTCGGCGTTGGCGGAGTTGATGATCTGCCCGTCACCGGTCCAGGCGGCCTCGTCCAGGGAGAATCCCTCCGGCGGGGCGATCGTGGCGATGACGTCCAGGTCGTAGGCGCGGGCGAAGTCCCAGTCGCGCTGGTCACCTGAGGGGACGGCCATGATCGCACCGGTGCCATAACCCATAAGCACGTAGTCGGCGACGAACACGGGCACCTGTGCGCCGTTGACGGGGTTGGTACCGAACAGGCCCGTGAAGACGCCGGTCTTGGTGCGCTCGGTGTCGGTGCGCTCGGCCTCCGTGGCCTGGGCGGCGCGGGCCCGGTAGGCGGCCACCGCCTCCGCCGGGGTGGCGTAGCCGCCGGTCCAGGCGTCCCGGGTGCCCTCGGGCCAGGAGGGTGGGACGGTCAGGGCGGCGGCGTCCTGCTCCGGGCTGGCGCCGGACAGGCCGCCCAGCAGCGGGTGCTCGGGGGCGACCACCATGAAGGTGGCGCCGAACAGGGTATCGGGGCGCGTGGTGTAGACGGTCAGCTCGTTCTGGCTGGCGCCGACGGCGTCGGCCCCGGGCAGGGCGAAGGTCACCTCCGCGCCCTCGGAGCGGCCGATCCAGTTGCGCTGCATGGTCTTGACCTTCTCGGGCCAGTCCACCGTGTCCAGGTCCTCGGCCAGCCGGTCGCCGTAGGCGGTGATGCGCATCATCCACTGGCGCAGGTTCCGCTTGAACACGGGATAGTTTCCACGCTCGGAGCGGCCCTCGGCCGTGACCTCCTCGTTGGCCAGCACGGTGCCGAGCCCGGGGCACCAGTTCACCGGGGCGGAGGATACGTAGGCGAGGCGGTGGGAGTCGACGACGTCGGCCTGCTCCCCCGGCGTCAGCTCGGCCCAGGGGCGGCCGTCGGGAGTGGGGACCAGCCCGGAGGCAAGCTTGTCGACCAGTTCGCTCACGGGGCGGGCGGCACCGGTGCCGCGGCCGTCGCGGCGGGGGGCGTCCGGGTCGAACCAGGAGTTGAACACCTTAAGGAAGATCCACTGGGTCCAACGCACGTACTCCACGTCGATGGTTGCCAGCGAACGGCGCGGATCGTGCGACAGGCCGAGCCGGCGCAGCTGGCGGCGCATGTTGGCGATGTTCGCCTCGGTGGAGATACGCGGGTGCTGGCCGGTCTGCACCGCGTACTGCTCCGCCGGCAGGCCGAAGGCGTCGTACCCCATGGTGTACAGGACGTTCTTGCCGGTCATGCGGGTGAATCGGGCGATGACATCGGTGGCGATGTAGCCCAGGGGGTGCCCCACGTGCAGTCCCTTCCCCGACGGGTAGGGGAACATGTCCAGCAGGAAGAACTTCTCCTTGCCCGCCTGCGGGCCGGCCAGCCCGCCCGCAGGGTTGTCGGCGTTGAAAGTGCCCTCCTTCTCCCACCGGTCCTGCCAGGCGGTCTCCAGGCGTCCGGCCAGGGCGGCCGTGTACCGGAAAGGCGTGGCGTTCTGCTCGGCGGCCTGCTGGGCCAGGCTGTTCTCCGTCATCGCGGGAGCGCTCCCTTGGTTCGTGCGAATGGGGCAGGGCCGCAGCGCCGTCGGCGGACAGGCCGAACGGCGCGCGGCCCCGTTGCTGCGGGCCAGCCTATCCCCCGCCCGGCCTCGCTCCGGCTCGGGTCCGCCAAGTGGAGGCGCGAGCCCGGTCACGTCGGCCCCGGGCGGGGCGTGGGGCAGGACGCGACGAGCCTGCGGGGTCGCGCTCAGGCCAGTGCCGGAGAGTCGAGCGCCGCAGGAACCTGCTCGCCCCAGCCGTCCTCGCGCAGGCCGGCGCGCAGACGCTCCATGGCGGCATCGAGCTCCGCAGCGGGCACGTCCTGCCGGGCGGCTGCGGGCGCGACGTCCCCCTCGGCGCGGATGGGCAGTACGTGCAGGTGTAGGTGGTCGACCTCGTAGCCGACCACCATGACGGCGGCGCGCGCAGCATCGAACACACGCGTCTGGGTACGGCCGATGCGCTTGGCGACGACGGCCAGGTGGGCGATGAGCTCGTCGGGGGCGTCCACGTAGGAGACGACCTGCTGCCGGGGCACGACCAGGACGTGCCCGTCGGTGTGCGGGGCGATGGTGGCGAAGGCGACGCAGGTCTCATCGGCCCAGACGAAGCGTCCGGGAAGGTCGCCGTTGATGATCTTGGTGAAGACGGACTGCGCGGGGAGTGGTTGTTTCGCTCACAGCCCCAGGGTAGTGGAATCGGCCGAGGACTACTGCGCCGCCCCTGTACCCTCCGGCCGGGCGACTACCCACAGGCCGCCCTCCGGGACGGCGACGAGCTCCTCCCCCGCGGCCGCACCCTCCGGCTGCTCGGCCCGCACACGAGTAGTGGGCCGGCCGTCGGCCGCGCCGTTGTCCCCGCGCCCCACCCACGAGTACGCGGGAATCCAGGCCGATCCCCGCGCGCGCCAGCTGCTTGAGGAGGGCGGCGTCATCCCGGATGCGTCCTACTACGCCGCACTGCCCAACACGCAGCGACTCGACCGCGCGCAGCTTCGGCACAGCGACCCGCCCTTCGGGATCCGGGATGGGATCCCCGTGCGGGTCCCGCACGGGATGCCCCAGGGCCGCGTCGAGTGCCGCCAGCAGCCGGTCGGAGACGGCGTGCTCAAGCACCTCCGCCTCGGCGTGGACCTCGTCCCACTCGAATCCCAGCGCCGCTACCAGGTAGGTCTCCAGCAGCCGGTGCCGACGCACCATTGCCTGTGCCAGGCGTCGGCCCCGGTCGGACAGGGTTACGGCCCGGTAGGGGGCGTGTTCCAGCAGACCCGCATCCACCAGGCGGGAGACGTTCTCCGACGCGGTCGACGGCGCCACCCCCATGCGCCGGGCGAGCCCGGTAATGGAGGCTCCTTCACCGCCCCACTCGGAGGCCGCCCACACGGCCTTGAGGTAGTCCTGGGTGACGGCCGAGCCGTCGGCGGCGGTGGGCTCTTCTGCCGGCTCGCCCTGGTGCACCGGGCTCACCGCAGCATCGCCACCCAGCCGTCCCAGAATGCCACCAGCACTATGACGACGATCGCGGCGTACATGACCCCGGCGATCCACCAGCGCCCGGCCACCAGGGCGCGAACAGCGGCTTGAGGCAGTCCGAGGTGGCCGCCCTGCGCCGCCCGCGCCCAAGTACTGGTGGCGATCGGGATGGTCACCGCCCAGATCAGGGTGCAGAAGGGGCAGAGCTTGCCGAAGGTCAGCACCGATACGGCCAAGAACCAGGCGACGAACCCGATGCCGCACACGGTCCCCGCCGCCAGGCCCCACCACACCCAGCGGGGCAGCCGGCCGCCCGCCGCCAGCAGCAGTCCGATCAGCAGCAGCACCGCGAAGGCCATGGCACCGATGAAGGAGTTGGGGGCGCCCAACAGGTTGCCCTGCCAGACGTTCAGGGAGTCCCCGCAGGACACCAGCGGGTTCACGTCGCAGACCAGGCCGGCGTCCGGCTCACGCAGCTGCCTGATCTGGCTGACGATCAGTTCCCAGCAGGCACCGATGCCGATCAGCGAGCCGACGATCAACAGCGCCGCGTAGGAACCGGGCGCACCGGTCGCGGTCTGCCAGGCGGGCGCTCCGGGCGATTGCGCGGGCGCGGCGGGCGCCGGGGCATCGGCCAGGTAGGCGTCCAGCTCCTCCTCGCTCATCGCGTCGATCATCGCGTCGACCTCGGCCTGGGTGGGCACATGCGCCATCGGCGGAACTCCTCGGCTGCTTGTGGATGTGGGAGCGTCCCGGTAACCGCGGGAACGCGTCCCCTATTGTGCCTCACTGCCGTTGCGCCGCGAATGCGCGGCAAAGCCGCCCGGGAATACCGCCCAGGACTCAATCCCTCACGGCTCCGCGGGCTCCTGCGCCGCGGGCACGGGCCGCCAGGCACCGACGGTGACGGAGGCGTCCGGGTGCAGGGTGACGGTACGCCAGGCGACCAGGTCGCCGTCGGGACTGAAGGAGAATACGTGCAGGTAGGCGTCCTCAGTGACCTGGCCGATCGAGGTTCCGCCCTTCCCCGCACCGGAGACGAGTTGGGCGACGTCGAGGTTCCCGCCGACGGTGGTGGTCATGCCCCGCTCCTGGTGGACATGCCCGGCGACCAGGAGCGGCGCGCAGCCCTCTGCGACCAGTGGGCCGAAGGTGTAGGGCTGGTGGATGAGCACGAGGTCGACCCGGTTGTTCGCGTCGGCCGCCTGGCAGGAGGTGGAGGCCAGGCGGGCGCCCAGCTGCGCAGCGTCCTCGCGCCCGCGTGGGACCGTGCCGCTGGCGGAGGTGCGGTCGGGGTCGACATCACCGAGCACGTTGAGCCCGGCGACCTTCTGGACCGTCCCGTCGGTGACGGTCCACCCCTGGGCGCGCAGGCGCGCCACGGTGGATTCAGAGTCGTGGTTGCCGATCGTGGCCACGCGCGCAACCCCGGAGGGCACCGCGTTTGAGAGCGCATCAACGCAGATCGACTCGGGCTGGCTCCCGGTCATGGTCAGATCGCCGTCGTCCAGGTGCAGATCCGCGTCGGCGAGCTCGTCCAGTACGCCGGCGAAGGAGATCACGTCCAGGTTGCAGTGAAGGTCGGTTGACAGCACGGCGGTGATGTCGGTGTCGGGTTCCACCGCCCAGGCTCCGGTGACCGGAGCGGTCGCGGTCGGGTCGGCGTCGGGCCCCGTGCCGGCGGACGCAGTGTGGCCCGCGGTGAGGGCCCGCGTGGGCTCAATGCCCGTGGCGGTGCCGGGCGGAGCCGTGGGCGAGGCGGACTGGGGCGTCTCGGCGACGGGCACTGAGAGAGCAGTGGTGCCGCGAGCAGTTGCCGCGTCGCGGGCGAGGCTCACGGCCTCTTCGTCGACCATCCCGTCAGCGGCAGTGACATCGACGGCCCCGTCGACGGCGGCCGCCGCGCTCCACGCCGCCCTGAGATTGCTCTCCGCCGCGGTGTAGAAGGCGGTGTTCTCGTCGAGGAAGGCGGTTACACGGCTTCCGTAGGCCTGCACGATGTCGGCCACCCGCCCGGACAGGCGAGCGCTCTCCAACGGTGTCCCCGCCAGCGCCTCCAGCCGCGTCCCGGGGGGCGCAGTGGTGCGCACCGCCGGCACTGCCACGGCGAGCACGCAGGCAGCAGCCGTCGTCGCCGCCAGAACCACCGCCGCACGCGGCACGTCCCGTACCTTGCTCGGCCGCAGTGGGCGCAGCCCCGCCAGGCGCCAGACGACCACCAGGCTCAGCAGCACCGATTCCACCAGGCCGGCGCGCCGGATGGCGTCATCAGCGAGGGCGCGCAGGCCGCGCTGGACGGTGAGCTCGGGGTGGGTGGCCAGAGATACGTATGCGGCACCGTCGGAGCTGAGCGCCTGCCCGAGTGTCTCCTCCGAGACGACGTCGGGGTCGGCTTCTCCCGGGATCTCCCCCACTGTCACGGCGACTCCGAGAACCGGGGTCGGCGAGTCCATGGTGACCGAACCGAGTGGGCCGAGGTCGACGGTGAGCGTGGAGTCCAGCGTCACCGCCCAGTCGGCTTCATGCGGCCCCAGTGGCGCCGACGCCGTCGCCGTCGACACACCGATGACCAGTGACAAGCACCCGGTGACCGCCAGCAGGGTGCATGTGCGCACAACCTTGCGGAAACGGGCCGTGCGCAAGCGCCACCACCGCAGCAGCAGAGCCCACGCCCTGCCGAGCGCCTCAGCGCCGCCTCGCAGCGGCGACCGGGGATCTATGCGGGGAGGAGTCAGTTCCGGTCACCCGCCGCGATGCGTGCGGCCAGGTCGGTCACGAAGGCGGCCGTGTCCTCCCAGGTACCGACGGCCTGGCAGGTCACTCCCATGGCCTTGACCGGGTAGTCATTGCCGTCGGGATCGAGCCGGTCCCCCACGAACAGCATCTGCTCCAGCGCAATGCCGGTCACCTCTGCGAGCCTGCGCATGCCGTAGGCCTTGTCGATTCCCTTGCGGGTGATGTCCACGCTGGTGGATCCGCCGGAGCGGACCTCCAGTTCGGGGAGCCGCGCGGCTACGGCATCGCGTAGGCGGCCCTTCTTCTCCCCCGTGGGGTCCCACGCCTGCTTGGCCTCCAGCGGCGCCTCCTGCCCGAGTGCGGAGAAGGTTATCTGGCTGCCCCGGTCCTCCAGCGCCGGCCCCCAGGTCTGCTCCTCCCACAGCCCCAGGCGACGGGCCTCGGACTCCACGACGGCGCAGGCCTGCGCGACCTGTTCCGGTGTCAGGTCATTGGCGTACACCAGTGTCCAGTCGCCGTCGTCAGCGTTGTAGGTGTAGTAGCGCGTGCCGCAGGTGGGCATGAGGTGAAGTCGTGCGAGCTGGTCGGGCCGGGCGTCCAGGCGGGCGAGTACCTGCTGGCGGAACTGTCCGATCTGGCCACCGGAGATGACGCATACAGGAATGACGTCGAGCAGCGCGCGCAGGGCCGTGGCCATGCGCGTCGGCATGGGCGACTTGGAGGGGGCGAGTGTCCCATCCAGGTCGAAGGCGACCAGCCGCGGGGCGTTCTCAGGCATATCGGTGGGGACGACGGGCGTTGCATCCGGGGTCGAGGGCATGGGACGCATTGTGTCGCACGTCTGCGGCACCACAAAACCTGAGTCAGCTGGCGGAGTAATGGCTCCGGCCATCAGGACTCCTGCGGATGCCTCAGGTGCTCGTGGGCGGCAGCCAGAGCCGCCTCCCTCGCCTCAACATCCTCACGACGTCCCCGCACGATCAGGGCCGTCACGGATACGGCCAGGCCGCCCCAGATGATGACAATGGCGATGAGCATTACGGCGATTGCCTGTCCGGTCACCTCAGTTCACCTCCTCCAGCACATCCAGGTCCAGGGGTAGGTAGTCATCGACCGGGGTGCGCCAGGGCATCCGGGTGAAGACCACGGTGGCGACGGCGACCAGGAAGATGGTGCCCCACCCGAAGACCGCTTGCAGGCCTACGGAGTACTCGTCGTACCCGCTGGTCACATAGGACCAGACGTTCTGAACGAACATGTATCCCAGCAGGAGGGGCGCTACGACGGCAACCAGGCCCCGCCACCAGCCGCCGATGATGCGCGTATCGGACACGAGGTTCAGGTGACGCTGCAGCTCCTTCAGGCGCCGCAGTACCAGGCCCAGCCCGACGCACATGACGATGGCGGAGCCCACCACGCCGATGTAGTTGATGTAGGCGTCAACGATATCCAGGTCCCACAGACCCGAGGCGGTGCCGAACAACATGAGCGAGAGAGCGGCACTGGGCAGCCCGGACGCCACGGTCGCCTTGGCGTTCGACCAGCCGAGCTTCTCCCCCACGGCGGGAGCGACAACCTGCAGGATGGAGATGAAGGAGGTCAGCCCGGCCATCGAGAATGAGGCGAAGAACAACACGCCGAACAGCGCGCCGCCGGGCATCTGGGAGATGACGGTCGGGAAGGTGATGAAGGCGAGCCCGACGCCCTGGATCCCCTCCAGATCAGCAACCGCCACACCTTCGACATGCGCCATGAAACCCAGCGTGGCGAACACGCCGATACCGGCGAGAATCTCGAAGGAGGAGTTCGCGAATGCCGCGGTGAAACCGGTGCCCACAAGATTCGAGCGCCGCTTGAGGTACGAGGCGTAAGTGAGCATGATGCCGAAGCCGATAGACAGGGAGAAGAAGATCTGCCCGAAGGCCGCTACCCAGACCGTGTAGTCAGTCAGCCGGCTCCAGTCGGGTGTGAACAGGGTGTTGAGGCCGTCTGTGGCGCCGGGTAGCAGGATGGCTCTTGCCACGAGCACGACGAACATGATCACCAGCACGGGCAGGAACACCCGGTTGGCCCGTTCAACGCCTCTGGAGATCCCACGGGCAACGACGAAGATCCCGAACGCCCATACCAGTGCCAACGGAATCACGACACCCAGGATGGGAATCGGTGAGTACGCGGGGGTTGAGCTGTCCGCCAGGGTGGTCTGGCCGATGTAGTCACTGAAGAAGCCGGCTGCGTCGTCCCCCCAAGCGGTGGTCAGGGAGAAGAGTGTGTAGCGCAGGGCCCAGGCAACGATCACCGCGTAGTAGGTCATGATGACGAAGCAGATGAAGACCTGCCACCAGCCGAGCCACTCGAACCGCTTGGACACTCTCCGGAAGACGGCCGGCGCGGATCCACGGAAGCGGTGTCCGAGCGCGTAGTCGAGGAAGAGCACCGGGAGGCCGGTGATCAGCAGAGCGATGATGTACGGGACCATGAACGCGCCACCACCATTGTTGTAGGCGGTGCCGGGGAAGCGCCAGATATTGCCCAGTCCGACTGCGGAGCCGATCGCGGCCATGAGGAATCCGAGCTGTCCGCTCCACTGCTCGCGCGCGGGCATCTGCGTCTGATTTGGCGTTCCGGGACTGGAGGGCATCGAGGACCTTCCGGGTTGTGAGGAGCCGGTATGTGCGGCTGCCCGTGCGTAATGGCACAGGCCTTGAAGTAGTAGGACGATAGTCGCACCTTGGACACAGCCCTACCATGTCCCGGCATGTGGACGGTGGAGTGTGCTGCCCCAACCGTTCCCATAGGCCGGTCCGACGCCGTCGCCCCAGGTCGGCTCCACCGGCAGCGCCGATTGGTCTCGTATAGGTGCCTCTCCGGGTGACCGGCCCCACGTCGCCACGGGTTGTGCGACACTGGCATGTCGCGCATTCGGAGCCTCCCGGTATTCCCGGCGCTCCCCTGCGCGGCAATTTGAACGATGACTGAAAGGACCACCATGGCAACGCCTCATATCGCCGCCGAGCCCGACGACTTCGCCCCCGCTGTGCTCATGCCGGGAGATCCCCGCCGCGCCCAGCGCATCGCCGAGGGCCTCATGGATGACGCCCGCCTGGTGACGGACGTGCGCGGTATGCTCGGCTTCACCGGAACCGTCGACGGCAAGCCGTTGTCCGTGATGGGGTCCGGTATGGGGCAGCCTTCCTTCTCCATCTACGCCACCGAGCTGTTCAGCCAATTCGGGGTCGAGCGCATTATTCGCGTGGGCACGGCAGGCGGCATCGGGAAGCACGTGCATGTCGGTGATGTTGTCATCGCCACCGGCGCGCACACCGACTCCGCAATGAACCAGCTGCGCATCCCCGGAGTGAACTTCTCCGCCGTGGCCGACTTCCGGCTTGCTATGGCCGCCTATCGGGCGGGGATCGAAGCGGGGCTGTCGGATCGCATGCACACCGGCACGATCATCTCCCGCGACCACTTCTACTTCACGCCCGAGGGGCAGACCGAGCGCCTGTCCGCATACGGGACTCTCTGTGTGGAGATGGAGGCGGCGGCCCTCTACGGCGTCGCAGCCGAATTCGGTAAGCAGGCACTAGCCGTGTTGACCATCTCCGACCATCTGCTGGATCACTCCGGAGACATGACCGCCGCCGAGCGGGAGACTCGTTTCCAGGACTCTCTGCGGCTGGCGGTGGCGGCCGCGCTCAGTTGAGAGGCGCCGGGCGGGCCATGAGGTCGCCTCGGCCCGCCCGGCTCCGGTCCGGTCAGTAGCAGCGCCCCTGCCGAGCTCGTTACGGCGGCCGGCACGGCGACGCCCACCCGGGCACGCACGCGGGATCCCGACCGGCCCGCCCCGCGGGCCGATGGCGCCCCTTGCCAAGCGCTGTCTGTGTCAGTACGGGAGCTCTCCCGCTTCACCCGCCTCCGAGCCGGCCAGGGCCGTGACCACCGCCGCGCGCGCGTTGCCAACTGGCGTTAGGAGCAGGCGGATACCCATACGGCCGACCACTCTGCGCATGCCGGGTCCCATGTGCGCTGCGACGATCGTGTCCACCCGGTGCTGATTCAAGAACCGGACGATCCGCGCATGATGTGAGCCCTCGGTCCCGGCGTCGTGGGCCGTGTCCCAGCCCACCGAGAACTCCTGCCAGCCGGTGATCACTCCGTCCGTCACACTAGCGACCGCAACTCGCGGAGCGCGGCCGAAACGCGGCTCGACGTCGCCCGTAGGGGTGACGGGGACCAGCACGACCGTTGTCGGACTCGCCAGCGGTTCAGTGTGGAATGCCTTCATGTCAGTACCCTATGCCGCGTTGCGAGCACTGGCGGCTGTCGCCGCGGCCTACCGCTGCTGTTCTCGGCTTGCCTGATAGGCAGCGCCGACGATCCCCGCGGTGTTCAGCAACTGTGCGGGGACGATCGGCGTCTTGAGATCAAGCCGAGGCAGGAACTTCTCATGCTTCTTGGAGACGCCTCCGCCCACCACGAACAGATCCGGGGAGAACAGCATCTCGACGTGAGAGTAGTACCGCTGCAGCCGCTTGGCCCACTTCTTCCATGACAGCTCCTGCTGCTCCCGCTGCCCTGAAGAGGCGCGTTTCTCGGCGTCGTAGCCGTCGATCTCCAGGTGTCCGAGTTCGGTATTCGGCACCAGGGTGCCGTCAACGATGATCGCTGAGCCGATCCCCGTGCCGAGCGTAGTGACGATCACCGTGCCCGGCACTCCCTTCGCGGCTCCGAAGGCAACCTCGGCGAGTCCGGCAGCGTCGGCGTCATTGAGGGCGGTGACCTCCCGTCCCAGGTGCCGCAGCATCAACTCGTTGACGTCGATGCCCGCCCACGATCCGTCGAGGTTGGCGATGAATGGCACGGTCCCGTGCACGATCGGGGCGGGGAAGGCGACACCAACTGGGACGTTGGCGCTCACCCCGAGCCCCTCGAGCAGCTCCCTGCACACCTCTGCCACGGCGTCTGGGGTCGCAGGCTGGGGAGTCTCGATCCGTATGCGGTCACCGATGAACTCGCCTGTTTCAAGATCAACTCTGGCACCCTTGACTCCCGAGCCGCCGATGTCGATGCCGCACGCGATCGAAGTCATGTCGTCCTCCTCATGCCGACTATGCCCGTGCATGCCGAGGATAACCCAACGGGGGTCCGAGCAGCCGCGGTTTGCGGGCTCTTCGCGTTTGAGGGTGTGGTGGTGTGCAGGTGGGGGCCTGGTGGCGGTCGTTGTGGACGTCCCGGCGGGGCCGCTCTGCCAGGTACGGGTAGGGCGGGCGTGATTGATCGTCGTGAGCCTGGGCGGGTCACTGCAGGTCCCGACGGATACGCCGATTCCGGGCGGGTCCCTCCGGGATGCGGCGGATGGGATGGGAGGACTCGGATGCTCGCCTGGCGGTTCGTACCTTCTGGTCAACGATTCGTACTATCCGGCGACGGTACGTACCCCTGGGTGCCGAACCGTCGCAGGAAGGTACGAACCGTCGGCGCTATGTGCCGAACCGTCAACCAAAGGTACGAACCGTCAAGCGAGCACCCGAACCGTCGTGTTGATCCGCGTGTGCGCCTGGCGATCATCCGGTGTCCTGATGACGCCCCGTACGGGGCGGTGGCCGCCTCCTCTTGCGACCAGCACGCCATCGGCTGGTGGCTCCTGGCGCCTGGCCGGGTCGGCGTGCTGCGGCCGTAAAACGGGCCCGCGCCCGGCGACTCGGGTGTCAACGACGACGCCCGACCCCGCACCCCAGCAGATAACTCACACCCCCACCAACCACACCCACGAACACGAACAGCCGCTTTGCGCCGCCGCTTTGGGACGCGTACGCGCTGCTCAGCGCAGTGTTTTGTTTTGGGTGTGGTTGTGGGTGGGTGGGTGTGCCGGCGGTGTCCTACTCTCCCGCCCGCCTGTCGGGGGCAGTACCATTGGCGCTGGGGGGCTTAGCTTCCGGGTTCGGAATGGGTGCCGGGCGTTGTCTCCCCCGCTATGACCACCGGCACGACCCACCCACCCACGACCACACCCCCACTGTTCGTCCCCGGGGGGTTCCGCGCCCCCCCCGGTGGCGTGTGTGCCGCTTGGGGTGGCGTGGTCGCACGGCAGTGGCTGCCTGTGCCTGCTGAAGCACTGTGCTGTTATAACCCCCCCACCCCGCCACAACCACTACTGGTTGGTGGCGGGCCGGCTGGTGGCCTGCGGGGGGGCGGGTCGCGCACCCGGCCCCTGGGGGGGTTCTGCGGGCGGGTTGTGGTTGGTCGTGGACCGTACAGCGGACGCCCGCACCCACCCGTTGGGGGTTGTCACGCCCGAACGGCGCCCCCCAACAAAAAAGGAGTGTGCGTGTGTGTGTTGTTGCCTGGCTGCCGGCGTGCTCGCTGCCGCCCCCCCTCTTGCGGGTGGCGGCCGCTGCTGCCCTGCCCCCTTTTTTTTTGGCTTGTGCCCGCCCCCACTTACGGCCTGGCCGTGCGGGGGTGGGTTCGTGTTGTGTTCGGCTGTTGTTAGTACCAGTCAGCTCAAGCAGCAGGTTGACCCCTCCCGGGGCTGCCTGCTTCCACATCTGGCCTATCAACCCAGTAGTCTACTGGGAGCCTTCCACGCCCCCCAATAGCCGGGGGGCGTGCGGAGACCTTATCTTGGAGTCGGTTTCCCGCTTAGATGCTTTCAGCGGTTACCCGGCCCGAACGTAGCCAACCAGCCGTGCCCCTGGCGGGACAACTGGCGCACCAGAGGTTCGTCCGTCCCGGTCCTCTCGTACTAGGGACAGGCCTCCTCAAGTCTCCTGCGCGCGCAGAGGATAGGGACCGAACTGTCTCACGACGTTCTAAACCCAGCTCGCGTACCGCTTTAATGGGCGAACAGCCCAACCCTTGGGACCTGCTCCAGCCCCAGGATGCGACGAGCCGACATCGAGGTGCCAAACCATGCCGTCGATATGGACTCTTGGGCAGGATCAGCCTGTTATCCCCGGGGTACCTTTTATCCGTTGAGCGACGACCCACCCACACGGGATCGCCGGATCACTAGCTCCCACTTTCGTGCCTGCTCGACCCGTCAGTCTCGCAGTCAGGCCCTCTTGTGCGCTTGCACTCAACACCTGGTTGCCGACCAGGCTGAGAGAACCTTTGAGCGCCTCCGTTACTCTTTAGGAGGCAACCGCCCCAGTTAAACTACCCACCAGGCACTGTCCCTGACCCGGATCACGGGCCGAGGTTCAGACGCACGCCACAGCCAGAGTGGTATCCCAACGACGACTCCACCAGCACTAGCGTGCCGGCCTCACAGTCTCCCACCTATCCTGCACAAGCCATGGCGGACGTCAATACCAAGCTATAGTAAAGGTCCCGGGGTCTTTCCGTCCTTCTGCGCGTAACGAGCATCTTTACTCGTAATGCAATTTCGCCGAGCTCATGGTTGAGACAGTAGAGGAGTCGTTACGCCATTCGTGCAGGTCGGAACTTACCCGACAAGGAATTTCGCTACCTTAGGATGGTTATAGTTACCACCGCCGTTTACTGGGGCTTAGGCTCACCGCTTCACCCCACAGCACGTGGGGCTGACGGATCCTCTTAACCTTCCAGCACCGGGCAGGCGTCAGTCCGTATACATCGCCTTACGGCTTCGCACGGACCTGTGTTTTTAGTAAACAGTCGCTCCTCCCTGGTCACTGCGACCCTCACCCCCAGCCCGCACGGGGCCTCAGGGCTCGGGCCCCCCTTCTCCCGAAGTTACGGGGGCATTTTGCCGAGTTCCTTAACCATGATTCACTCGCCCGCCTGGGCATACTCTGCCCGACCACCTGTGTCGGTTATTGGGTACGGGCGGTAGCGCACCTCGCGCCGAGGCTTTTCTAGGCACCCCAGGATCACCCTGCTATCCCCCACCCCAACGGGCGGGGTCACCATCACGCCTCACCCCACCCCCCAACACGGGGGGCATGGCACCCGGATTTACCTGGGCGCCGGGCCACACGCTTGGACGGGACAAGCCATAAGCCCCGCCGGGCTACCTCTGTGCGTCACCCCTGTTAACACGCTTGCCTACCAGCACGGAGGACCCCCAGACCAACACCCCCACAGGCACCGCCCGGCCCGAAGACCGGCACAGCACCCAAGCAAGAGGGCGCCGGCGTGGGTTAGCACCCGCACGTCAGCATGGACGGTGCACCACCGGTACGGGAATATCAACCCGTCATCCATCGACTACGCCTGTCGGCCTCGCCTTAGGCCCCGACTCACCCAGGGAGGACGAACCTGCCCCTGGAACCCTTGGTCATACGGCGCCGGGGAATCCCACCCCGGTCTCGCTACTCATGCCTGCATTCTCACTCCCACGCCGTCCACCCACGGTCACCCCCGGGCTTCACCCAGCGCAGGACGCTCCCCTACCACCCCGCACCACACAAGGGCACGGGATCCGCGGCTTCGGCGGTACGCTTGAGCCCCGCTACATTGTCGGCGCACGACCACTCGACCAGTGAGCTATTACGCACTCTTTCAAGGATGGCTGCTTCTGAGCCAACCTCCTGGCTGTCACCGCGACCGCACATCCTTTCCCACTTAGCGTACTCTTAGGGGCCTTAGCCGGCGGTCCGGGCTGTTTCCCTCTCGACCACGAAGCTTATCCCCCGCAGTCTCACTGCCGCGCTACAACCACGACGGCATTCGGAGTTTGACTGGCATCAGTAACCCAGTAAGGCCCCTCAGCCAACCAGTGCTCTACCTCCGCCCGGCAACACGCGACGCTGCACCCAAATGCATTTCGGGGAGAACCAGCTATCACGGAGTTTGATTGGCCTTTCACCCCTACCCACAGCTCATCCCCCCCGTTTTCAACCGAGGTGGGTTCGGTCCTCCACACGCTCTTACACGTGCCTCAACCTGGCCATGGGTAGATCACCCCGCTTCGGGTCCAGAACGTGCCACTAAAACGCCCACTTCGGACTCGCTCTCGCTACGACTACCCCACAACAGGTTAACCTCGCGACACGCCCTGACTCGCAGGCTCATTCTTCAAAAGGCACGCCACCACCCAGGCACACCCCCACCCAAAGGCAGGAGCCCACCCAGGCCCTGACGGCTTGCAGGCGCCCGGTTTCAGGTACTCTTTCACTCCCCTCCCGGGGTACTTTTCACCATTCCCTCACGGTACTAATCCGCTATCGGTCACCAGGAAGTATTTAGGCAGCCAGGTGGTCCTGGCAGACTCACGCAGGACTCCACGAACCCCACGCTACAAAAAGGGGAAAAACACGCCCCACACCACACCAGCAGCTTCAGCCTACGGGGCTATCACCCTCTACGGCCCCCCTTCCCAGAGGATCCGGCTAGCCACCAGCAACAGCGCGGGCCCACGGCAGCAGGCCCCAGACGCGCCCCACAACCCCGCAGCCGCAACCCCTGCCGGGTAATCACACGACCACGGTTTAGCCTCCTCCGCTTTCGCTCGCCACTACTCACGGAATATCCTCTCCTACGGGTACTGAGATGTTTCACTTCCCCGCGTAACCCCCCACCCCCTATGAATTCAGGGACAGGTGGCGCGGCACAACCCGCGCCGGGTACCCCCATTCGGAAACCCTCGGATCACAGCCCGCAAGCCGGCTCCCCGAGGCATATCGCAGGCCGCCACGTCCTTCATCGGCCCCTGGTGCCAAGGCATCCACCGAGCGCCCAAAAAAACAACACAAACAAGAACACAAGCAAAAAAACGCAGAACAGCAACCACAAACACGCGACAAACAAGACAACAAAAACACTCGCGTCCGCTATACAGTTCACAACCAACCAGCCCACACCACCACAACCAGCCACCACCAGGCAACCAGCCGCGCCAGCAGGACCCACCCAGGGCGCGCAGCCCCGGAACCCGACAGCATGCCACCCCACCCCCACCCACCAACACAGCAGGAGGAGAACCACGGGGCCCCGCACGGCCAGGCCCACAACAGGCCCGAGAAAAACCACACGGAGTGCCTGCCTGCCCGGCCAGCGCCAAACAGTCTCCCTAGAAAGGAGGTGATCCAGCCGCACCTTCCGGTACGGCTACCTTGTTACGACTTCGTCCCAATCACCAGCCCCGCCTTCGACCGCTCCCCATAGGGCCACGGGCTTCGGGCGTCACCGGCTTTCATGACGTGACGGGCGGTGTGTACAAGGCCCGAGAACGTATTCACCGCGGCGTTGCTGATCCGCGATTACTAGCGACTCCAACTTCACGGTGCCGAGTTGCAGGCACCGATCCGAACTGAGACCGGCTTTAAGGGATTCGCCCCGCCTCACGGCATCGCAACCCACTGTACCGGCCATTGTAGCATGCGTGAAGCCCAAGACATAAGGGGCATGATGATTTGACGTCATCCCCACCCTCCTCCGAGTTCACCCCGGCAGTCTCCCGCGAGTCCCCGCCACAACGCGCTGGCAACACGGGACAGGGGTTGCGCTCGTTGCGGGACTTAACCCAACATCTCACGACACGAGCTGACGACAACCATGCACCACCTGCAGGCCGGCCCGCACCACAAAAGCAGCACGGGAACCACCGTCTCCGGCAGCAGCCGACCCATGTCAAGCCTTGGTAAGGTTCTTCGCGTTGCATCGAATTAATCCGCATGCTCCGCCGCTTGTGCGGGCCCCCGTCAATTCCTTTGAGTTTTAGCCTTGCGGCCGTACTCCCCAGGCGGGGCACTTAACGCGTTAGCTACGGCGCGGAAGCCCCGGAAAGGGCCCCCACACCCAGTGCCCAACGTTTACGGCGTGGACTACCAGGGTATCTAATCCTGTTCGCTCCCCACGCTTTCGCTCCTCAGCGTCAGCAACGGCCCAGAGACCCGCCTTCGCCACCGGTGTTCCTCCTGATATCTGCGCATTCCACCGCTACACCAGGAGTTCCAGTCTCCCTACCGCGCTCAAGCCAGCCCGTACCCACCGCAAGCCCCCAGTTAAGCCAGGGAATTTCACGGCAGACGCGACCAGCCGCCTACAAGCCCTTTACGCCCAGTAATTCCGGACAACGCTCGCGCCCTACGTATTACCGCGGCTGCTGGCACGTAGTTAGCCGGCGCTTCCTAACCCGGCTACCGTCAACCCACCCACAAACGAGGCAGGCCTTCACCACCGGAAAAAGAGGTTCACAACCCGAAGGCCTCCATCCCTCACGCGACGTCGCTGCATCAGGCTTCCGCCCATTGTGCAATATTCCCCACTGCTGCCTCCCGCAGGAGTCTGGGCCGTATCTCAGTCCCAGTGTGGCCGTCCACCCTCTCAGGCCGGCTACCCGTCAAAGCCTTGGTAAGCCATCACCCCACCAACAAGCTGATAGGCCGCGAGCCCATCCCCCACCGGAACAACAAAAAGCTGAACCTATACCAACCCACCCATGCAGGCAGGCCAGACCACCCCGTATTAGCCGCCCTTTCAAGCAGTTATCCAGGAGAAGAGGGCAGGTCACTCACGTGTTACTCACCCGTTCGCCACTAACCAACCCACCAAAAAAGCAGGCCAGCCCGTTCGACTTGCATGTGTTAAGCACGCCGCCAGCGTTCGTCCTGAGCCAGGATCAAACTCTCCAAACAAAACAAAAACCAAACAAAGAAACCAACAAAAAAAACACCAACCAAACAAACAAACACGACACACTATCGAGATCCCAAACAACACACCCACCGAGTGTCCGCAATACCTTGCCGGTCATTACTTCTTCTCGGAAGCGCCGGAGGAACTTTAGCGAACCGCGCGATCCGGGTCAAACCGGGAATCCGTGATTCCCGTCTCGGTCAGCGGCTCTGTTCAGTTACTCCGTTCCGCCTTCCCGGGTGAACCCCGTTCCTGGCGGCAGGGGATTACTTTACGCACCCGCCCTGCCGCGGTCAAACAGATCGGCGGTGACAACAGCCACATGCCGTTGTCACCGCCGCTGGCACCCGGTATTCGCCGGGGCCTGCCCACTACACCCAGTCGGCATGGTCGCCGCTCAGCGCGAGTGTTGTCATGCCCTTCTGGCGACCGCGAGATTGCGCCTGCCCTTCCGAATGAGGACCACGCCCCCGGCAAGCACTTGCTCCGCCCCCACCGGCGCGTCCTCGTCGGTGACCTTGACGTTGTTGAGGTAGGCGCCGCCGGCCGCGACCGTCTTCCGCGCCGCGTTACGGCCCTTCTCCAACCCGGAGGCCACCAGCAGGTCGACGATCGTTGACTCGCCGACCTCGAGTGCTGCGGCAGGCAGGTCGGCGGTCGCAGCCGCAAGCGTCTGCGCATCCAACTCGCTCAGCTCTCCCCTCCCCCACAACGCCGCGGTAGCGGCCTCGGCCTGCGCAGTCGCCTCCACCCCATGAACCCAGGTGGTCACCTCGTGTGCCAGGGCGCGCTGCGCCTCTCGGGCCTTCGGATTCGTTGCCACGGACTCCTCCAACCGCTCGATCTCCTCACGCGGCAGGAAGGTGAATACCTTGAGGAAGCGGACGACGTCGGCGTCCTCGACCTGGAGCCAGAACTGGTAGAACGCGTAGGGGCTGAGCATTTCAGGGTCGAGCCAGATCGCACCGCCCTCGGTCTTGCCGAACTTGGTTCCGTCAGCCTTGGTGATCAGCGGGTTGGTCATCACGTGAACCGAGGCACCCTCGACCTTGTGAATCAGGTCCATGCCACCCACCAGATTGCCCCACTGGTCGTTGCCACCCACCTCAAGGGTGCAGCCGTGACGGCGGAATAACTCCAGGTAGTCGTTTGCCTGGAGGATCTGGTAGCTGAACTCGGTGAAGGAGATGCCCTCCTCACTGGCCAGGCGGCGGGCCACAATGTCCTTGGACAGCATCGTCCCCATGCGGAAGTGCTTGCCGAGATCGCGCAGGAAGTCGATCGCGGACAGCTGCGCGGTCCAGTCCAGGTTGTTGACGATACGGGCGGGATTGTCGCCCTCGAAGTCGAGCAGGTGCTCAAGCTGCTCCCGCATCCCCTGTGACCAGCCGGCCACGACCTCCTTCGTATTCAGCGTCCGCTCGCCCTTGGCGCGCGGGTCACCGATGAGCCCCGTGGCGCCACCCACCAGGGCCAGCGGATGATGGCCGGCCAGCTGCAGGTGCCGCATGACCTTGACCGCGACAAGGTGACCGTGATGCAGGGAGGGCGCGGTCGGGTCGAAGCCGCAATAGAAGGTGACCGGTCCGGCGTTCAGCGCTGCGCGCAGCGCGTCGATGTCGGTGTGCTGGGCGATGAGGCCCCGCCACTGCAACTCATCCAGGATGTCGGTCACGGTCCTGTGCCTTCCCATGTCTGCTCCCGGCACATGCAAGCCGGGGCCGGGGCGGTTGCCCGGCGCGGGCTAGTCTGCCACGGCCGTGCCGCATGCCAGACGAAGTGTCAGGAGAGCGGACATGCGCCTCCCCCGAGATCGGCGCCTCATCCCCGGTACATCCTCTGGATGCACGCAATATCTATCGGGGCCGCGCCACGGCAATGCCGATCGTGGGGCCGTAGGCCTCCCACCCGCCGGCCGCCCGGGCGCGCTTGCCCGCTTCGATGATCAGTCCGTGCAGGTCTACCAGCTCCGCATGGCTGAGTCCCTCGGCATCGATGTGGGACTCCAGGGCCTTCCTGGTGGTCTCGTAGTCGTGGCCGACGGCGTAGCCGGCCTGTCGTAGCAGACGCCGCCCGTAGGCGTCGAAGATGAAACGACGCCTGCCATAGACCATGAGCGCCGCCACATCGACGCTTTCCGGCCCAATGCCGGGCAAGGACAGCAGCGCGGCGCGCAGGGCGTCGTCGTCCAGCTCCACCGCGGCCTTCCCGTCCGCGGACAGCATCCAGGCGGCGAAGGCGCGCAGCGCACGCGACTTGGCCCGCATGAAGCCGGCCGGGCGGATGAGCGCGGTCAGCTCCGTGTCGGTCAGGCGCAGCAGCCTGTCCGCCTCGAATCCGGTGGCCTCCCACAGCAGCGCAAGGGCGCGCTCGACATTCGTCCAGGCGGTGTTCTGCACCAGTACGATCCCGCACACGTATTCGAAGGGGGTCCGCGCGGGCCATACCGGAGTCTCCCCCAGCGCGGCGTGCGGGAGCGTCAGTAGGTCGCGCACCGGCAGTGGGTCGCCGGTCATTGCCCCGCCCCCCTCGGGCGGTCCCAGACCAGTGAGTAGCGCCAGTAGAAGCGACGACGCATCCGGGACCCCGGCAGGATCCGGGCGGACGCCGCGCGAATCTCCTGCAGCGACTCGCGCGCCGGCGCCGTGGGCACACCGACATCGCGCCTTTCGCCGTGCAGCAGGCTCGCGATCCGAATGGGTACCACGCTCATGGCGCTCAGCGCCCAATCCCAGGCAGAGGCGTTGGCGGCCAGCCCGACGATCAGGAGCCGACCTCCCGGAGCGACCAGTGCGGCCAGCTGCTCCAGCCCCGCCTCCAGCGGCAGGTGGTGCAGGACCGCCACGCAGGTGACGGTGTCGAACTCTCCAAGGCAGTCGGTCGCGCCCGGCGCCAGCACGTCCGCCTGCCGCACATCGGCTCCGGGGAGCCCGGTCAGGCGCGCGCGAGCACGGCTCGCGGTATCCGGATCGGTCTCGATCCCGACGACCTGGTCGCACACGGCTGCGAGCCGTTCCATGAGCAGTCCCTCACCGCAGCCCACGTCCAGGGCCCGCCCGCCGCGGCGGGCGGCGTCCGCCACGAGCTCTTTGTGGAAGGCCGCATTGTGGTTCCAGTAGCGGTTGGAATGCGCGGTGCCTGCGGCGCTCATCGTCTGCTCCCGCCCCGGCTGCGTGGACGCGCGGGCTTGTAGGGAGAGACCGTCGGCTCGCCGTCGATCCAGAAGCGCCACGGGTAGGCGACGCCGTCTCCGCCGGAGCCGGACACACCGGTGCGCGGGCCGGTGCAGATACAAGCGGGGTCCGGTGCGCCTCCCGGTACGGGCAGCGTCAGGACCACGCGGGAGCCCGCCGGACCGAGCCGGACGCCGTCGTCGTCCCGGGTCAGGCCGAGTGCCTGACACAGGCGGGCCGGCCCACGTGCCAGGTCGCGGTCGGTGCGGGCGGCGGGCCGACGCCGGCGCGCCAGGTCGAGTCCGTCCACAACCTCCCCGCCGCGCAGCAGTACGGCGCGGGAGCACCCGGCGGGGCCGCAGACGATATTCGCGCAGTAGTGCATGCCGTAGGTGAAATAGACGTAGATGGCGCCGGCGGCCTCGAACATGGAGGCGTTGCGGGCGGTGCGGCCGCGGTAGGCGTGCGAGCCCGGGTCCGCCTCACCCCGGTAGGCCTCGACCTCCGTCAGGCGCACCGACACCAGACCCTGCGGTGAGTTGGTGGTCAGCACCGCGCCGAGCAGCCGCGGAGCCACGTCGACCGGGTCGTCGGCAAGCAGCCGGGCGATGTCCGCGGGCACGCCCGGCGCGCCGGCGGGGTCATCGTGGGGAGACTCCGTCCCCACCGCCTCCGACCACGTCATGCGCCCGTCCCTATGACTCCCGGACGGTGGTCCCGCCGGGCTCCGCCCCGGCGTCGGCGGGACCGTCGAGCAGGGAGCCCTCCCAGGAGAACACGCGCAGCTCGGCGGAGTGCTCGACGGCGCGAGCCAACTGCTCGACCACGCGCACCGGGGCGGTTCCTCCGTGGCCGGCCCGGGCGGCGACGGATCCCTCGGCGGAGAGCACGCTGCGCACTTGCGGCGTCAGCCGCGGATCGATGGCGGCGAAGTCAGCGTCGGTCAGGTCCCACAGCTCGATGCCGCGCCCCTCGCAGGCGCGCACGCAGGCACCGGAGAGCTCGTGGGCCTCGCGGAAGGGAACCCCCTGCTTGACCAGCCACTCGGCGATATCGGTTGCCAGGGAGAAGCCCTGCGGCGCCAACTGCGCCATGCGCTCATAGTTCAGGCGCATGGTGGCGACCATGCCGGACACGGCGGGCAGCAGCACGGCGAGCGTGTCGACGGCGTCGAAGACCGGCTCCTTGTCCTCCTGCAGGTCGCGGTCGTAGGCGAGCGGCAGGGCCTTGAGGGTGGCCAGCAGCCCGGCCAGGTCGCCGATGAGGCGGCCGGCCTTGCCCCGGGCCAGCTCGGCGACGTCGGGATTCTTCTTCTGCGGCATGATGGACGAACCGGTGGAGAAGGAGTCGTCGAGGGTGACGAAGTCGAACTCCTTGGTGTTCCAGATGACGATCTCCTCTGCCAGGCGGGAGACGTCCACCGCGGTCATGGCCAGGATGAAGGACATCTCCGCGACCGTGTCACGGGCGGAGGTGCCGTCGATGGAGTTCTCGCAGGCGGCGTCGAAGCCCAGGTCGGCGGCGACGGCGTCGGGGTCGAGCCCGAGTGTGTTGCCGGCCAGGGCGCCCGATCCGTAGGGGCTGACGGCGGCCCGCGCATCCCAGTCCTGCAGCCGCTCGACGTCGCGCATCAGCGGCCAGGCGTGGGCGAGCAGTTGATGGGCGACCAGCACCGGCTGGGCGTGCTGCATGTGGGTGCGCCCAGGCATGATGGCCTCGCCGGCGGCGGCTGCCTGGTCGACGAGGGCGTCGACGACGTCGAGGACCAGCCCGGCCAGGTGGCGGGCCTGATCGCGCAAGTACATGCGGATCAGGGTGGCGATCTGGTCATTGCGGGAGCGGCCCGCACGCAGCCTGCCGCCCAGATCCGCCCCGGCGCGTTCCATCAGCCCGCGTTCAAGCGCGGTGTGAACATCCTCATCGGCGGGCGTCGGGGCGAAGGCGCCAGAGACGACGTCGTCCTCCAGATCGCCCAGGGCGTCCAGCATGCCGTCCAACTGGGCGTCGTCGAGCAGGCCGGCGGCGCGCAGGGCGCGGGCGTGCGCACGCGAGCCGGCGATGTCGTAGCGGGCCAGGCGCCAGTCGAAGTGCGTGGAGACGGACAGGGCCGCCAGTGCATCGGCGGGACCGCCGGTGAAGCGCCCGCCCCACAGGCTGATGCCGGCGGGGGCTGCGGGAGTCGCGGGGGCGGAGGGGGACTGGCTCGGCTGACTCGTCATGGGGCCATCATGGCGTATCGGAGTGGGTGAGCGTGAGCCGGCCCGAGGCGTGGACCGGTCCCGGGTCCTCAAGACGAGGGCCTGCTGCCGCAGCACCTGAGTGCATGCCGTTACGGCTGCGCTCGTACAGGCGGTGCAGGCCCAGCCACGTGCCCAGCGCGCACACAAGCACCCAGTTGCCCTCGCTGAGCAGCCGCGACTCGGTGAAGGACTGCACCGTAAGCGCCGTCATGAGCAGCGCGGGCAGCAGCACCGAGGCGTCGGAGTCGATGTTGCGCAGAGCCAGCCGGAAGGAGCGGAACAGGAGCAGCAGCACCAGCACCACCACGAGCGCCGCCCCGACCACGCCGGTCTGGAACAGTGCCTCAATGTAGGCGTTGTGCGCGCTCATAGTCGGGGTGCCGTCCGGACGGACCACCAGTGTGGCGAAAACGGGCAGCCACGGCACCCAGTACATGATCCAGCCCCACCCCAGGATGGTGTGCTCCTCCCACAGGTCCAGAACCCGTTGCCAGATCTCCCAGCGTCCCGACATGTCCGCGCTGCGTCCGAGCACCGCCGTCACCTGCGAGTGCAGGCCGATCGCAGCGGCGACCAATGCCACCCCCACAGCCGCCGCCGTCATCAGCAGGACCGGGCGCAGGCGCACGGGAGCATGCCGCACCAGCCAGAGCAGCAGGCATATGGCGACGCACACCACCAGCGCCACGGATACGGTCGCCGAGCCGGTGAGCACCAGCACCAGCACGGACAACGCCGTCCACACCGCCAGTCCCAGCGGCCGCACCCGCCGGTCGGCCCAGCGCACCGCGACGCACAGCAGGGTGAGCAGGGCGATGAAGGCCAACGGGTTGCGGTTACCGACGATTCCTTGAATCGGTCCCCCGCGGGCCAGGTCGCCGTTCACCCAGTAGTAGGAGATCGGGACCTCGTCCCAGTCCCGCATGTACAGCGGAATGAGCGGATGGCGCAGCACCAGTGCGACCCAGGCCTCCAGCAACAGGCTCAGCACGAGCGTGGCCTCCAGGGCCCGGCTGAGCGCGTCGGTCATCTGCCGTAGCGACAATCCGCAGGCGAGCAGCACACCCGCAGCACTGGTGGCCACCATCAGCAGCGCCGCCAGCGCGGTTTCCTCCGGATACTGGGACCACAGGACACTCAGCACGCAGACGCCTACGTAGGCGCTCGTCACCGGCGGCAGTGCGCGCCACGGAACCCGATGCCCCTCGTACAGGAATACGAGCAGGAGCACGATGCCGCTGACCGCGGCAATCAGGCCGAAGGCCCACCAGCCGACGACGTTGCGCACTCCCTGTCCGGAGAAGGTCAGGAAGAACGCCCAGGTTCCCACGGCCGGCAGCAGCGGGCGGCGTGAACCGCGCACCGCGGCCGCCATTGGGGCGTGGGCCTTAGCTGACACGCTCTCCTCCTCGTACTCGTCCCCGTATCCGGGCCCGGGCGGCCGTTCGGGACATGCGGTTGTCACAGGGGCTCGTTGCGGCACCGACCGCAGCGGCCTGCTGTTGCCGTAGCGTAACCGCATCTGTTAGTTCGCGAGCCGGAATGCGGAGCGATTTCAATCGCCGGAGCGCCGACGCGCACGACTACCGGTGCACGGCGGGCGGCTTCTTGGCCCCACTGGTATGCCGATGGCCGACGCCCCGTGGAGGGACGCCGACCATCGGTGGCAAGACCGTGACGTGTAGCGGCGTGCTTGTGCGCCGCCGGGGCGCTAGAAGGAGACCCCCCGTCCCAGGCGCACATCGCGGGCGGCGGCGAGCTTGGACTGCATGCCGTAGATCTCAATGAAACCCCGTGAGGAGGACTGGTCGAAGGTGTCGCCGGTCTCGTAGGTGGCCAGGTTGAAGTCGTACAGGCCGGTTTCGGTCCGCCGCCCATTGACCGTGGCACGGCCCCCGTGCAGCACCATGCGGATGTCACCGGTCACGTAGTACTGCGTGTCCTCGATGAAGGCGTCCATGGAGCGCTTGAGCGGCGAGTACCACTGGGCCTCGTAGACGAGCTCGCTCCACGTCTGCTCCAGCTGCCGCTTGTAGCGGCGCTGCAGGCGCTCCAGGGTGACCGACTCCAGCGCCTGGTGTGCCTCAATGAGCGCGACGGCGCCGGGAGCCTCGTAGATCTCCCTGGACTTGATGCCGACCAGCCGGTCCTCAACCATGTCGATACGGCCCACGCCCTGGGCGCCGGCGCGGCGGTTGAGCTCCTGGATCGCCTCCAGCGGGGTAACCGCCTTGCCGTCGATCGCGGTGGGCACGCCCTGCTCGAAGTGGATGACGACCTCGTCGGGCAGCGGCGGGTAGGTGGGGTCGTCGGTGTAGACGTAGACGTCCTTGGTGGGCGCGTTCCACAGGTCCTCGAGGAAGCCGGTCTCGATGGCACGGCCCCAGACGTTCTGATCGATGGAGAAGGGGTTGTGCTTGGTGGTCTCGATCGGCAGGTCGTGCTTCTCCGCGTACTCGATGGCGACGTCGCGGGTCAGGGCGAGGTCCCTCACCGGGGAGATGCAGTTCATATCCGGGGCCATGGAGGTGATGGCCACCTCGAAGCGGACCTGGTCGTTGCCTTTGCCGGTGCAGCCGTGGGCGACAGTACTGGCACCGAACTCGCGGGCGGCCCGCACCAGGTGCTTGGCGATCACCGGACGAGACAAGGCGGACACCAGCGGGTACTTGCCCTCGTACAGCGCGTTCGCCTTCAACGCGGGCATGCAGTACTCCTCGGCGAACTCCTCGCGCGCGTCGGCCACGTAGGCCTCCACGGCACCGCAGTCGAGAGCTCGCTGGCGGATCACCTCCAGGTCCTCACCGCCCTGGCCGACGTCGACCGCGACGGTAACAACCTCTCGGCCGGTCTGCTCACCGATCCAGCCGATCGCGACGGAGGTGTCCAGGCCCCCGGAGTAGGCGAGGACGACACGGTCCTGGTGCTTGCTCATATGTGTTCTGTTTCTTTCTCTGTGGTGTCCGATAGAAGACAAGTTTGGAGTGGATGCTTCGGGTGCGGTGGGGCGGGCCGGGGATCAGCCGTGCGGACCCGGGCCGGCCAGGGCCAGTAGGTGCGCGGCCACATCTGCGGCCACCGCCTCGGAACGGGTGATCACCAGCACGGTGTCGTCCCCGGCGATGCACCCGAGCACACCCGGAAGCATCGCGTCGTCGACCGCGCCGGCCAGCAGCTGGGCGGCGCCCGCAGGGGTGCGCAGGACCAGCTGGTTGCCGGCCCACTCGGCGGTGACCACCAGGTCGGCGCACCAGCGGGCCAGGCGGGCGGTGGTGTGCTCGGTCAGGGGCTCATCGTCACCGCCGATGGGCGGGACCTGGCCGGGGGCGCCGGCCTCGGGGATGGCATACACCTGCGTTCCGCCGACTGAGCGGACCTTAGTGGCGCGCAGTTCCACCAGGTCGCGCGACAGCGTCGCCTGCGTGGTGGTCACCCCGTGCCGGGCCAGTGCCTCACGCAGCTCCGCCTGGGAGTGGATGCGCTCGTGGCCGAGGATCCGGGCGATCAGGGCGTGCCGGGCCGCCTTGGTCGAGGGCGTGCCGGCACCGTCAAGGGCGGGTGCGTCGTGGGCCATCGTCATGCCGCCGCGCGCCCGCCCAGGACGTCGGCCAGTGTCACGGTGAAGCCGTCGGCGTCGTCGTCGGACAGGATCAGGGGCGGTGCCAGCCGGAGGGTGTCCGGCCGGGGCGGGTTGACGATGAAGCCGCGCCGCTCCAGGTCGGCCGCAACCTGCGCAGCCGGGCCGACGGCGTCTGCCAGACCGATCCCGCGCAGCAGGCCGGCTCCGCGTACCTCGGTCACGCCGGACACGGCGGCCAGCTCAGCCGCCCACCGGTCCCCCAGCTCGGTGACCCGCTCAAGCAGGCGCTGTGAGCGGATCGTGTCGATGACGGCCAGGGCCGCGGCCGCGGCCACCGGGTTGCCGCCGAAGGTGGTGCCGTGCTGGCCCGGCCCGAGTAGCCCGGCCGCGGCGCCGACTGCGACGGTGGCGCCGATCGGCATTCCCCCGCCCAGCCCCTTGGCGAGAGTGACCACATCCGGGACCACGCCGGGGGCGAGCAGGTGATGCGCCATCCAGGCACCCGTGCGGCCCATGCCGGTCTGCACCTCGTCGAGGATCAGCAGTGCACCCGCCGCGGAGGTGAGTTCCCGCGCGGCCTCCAGGTAACCGGCCGGCAACGGGCGTACCCCGGCCTCCCCCTGGATGGGTTCCACGAACAGGGCGGCAACATCATCACCCATGGCTTCGCGCAACGCGTCGACGTCACCGGCGGGAATGAACTCCACCCCACCCGGCAGGGGCTCGAAGGGCTCGCGGTAGGCGGCCTTGTGCGTCAGTGCCAGCGCGCCCATGGTGCGGCCGTGGAAGGCCTCCTCAAGGGCGAGCACACGGGGGCGGGAGGGGCCGCCATGGCGCCGGGCAATCTTGAAGGCCGCCTCATTCGCCTCCGCGCCGGAGTTGGCCAGGAACACCCGGGCATCGCCGTGCGCTTCCGGGTACACCAGTGCCGCCAGGTTCTCGGCAAGGGTGATCTGCGCCGGTGAGGTGAACAGGTTGGAGATGTGTCCCAGGGTGCCCAGCTGCTCGGTGACCGCGGCGACCAGGGCCGGATGGGCGTGGCCCAGGCAGTTGACCGCGATGCCGGCCAGCAGGTCGACGTACTCGTTGCCGTCGGCGTCCCAGACATGGGCGCCCCGTCCGCGCACGAGCACGCGGGAGGGCGTGCCGAAGGTGTTCATGACCGCGTCGGCGTAGCGGCCTCGCCAACTCTCATTGGTGCCGGTAGCCGTGGCTGCGGTGAAATCGGGTTCGGGGCTGGTCATAGCGTGGCGCCTCCTTTCGTGCGCGACTGCGGAATGACATCGGGATGGACCACGGTGCCGACGCCGTCGTCGGTGACGATCTCCAGCAGCATGGAGTGGGGCTGGCGCCCGTCGACGACGTGGGCCTGCCCGACGCCGCCGCGCACGGCCCGCAGGCAGGCCTCCATCTTGGGGACCATGCCGCTGGACAGTTCGGGCAGGAGCGCCTCGAGCGCGTCGGCGCCGATGCGGGAGACCAGCGAGTCCTTCTCCGGCCAGTTGGAGTACAGGCCCTCCACGTCTGTGAGCACGATGAGCTTCTGTGCCCTCAGGGAGACGGCGAGGGCCGCGGCCGCGGTGTCGGCGTTGACGTTGAGCACCGTTGTCGCGTCGGCGACCAGGGGGGCGACCGAGGAGACGACCGGGATGCGGCCCTGGTCGAGCAGCTCGATCACGGAGCGGGGGTCGACCTCCACGACGTCGCCGACCAGGCCGACGTCGACGCTCTCACCGTCCACGGTGGCCAGGCGCTGGCGGGCGCGCAGCAGGCCGCCGTCCTCTCCGGAGATGCCCACGGCGGCGGAGCCGAACTCGTTGAGCAGGCTCACCAGCTCACGCTGCACGCCCCCGGTGAGCACCATGCGCACCACGTCCATGACCTCGGGAGTCGTCACGCGCAGCCCGCCCCTGAACTCGGACTCGATGCCGAGCCGCGCCAGCATGGCGCTGATCTGGGGGCCGCCGCCGTGGACGACGACGGGCCGCAGCCCCACCTGGTGCAGGAAGAGGACATCCTGGGCGAAGGCGCGTTTGAGGTCTTCGTCAACCATGGCGTTGCCGCCGTACTTGATGACGATGGTGGCGCCCTTGTAGGCGCGCAGCCAGGGCATGGCCTCAAGCAGGACGGAGGCCTTCTGGGTGGGAGTCAACGAAGCGGGAAGCGTAGTGGTCATGTCGTGTAGTCCGCGTTGATGGTTACGTATCCGTGGGTGAGGTCGTTGGTCCAGACGGTGGCCGCGGCGTCGCCGGCGTTCAGGGCGATGTCGATGCGGGTCTCGCGCGGGGTCATGTCCACGGTGGAGCGGTCCTCGCCGAGGGCGCCGTGGCGGTAGATCGTCACCCCGTTGATGGCTACATCCACGGCGTCGGGGTCGAAGGGGCACAACGCCTCGGGAACAGTACCGAGCTGGGAGACGACGCGCCCCCAGTTGGGATCCTCCCCGGCCACGGCGCACTTGAGCAGGTTGGAGGCCGAGACGGTGCGGGCCGCCACCTCCGCCGCGGACTCGGTGACCGCGCCGGTGACGGTGATGGCGATGTCGTGGGTGGCGCCCTCCGCATCGGCCACCAGCCGGCGTCCGAGGCGGCCCAGCAGCTCCTGGACGGCGGCGCCGAAGTCCTGCGCCGTCGGGGTCGTCCCGGAGGCACCGGAGGCGAGCAGCAGCACGGTGTCGTTGGTGGACATGCAGCCGTCGGAGTTGATGCGGCCCACGGTGCGGGCGGCGGCCCGGGACAGGGCGGACTGGGCGGTGTAGGCATCGACGACGGCGTCGGTGGTGATCACGCACAGCATGGTGGCGAGGCCGGGGGCGAGCATGCCCACGCCCTTGATCATGCCGCCAATGGTCCAGCCGTCCAGGTGGAGGGTGTCCTCCTTGGAGACCGTGTCCGTGGTCATGATCGCGGTGGCGGCTGCATGTCCCGCCTCCGCCGTGGTGTCCAGTGCCTGGGCTGCGGTGGCGGCCCCCGCCAGCAGTGCCGTCATATCCAGTGGGACGCCGATGACACCGGTGGAGCACACCAGCACCTGGCCCGCCTGTATGCCCGGGTGATCGTCGGCCAGCAGCTCGGCGACGCGGTCGGCGGTGGCAGCCGTGTCGGCGGCGCCCTGGGGGCCGGTGCAGGCGTTGGCCGAGCCGGAGTTGAGAATCACCGCACGGGCGGCGCCGGCCCGGCCGCGTCCCCCCGCCAACACGCTGCGGCACCATTGCACGGGGGCGGCGGCGACCCGGTTAGTGGTGAACACGCCTACGGCTACATCCAGGGGGCCGTCGTTGACCACCAGGGCGAGGTCGCGCTTGCCCGACTCCTTGAGCCCGGCACTGATCCCGGCGGCGCGGAAACCGGCGGCGGCGGTGACGCTCACGGGGCGACTCCTTCGGTGATGACCCCGGTGACCTCGGGCAGGCCGAGGGCGAGGTTGAGGGACTGGATGGCGGCAGAGGCGGTGCCCTTGCCGAGGTTGTCGATGGCGCAGATGATGACGGCGCTCTCCGCTGCGGCGTCGTAGGCGACCTGGACGGTCGCCAGGCCGGTACCGGTGACGGCGCCGGTAACGGGCCAGGTGCCCTCGGGCAGCAGATGGATCAGGGGCTCACCGCCGCCGGTGCCGCCGTAGACGCGCTGCCACGCGTCGCGCAGGAGGGCGCCCGGATTGTCCGCTGCGCGCACGGCCTCGGTGACCGGCGCGGTCACGGTGGCGAGAATGCCACGGCTCATGGGCACCAGCACCGGGGTGAAGGACAGCCGGACGGCCCCGGGGGCGGCACCGGCCACCTGGAGGTTCTGGATGATCTCGGGAATGTGCCGGTGGGTGCCGCCGACGGCGTAGGGCTGCGCGGAGCCGAGGGCCTCGGAGGCGGTCAGGTGTGGCTTGAGGGCCTTGCCGGCCCCGGAGTAGCCCACGGCCAGGACGGTACTGATCCGGGCGGGGTCGATGAGTCCGGCGGCGATGCCTGGCTGGGCGGCGAGAGTCACTGCGGTGACATTGCAGCCGGGGACGGCGATGCGGCGGGTGGAGGCGAGCTCGGCGCGTTGTGCGGCGGCGGCCCCCTCACCGTCATGCAGCAGCTCGGGCATGCCGTAGGTCCAGGCGCCGGCGTAGTCGGTGCCGTAGAACCGCTGCCAGGCGGCGGCGTCGGTGAGCCGGTGGTCGGCGCCGCAGTCCACGAGGATGGGGGTCGGGCCGGGGGCCTCCTCCAGGGCTGCGGTGATGGCCCCCGAGACGCCGTGCGGCAGCGCCAGCACCACAATGTCGTGCCCGGCCAGGTGCTCGACGTCGGTCGGGGTGACCTCTCGGTCGGCCAGGGAGATCAGGTGGGGGTGGTGCTGCCCCAGGCGGGTGCCGACCGAGGCGTTGGCGGTTACGTTGCCGATCTCGATCTCGGGATGGGCGGCAAGAAGGCGAAGCACCTCTCCGCCGGCGTACCCGGTCGCTCCGGCGACCGCTGCTGTCCAAGTCACCCGGAAACCATACATCCGACTGGATACATATGCACAACCGGCTCGGGGCGCAGCCGAGTCGGCTTACTCACAGCACGCGCGCAGCCGCGCCCCAGCGAGCCACCGGCTTGGTTCAGTGCGCTGCCAGGGCCTCGGCGATCGACCTGCTCCACTCACGTACCGCATCCAGATCACGGAAGTCCCCCTCAGAGGCGCCGCCCATGCGGGCGATCGAGCGCTCACGCAGCGTCAGTGCGGAGGGGTTGAAGCGTCCGGCGAAAGTGACGTGGTCCTCAGGGTCGATGGACAGCAGCACCGGGCCGATCCTGTGCGGATCGGAGATCTTGCCCTTGGGCAGCCCGGACAGCCCCACCGAGAACGCCCACACCGGGTGGGACTGCAGCTCCTCATGGAAACGCTCGGTGAAGTCGACGGCCTCGGGGGTCCAGCGCGTCATGTACACGGCGCTTCCCAGCACGAAGGCGTCATATCCCGCGACGTCGGTAACGTCCTCGGGATGGGCCTGGTCCACGTCGTGGCCCGCGGCTCGCAGCTCCTGCGCAATGACCGCACCGACCTCGTCGGTGGAGCCGTGGCGGGAGGATGATGTGAGCAGGATCTTCATGGCCTCAGTATCGCCGTGCGGGTCGGCTTCCCGCAGCGCGTCACGCATCGGAACGACCATCCGTGACCACCCCCACACTCATGCGCGCAGCTCGGCACCAAGACGCTTGGCGGCACGCTTGACCACGCGCTTGCGCACCGCGGCGGTCTCCTCAGCCGTGAGGGTCCGGTCTGCCGCACGCAGTCGCAGGGAGAGGGCCAGGGACTTGCGCCCCTCCCCGAGCTGCGGGCCACGGAAGACATCGAACAGGCGTACCTCCTCGGCCAGGTCCCCGGCCGCCTCGCGCACCACCTGCTCAACCGCGGCGGCGGTGACCGACTCGTCCACGACCAGGGCCACATCCTCCTTCGCGGCCGGGAAAGTGGACACCGGACGCACCTGGAGGACGCCGACTTCTGCGGCGGCCGCCAGCAGCGGCTCCAGGTCGAGTTCGACGGCGCAGGCCCGGGGAGGCAGCCCGAGGTTACGGGCGACGCGCGGGTGCAGCTCGCCGGCGTGGGCGATCAGCGCTCCGGGCACCAGTTCGCGGCCCTGCCGGACAGCGGGAAGCCGCACCTCAGCGGTGCGTCCGGGATGCCAGGGCGCGTAGGGAGCCTGCGGGGCGGCCACTTCGACAGCGACGCCCAGCGCGGCGGCGATGGTGCGCACCAACTGGATGGCGTCCGCCCAGTCCCAGGGGCGGGCGGCACCGAGCACGCCGGCGCGCTCCCGGTCCCCGGCCAGGACGACGCCCACGTGCGTGGGCTGGGCCGGGATGCCGGCGTTCAGCGCGGCGATCTCCGCCTCGGAGGGGCGGTGGTCCACGCCCGGGATGGGCGCCGGCACGGTCCCGGCGGGGTGGGTGACACTGCCGACCTCGAAGACGGCAAGGTCCTCCAGACCGCGGGAGACGTTGCGGCGGGCCACCTCCAGCAGGGAGTCGAGCACGCTTGTGCGCAGCAGCGGGGCGTCGTCGGCCAGTGGGTTGGCCAGGCGCATCGCCGCTCGGCGCGGATCGTCGGCGGGCAGCTCGAGACGGTCGTGCGCATCGCCGATGAACGGGTAGGACAGCACCTGCGTGAGGCCGGCGTCGGCGAGAATGCGCACCACGTCGCGGCGGGCGCGCTGCCGGAATGTCAGGCCCGTCCCCGCAGGCGCCACCGGCACGATGGAGGCGATGTTGTCGTAGCCGTCCAGGCGGGCGACCTCCTCCGCGAAGTGGGCGGCGCCCACCAGGTCCGGCCGCCAGGTGGGCGGGGTGACCGCGAGGAGCTCCACGCCGTCGGCGTCCGTTCCGGCCGGCTCAACCGTGCAGCCGATGGCGCGCAGCAGTTCGGTGACGCGGGCGGTGCCGTAGGCGACGCCGGTCAGGCGCTGCGCGGCGTCGGCGCGGATGGTGATCGGCTGCGGCGCGACGGTGCGGTTGACGTCGGTGGCTACCGCATCGGCGGTGCCGCCGCCGTACTGGACCAGCAGGTCCACGGCACGCTGCGCGGCCACGGGAGCGAGCTCGGTGTCCACGCCGCGCTCGTTGCGCCTGGAGGACTCGGTGGGCAGCTTGTGCCTGCGGGCGGAGCGGGCGATGGACACGGCGTCGAAGTGGGCGGCCTCGATGAGCACGTCGGTGGTCTCGGCGTCGATCTCCGTCTCCGCGCCGCCGAACACGCCCGCGAGCACCAGCGGCCGGGAGCCCTCCCCGGACGGGGAGTCGGTGATCAACAGGTCCTCGCCGTCCAGGGTGCGGGTGACCTCGTCGAGGAAGGTGAGGGGCTCCCCCTTCCGGGCGCGGCGCACCACGATCGGGGCGGCCAGCTTGTTCAGGTCGAAGGCGTGCAGCGGCTGGCCCAGATCCAGCATCACGTAGTTGGTCACGTCCACGGCCAGGCTGATCGGGCGCATGCCGGCGGCGATCAGGCGGTCCTGCATCCACTTCGGGGAGGTGGCGGAGGGGTCGATGCCGCGCACCACGCGGGCGACGTAGCGGTCCACGCCCGGGCGGCCGTGGATGGGGGCGGTGTCCTCGGCGAAGCGCACGGGGAAGCCGTCCGCCCCGGCCGGGACGATTCCCTGCGGGAAGCGCTCGGGGTTGGTGGCGTCGGCCGGGTCCGTGAAGGCGGCCCCGGTGGCGTGGGAGTACTCGCGCGCCACGCCGCGCATGGAGAAGCAGTAGCCGCGGTCCGGGGTGATGTTGATCTCCAGGACCTCCTCCCCCAGTCCGAGCAGGCCGATGGCGTCACTACCCGGGGCGGGGATCTCCTCGCCGTCGCGACCGTGGGCGGCCAGCCAGCGCTCGAGCACGATGATGCCGGAGTGGTCGTTGCCGAGGCCGAGCTCCCGCTCGGAGCAGATCATGCCGTCGGAGATGTGCCCGTAAGTCTTGCGGGCGGCGATGGTGAAGTCGCCGGGCAGGACCGCTCCGGGCAGCGAGACCACCACGTGGTCGCCGGCCTCGAAGTTGTGGGCGCCGCACACGATGCCACGGCTGGGCAGCTCGGATGGCTCCTTGCCGGTTCCGGGGGCGTCGTTGTGCTGGCCGACGTCGACGCGGCAGTAGTTGATCACCTTGCCGTTCTTCTGCTCCTTGGCCTCACGGGTCAGCACCCGGCCGACGACGAGGGGGCCGGTGACGGCGGGGGGAACGATGCGCTCCTCCTCCAGTCCGACCTTGACCAGGTCGGCGGCCAGCTGCGCGGCGCTCGTTCCTACAGGGATGTCTACGTGCTCGCGGAGCCACTCGATCGGGACGTACGGCATGTCAGTTACCCCTTCCGGTGGTGCCGAACTGCTGGGAGAAGCGGATATCGCCCTCGACGATGTCGTGCATGTCGGCGATGCCGTGACGCAGCATGAGGGTGCGCTCCAGGCCCATGCCGAAGGCGAAGCCGGTGTAGACCTCCGGGTCGATACCGCAGGCGGTCAGCACATTGGGGTTGACCATGCCGCAGCCGCCCCACTCGATCCAGCCGGGTCCGCCCTTCTTCTGCGGGAACCACAGGTCCATCTCGGCGCTGGGCTCGGTGAAGGGGAAGAAGGACGGCCGCAGCCGGGTGCGTGCCTCCGGCCCGAACATGACACGGGCGAAGTGGTCCAGGGTGCCCTTCAGGTGTGCCATGGTCAGGCCCTTGTCCACGGCGATGCCCTCGACCTGGTGGAACACGGGCGTGTGGGTGGCGTCCAGCTCGTCGGAGCGGAAGACCTTACCGGGGCAGGCCACATAGATGGGAGGGGCCTGATTCAGCATCACGCGCGCCTGCACCGGCGAGGTGTGGGTGCGCAGTACCAGGTTCGCCGTCGCGCCCGGGGCGCCGCCCACGGAGGCGCCGTCGACGTAGAAGGTGTCCTGCATCTGGCGGGCTGGGTGGTCGGCGTCGAAGTTGAGGGCGTCGAAGTCGAACCACTCGTGCTCGACCTCCGGTCCCTCGGCGATCGACCAGCCCATGGCGGTGAAGAAGTCGGAGACCTCGTCGATGAGGACGTCCAGTGGGTGGCGGGCGCCGGCGGCGGTGCGGTCGGTGGGGACGGTGACGTCGACGGCCTCGGTGGCCAGCATCTTCGCCTCGGCCTCGGCCTCGAGTACCTCCTGGCGGGCGGCCAGGGCGGCGGAGATACGGCCGCGAGCGCCGCCGAGCAGCTTGCCGGCGGCGGCTTTGGCGGCACGGTCGGGCAGTCGGCCGATCTCCCGGTTGGCCAGGGCCAGAGCGGAGGCGTCGCCGACGTAGGTCAAACGGGCCTCCTTCAGCGCAGCGAGGTCGGCGGCGGCGTCGACAGCGTCGATGGCCTGGACGACGAGGGCGTTGACGCCGGCCTCGTCCGTTGGCGAGAGAGCGCCGGGGGCGTCAGTCATATGCGGTTGCCTTCCACCAGATGAGTCGGGAATCTCCGGGGCCAGATTAGTCCGCGCCGCGCCAGGGCCCGAAATCGTCTCAGCAGCGGCCCGCGCGGCGTGGGCCCGCCTGCGCACCTCTCCTGGGCGGAGACCGGCGGGCCTTGACGGTGACGTTACGTCACCTGCTGGGATGGGTGCATGCGCATCAAGGAGATGGCCGACCTGGCCGGCACCACCCCGCGGGCGGTGCGTCACTACCACCGCCTGGGACTGCTGCCGGTGCCGCCGACCGTGCGCGGGCGGCGGGAGTACGGGCTGGCACACCTGGCCCGGCTCATGCGGATCCGTTGGCTGGCCGACGGCGGGCTGCCCCTGGCGCAGATCGCCGAGGTGCTCGCCCAGGATCCGGGTGGCGCCGACCGGGAAGCGGTGCTGCACAGCCTGCGGGCCACTAGGGACACGGTTATTGCGCGCCGCCGCGAGCTGCAGGCGCAGGAGGCCCGTATCGACGAGTTGATCGCCCGAGTCGAGGACGGTGAGGGGCTGGAGCCGATCCCCCAGTTGCTGGTGCGCTTCTACGACGCCGTGCAGGCACGCCTGGAGGAGGAGGGCTTGAACAGCCGCGGACTGCGGGCCGAACGGCAGGTGGTGACGGCGCTGGCCGCCCTGGGCCTGGTCCCCGACAGCATCGGCACCTTCCTGGCCGAGCTGGATGCCGCGGAGTGGGAGGCGGGCGTACGCATCTACGCCCAGATCGCCCGCCTGGAGCAGCTGGGCGGAGAGGAAGCCCGCACCGCGGCCCTCGACCTGGCCGAGGAGACCTGGGAGTACACCCTCCGGCACCGGTCTACGGCGCTGGCCGCATTCTCCGACTTTCCGACCGGATCTCCGGGTCGCACCACCTGGCGGCTGACCCAGATGATCACCGATACCTACACCGGACCGGCACAGCACCTGTACCTCGACCGTTTCCTGGAGCTGCTCCTGGCCGATCCGGACTTCGCCGTCGTCATTCGGCGCCTGGCCGGTGACGAGCCCGCGCTGTAAGCGGCTCCTGCTCCGGGCCGTCCCTGATCCCGATCCCACCACCCGCACTCTCATGAAAGGACACCATTGATGACAACACGCAAAGACAGGGGCCGCGCCGTCGGCGCCACGAATCCGTCCGGAACCCCGATTCGGGTTCAGGGCCTGGTCAAGCGCTTCGGGCGCTTCACCGCCCTGGACGGCCTGGACCTGGAGGTCGCCGCCGGGCAGGTGCACGGCTTCCTCGGCCCGAACGGGGCGGGCAAGTCCACAACCATCCGCGCCCTACTGGGGCTGTATCACCCCGACGGCGGCACGGTGCGTGTACTGGGGCGCGACCCGCGGCGAGAGGCGCCGCGAATCAACCGGGAGGTGTCATACGTGGCCGGGGATGTGGCGCTGTGGCCGAACCTGACCGGCGGGCAGGCGCTCGACGCCCTGGCGGGCCTGCGCGGCAGGCGGGACCGCGCCCGGGAGGAGGAGCTGATCGAGCGCTTCGCCCTGGACCCGAGCAAGAAGGTGCGCACCTACTCCAAGGGCAACCGGCAGAAGGTGGCGCTGGTGGCGGCACTGGCCGCACCAACAAGCCTGCTGATTCTCGACGAGCCGACCAGCGGCCTGGACCCCCTGATGGAGCAGGTCTTCATGGATGAGGTGACCCGGGCCGCGGCCCAGGGGCGCACCGTGCTGCTGTCCAGCCATATCTTCGCCGAGGTGCAGCGTCTGTGTAGCGCCGTGACGATCATCAAGGACGGCCGTGTGGTGGAGCAGGGCGACCTGTCCCGGCTACAGCAGCTTGCCCGTACCCAGATCGAGGTCGGCGGTGACGCGGATCTGCTGCGCGGCATAGCCGCGTCGCTGCCGCAGCTGGAGGACGAGCTGACTGTGGAGGACGGCCGCCTGAGCGTGCAGGTGGGCGCCGCCCGGGTACCGGCGGTACTGGCGGCGGTCGCCGCGCAGGGAGCCACCGACGTGATCTGCCGGCCGGCGAGCCTGGAGGACCTGTTCCTGCGTCACTACGAGGAGGTGCGCGGATGAACCTGCGCAACGACCTGCGCGGCCTGGGCCGCGCCCTGCGCCTGACCGCCAGGAGGCTGCGGGTGCAGGCGCTCGCCTGGATACTGCCCCTGTGGCTAGGCATGGCGTCCTTCGCGCCGGCCTATCAGGACGCCTACTTCTCCGCAGCTGGCGACGCCGGTGGTGCGGGCGGCAATGCGGTGGTCGAGGCGCTGCGGGCCTCCCCGGGCACGCGCCTGTTGTACGGCGAGCTCCCCGACCCGGGCACCATCGGCCAGCTGGTGCAGTGGGAGGGGGCCACCTACCTGCTGGTGTGCACCGCGCTTATGGCGGTGCTGCTGACCTGCCGCCTGTTACGCGCGGATGAGGACGAGGGTCTGATCGAACTTTTGCGGAGCGCGGGCACTGGGAGGTGGGTACCTTTCCTCGCCCCGGTGCTGGTTATCTGGGCGGCGGTCGGCGTCCTGGCCGCCTTGGTGGGCGGCACGCTCGCGGCCGAGGCCGCGCAGATCGAGTCGCTTCCAGCGGCGGGCGGATGGGCGTTGGCCGGAGTGACCGCCGTCGTCGGCTGGGGCTTCGCAGGCCTGGCCGCCGTAGCCTGCCAGTTGGCGCGCAGCGCCGCCGGCGCCCGCCCGCTGGCCCTGGCATGTGTTGGGGTTGCCTTCATGGTGCGGGTGGCCGCCGACCAATGGGAGCTCACCTGGCTGCGGTGGCTCACACCCCTGGGCTGGCGCGATCTGGTCGCCCCCTACACCGACGACGACCCCATGCCACTGGCGGCATGCGCGGCGATATGCGTTGTCCTAGTGGCGGCGGCCGGAGCCCTGTACGCCCACCGGGAGTATGCCGGCGGCTACCTGCCCGACCGGGCCACCAGCGGGCGCCGCTGGCGGATCCACGGCTACGCCGACCTACTCACGCGCCTGTCCACACGCACAACACTGGCATGGGCGGCGGCGGTGGTCTGCTTCGCGGCGTTGTTCGGTTCTACGACCGAGGGCATCCTGGAGATGATGCGGGACGAGCGCATCGCCGAATACGTGAACATGCTGGTACAGGCCGGCGCCGACATGATGGAACAGTTCATGTCGCTGATGACCGTGATGATGGTGCTGCTGATCGCGGTGGCGGCGACTGGGCAGGCGGGTCGGCTCGCCGCCGATGAGGCCGCCGGACTGGTGGAGGCCGAGGCCGCCGTCGGGGTGCCGCGCCGGCGCCTGTTCCTGATGCAGGCAGTCTCGGCGGCAGCGGTGGGGGCGATTCTGCTGGTGTTGTGTGGGGCCGTGCTGGCCGCAGTCACGGCCACGCAGGTGACCGAGGATCATGCCGTGGCGCGGGCCTTCGTGTTCACCGTCACCCAGCTGCCCGGAGTGCTGGCGGCGATCGGCATCGCCCTGGCGGTGGTCGGCGTGGCGCCGCGACGTTTTGGCCTCGTGTGGGCAGTGATCGCCTGGAGCGCCTTCGCCAGGCTGCTGGGCGGCATGATGGACCTGCCGACCTGGGCGCAGGACCTGAGCGTGCTCGGGCACTACCTCGACGTCGTCGGCGACCCGGACTGGGTACCGCTGGCGGTGCAGACGGCTATCGGCGTCCTCGGTACCGCCGTCGGCCTGGTGGCCTACCGACGCCGCGACCTGAGTGGAGCCGGGTGAATCGAGGGGTACGTGCGTACCGCCTCTGCCTGGCAATTGACAGCGACGCAGGGTCGCTTGCTGGGATGTGGGCATGCGCGTCAAGGAGATGGCCGACCTCGCCGGCACCACCACACGGGCGGTACGCCACTACCACCGGCTCGGCCTGCTGCCGGTACCGCCGTCGGCGGGAGGGCGCCGGGACTACGGCGTCGAACATCTGGCCCGGCTGCTGCGCATCCGTTGGCTGGCGGACCGCGGCCTCTCCCTGACCCAAGTCGCACAGATTCTCGCCGCGGATGCGCGGGGCACGGATCGCGAGGCAATCCTGCAGGACCTGCGTTCGGCACGTGAGAACATCGAGGAACGGCAGCGGGCGCTGCGTGAACAGGCCGATCGCGTCGATGAGCTCATCGCCCGGGTTGCCGGCGGCGGCCCTCCCTCACCATTGCCCACTGCACTCACCTACTTCTACGACGACGTCGCCCGCCGGATACGCGGCCTGGAGGCCCCGGCCCGGGACCGGGCCTTGCAAGTCCTGACCGGGGAACGGCGCCTCATGATGACGCTCGCCGCGCGCGAGATGATTCCCGCCAGTGCGAGCCGGTTCATTGCGGAGCTCGACGCCGCCGAGCGCGACGCGTGCGCCCGACAGATATGCGCCTTCGCCGAATTGGAGCAGACGGGTGATGCCGGTGCGGTCGAGCTGGCGCAGGAGTCCTGGGCGCTGGCCCTGCGGCACAAGCAGAGTTCGCTGGCCATCCTGAACGATCTTCCCGAGGGCGAGCTGGGGCGAGCCCTGTGGGATTTGGCCGGGGTCCTCTCGACCATAAGCTATCCGCTCAAAATCCACCGGGTATTCACCGGCGCACTGCTCGATCTGATGCTGGCCGACCCGGATTTCGCGGCGGCGATCCACCGGTCGGCCGGCGGGAGGCGGGTCAGCTTGTGACAACTCGCGCCGAGCGCCGTCCCGTACGGATGCGCGCCGCACCCAGGCCGCAGGCAACTGCGCCTCTCCATGGGCTGCGCCCGACCGTGCATCTGCTGTGGCGACGCCTGCGGTGGCAGGTCCTTGCCTGGTGCCTGCCCCCATGGCTGCTGGCGGCGCTCACTCCCCCGGCGTATGAACGCGTGTATCCCTCGCCGCAGACCCGGGAACTGCTCGTACAGAGCATGCGCGACACGCCGGGTACCCGCCTGCTGTACGGCGTCCTACCGTTGCCGGGACGGATCGGCCAGCTGGTGCAGTGGGAGACGGGCACTTACCTGTTGTTCTGCGTGAGTCTCATGGCGGTGCTGTTGGTCACCAGGACGATGCGCGCCGACGAGGAGGACGGACTGGTCGAGGTACAGCATGCGGCGGGAGTGGGGTGGGCGATTCCCTTCGCAGCGCCGTTGCTTGTGTGCACCGGGGCGGTTGCGGGGTTCGGACTCGGCGTCGGCCTGGTTCTGACCGGCGTGGCTCGATTCGTGACCGAGATGACGGTTGTTGGGGCTTGGATGCTGGCGGGCGCGGTAGCGGTGACCGGCTGGGCCTTCATCGGTCTGACGGCGTTGGACTGTCAGTTGTATCGGCGGGCGAGCCAGGCGCGGTTGCTCGCCCTGGTGACCCTGACGGTGGGGTTCGCGCTGCGGGTGGCGGCGGATGAGCTCGGTGCCGCCTGGCTGCGGTGGCTCACACCCCTGGGCTGGCGCGACCTGGCGGCTCCCTACACCGACGACGACCCCATGCCACTGGCCCTGTGCGCCGCGACATGCGTTGCCCTGGTGGCGGCGGCCGGAGCCCTGTACGCCCACCGGGAGTACGCGGACGGCTACCTGCCCGACCGGGCCACCAGCGGGCGCCGCTGGCGGATCCACGGCTACGCCGACCTACTCACGCGCCTGTCCACACGCACAACACTGGCATGGGCGGCGGCGGTGACCTCCTTCTCCGCACTGTTCGGTGCCATGGCGGGCAACCTCACCGGCCTGCTGAAGCCGGGCTCGGCGACCGGTTCGTATGTCGGGAAGATGGCCGCCGGCAGCCCAGTCCAGCAGTACCTGTCGCTGCTCACAATAATGACTGTCCTGCTCGTCGCGGTGGCCGCGGTGCAGCGGATCAACGTCGTCGTTCTGGAGGAACGGTTCGGCCTGATCGACGTCGATTACGCGGTCGGGCTGTCACGGACCCGGTTGTTCGTGGTGCTGGGCGGTGTGGCCGCGGTTGAGGCCTTCGGCCTGCTGGTGCTCTCCGGCGGTGTGCTCGCAGCCGCGACGGGTTCTCAACTCGCCGAGGACCATGCCGTGGGCCGGGCCTTCGTGTTCACCGTCAGCCAGCTGCCCGGAGCGCTGGCGGCGATCGGCATCGCCCTGGCGGTGGTCGGCGTGGCGCCGCGACGCTTTGGCCTCGTGTGGGCAGTACTTGCCTGGAGCGCCTTCGCCAGGCTGCTGGGCGGCATGATGGACCTGCCGACCTGGGCGCAGGACCTGAGCGTGTTGGGGCACTACCTCGACGTTGTCGGTGACCCGGACTGGGTGCCGCTGGCGGTGCAGACGGCTGTCGGCGTCCTCGGTACCGCCGTCGGCCTAGTGGCCTACCGACGCCGCGACCTGTCAGGTGTCTGAAGCGCGGCAAGTCCGGCCAGGTGACATGCGGCCGCAGCGACAGCACCGACCCCTGGACGGTTGCCCCGCCCGCGCGCGGGTGGCTCCGGTGGCCTGACTGGCGGGATGACTGTCGGTGCGACCGCCGGACCCGCGCGCGGGTGTGCCCGGCGTGAGCGCGCCGCACGCTCAGTTGTGGCGCAGTTTTAGGGATTTGGCGGAATCATGCGGAAAACACCTCAGCCGGTGAACGCGGCATTCGGCTCCCACGTGCGCCGACCCCCGCGGCGCACGTGGGAGCCGAACGACCTCCTTCAACCCAAAACCAAGAACGTTGAAATACCAGGCAAAACTCGCTGTCCGGTCAGAGCGGCAAGATGACTGAGCGTGCGCCGCCACGGGAGGCAACCCGCATTGGAATGTCGCGTACCCCGTTGTCTATGAAGAAGTGCAACACCGTGCCTACTAGCCTGGGTTCTGTGAGGAATCCGTTGGCTTTGGAGAGGAACGGTGCTGCACCGTGTGTAGAGGATACCGGCACTTGAGCGGTGAGGAGCGTGATGTGATTCAGGCGATGCTCCCCCACTCATTCGCTGCGGCAGATCGCCACCGCGCTGGGCCGCAGCCCGGCGACTATCAGTCGGGAGGTGGCCCGCAACTCCTGGCGGCCCTCCCACCTGGCCCAGGCCTACAGGCCCTACCGGCCCGCCAGGTTGAAGACCGACTGGTGGACCGGGCGGGCATATGTGGCCTCCCGCGCCGAGGCGGCTGCGCGCTCACGCCACCACGGCCGGCGTGCACGCATGAGTCATGACCCCCTGGTCGCCTATGTAACCGAGCGGCTGCGCCGGGGGTGGAGCCCGCTGGTGATCAGCGGCCGCCTGAGGCTGGACCACCCCGATGATGAGCGGATGCGGGCCTGCCCGGAGACCATCTACGCCTGGATCTACGTCACCCAGGATCGGGCCGCCGGCCTGTCCGGCTACCTGGCCAGGGCTCACCGGCGCCGCCGCCACACCGGCGGGCGCAGGACGGTTGGCTCCCCGATCCGTCTGCGCGTGGGTGTCAGCCACCGGCCCAAGACAGCGGATGAGCGCTCCCAGGCGGGTCACTGGGAGGCCGACTCTGTGATCTGCAAGCATGGGGTCATCCACACCCTGGTGGACCGGGCCACCCGGTTCATGCTCACCGCCCTGCTGCCGGACAAGACCGCCGCCGCCACTTCCGCCGCCCAGACCCGCCTGCTCGATGGCCTGCCCACCCATATGCGCAGGACGATCACCTACGACAATGGTAGTGAATTCGCTGCCCACCACACCCTGGTGGAATCCCACGGGGTACTGACCTACTTCGCCGACCCCTACAGCTCCTGGCAGCGGGGCACCAACGAGAACCGCAACGGCGTGCTTCGCCGCTACCTGCCCAAAGGCACCGACATCACCCACCTGGACCCAACGGAACTAGCCGACATAACCACCGAGATCAACAACCGCCCCCTACGGGTCCTGGGCTACCACACACCAGCCGAAGCCCACCAACAAGCCCTGACCCAACATACAATCAAAACCACCAACCCCAGGCGTTGCACTTCAACCTAGACAACGGGCGTAGACGATCTGCGCTACGCTTGCTACAGAGTGATGTCATGACTACGATTCCACACCGCGAGCTACGGAACGACAGCGCCGCAATCCTCCGCCGAGTGGAGGCCGGCGAGAGTTTCGAGATCACCAACAACGGATGTCCCGTGGCCGAGCTTGTACCTATTACTCACGACCGCCTCGCGCTACTGCGTCGGCAAGGCGCTACGCGTCCAGCGGTCCCCACAGACTTCAACGCCTTAATGCGCGCGCGAGGACTCAGCTCAAAAGATGTACTGGAAGATCTGCGCGGCGAGCAATGACCATTTGCTACCCAGATACCTCCGCGGCGCTCAAGCTTCTTATTGAGAAAGCCGAGTCAGATCCTTTAGCGGCTCTTCCGGTTTGAGGGTGTGGTGGGTGGTGTTGGCTTGCGCTGATTCGCCGGGGCCGTTGGGGTCATCCGGGCGCTGGACCGGGGCTGCCGCCATTGACGACGCACGGCGGCAAGCTCGGTGCCCTACCCGCCAGGCCCCGGGCGCAGGCGTGAGCGCTCGGGGTGCGGACCTGGCGTGTTCGCCCGCGCGCCCCGGGTGACGGTTCGGCACTTGGCGTGACGGTTCGGCACTTGGCGTGACGGTTCGGCACTTCGCGTGACGGTTCGGCACTTGGCACCAACGATTCGGCACTTCCGGCGACGCTACGTACCCCTACCGTACGAACCGTCGCACGACGGTACGAATCGCCGACCAGAACATACGAACCCTCAGGCGAAGGTACGAACCGTCGCGTCAACACACAAACCCCAGCCCAACACACCCACAAACCGGCTCTTCGTGTTTGTGGGTGTGGTGGTTCGGGCTCGCGGGTGGTCGTGTTCGGCGCGGACGGGTCCGACTTGGCGGTGGCGTTCGGGACTGGGAGGTCGTGCTCGGGCGTCCGGGCGAGGTCTGAGTGGGGCCTGCGCCGACATTCTGGGGCCGACGAGGACATGTGGCCGGCAAGGGGGTGTCCCCGGGGCGGCGTCACGGGCGTCGAGCGAGTGCGGTCAAGACCAGCGCGCGGTCATCGGGTACGCCCCTTCGGCGTCTGCCACGCCAGTTAGACCTCCACTGAAAGGCCCAGAACCCTCCAGCAGACACCAAACCCGAGTAGTAAACCCCGAACCGGCGCAACAGACCACGCCAGCGCAAACCACGCCGACGAACCACCTCCCGGCTCCACCCACACCCCCAAACACGAAGCGCCCTCAAACCGGAAGCGCCCCTTTAGCCACCTGGCTGACCGAGCAGACCGCAAACGGCTTGTCATGATTGATTCCCAGGGCACCGTCGGGACTCGCCTTGAATTGCGCGCCCACTTGGAGCGCCTTATACGCGATCTCAGACGATCCAAGTAGAGGAACACGGCCCAACTGGACAAACGCGGTCAGCGCGTGTGATGACCGGCTTGACTCACAAGTACGCAGGTCGGCCCGCAGCAACTCATGGCTGCTGCGGGCCGACCTGCGTGTGTGCATGGCGGAACGAGCGATCAGCGCTCGACCTCACCCCGGATGAAGGCCTCAGTGGAGTCCATGGCCTCCTCATCGGGGCGCTGCTGGGGCGGGGACTTCATGAAGAAGGACGATGGCGACAGCAGCGGACCACCGATGCCGCGATCCAGGCCGATCTTGGCGGCCCGGATGGCGTCGATGACCACGCCGGCGGAGTTCGGGGAGTCCCAGACCTCAAGCTTGTACTCCAGGCTCACGGGAGCGCCGCCGAAGTTGCGGCCCTCCAGGCGCACGAAGGCGAACTTGCGGTCGTCCAGCCAGCCTACGTAGTCGGAGGGGCCGACGTGAATGTCCTTCTCGGCGAACTGCGTGGAGACGTTGGAGGTGACCGCCTGGGTCTTGGAGATCTTCTTCGACATCAGCCGCTCGCGCTCCAACATGTTCTTGAAGTCCATGTTGCCGCCGACGTTGAGCTGGTAGGTGCGGTCGATGGTGATGCCGCGCTCCTCGAACAGGCGCGCCAGTACCCGGTGGGTGATGGTGGCGCCGATCTGGGACTTGATGTCGTCGCCGATGATCGGCAGGCCGGCATCGGTGAACTTCTGTGCCCAGGCCGGGTCGGAGGCGATGAACACCGGCAGGCAGTTGACGAAGGCGCAGCCGGCGTCGATGGCGCACTGGGCGTAGTAGCGGTCGGCCTCCTCCGAGCCGACGGGCAGGTAAGAGACCACAACGTCGACCTGGGCGTCCTTGAGCGCCTGGACCACGTCAACCGGAGGCTCACTGGACTCCTGGACGGTCTCGCGGTAGTACTTGCCGAAGCCGTCCAGGGTGACGCCGCGCTGGACACTCACGCCGGTGGGGGCGACGTCGGCGATCTTGATGGTGTTGTTCTGTGAGGCGTTGATGGCGTCGGCCAGGTCGAGCCCGACCTTGGCGGCGTCGACGTCGAAGGCGGCCACGAACTCGATGTCTGAGACGTGGTAGTCGCCGAACTGGACGTGCATCAGGCCGCCCACCGTGTCGGTCGGTTTGGCGTCCGCGTAGTGGGTGACGCCCTGCACCAGCGACGACGCGCAGTTGCCCACACCGACGATGGCGACACGTATCTTGCTCATCTGTTCTCCTAATCGGCCCATTGGGCCGTTCGAGGATCTGACGCGCGCGATTTTAGCCATCCGCCCTGGTCAAGGCATGTCACGCCCGTGAATAGCGGCATTCAGCGAATACGCACCTCGGCGCCCGGTCGGCGCACCAGAGCCAAGGACTCGTTGCCGGCGTGGGCCTTGCAGTCGCGCGGAAGAATCGGTATGCTGGCTGAACACGCTCAGCGAACGCGTTCAGTGAACGCGTTCTAAGTAGGGCCGAGTCCAAGGAGGGTCAATGCCCACACGCGCCGAATCACGCGATGCCACCAGGGCCCGGGTCTTGGCAAGCTCGCGAAGGCTGTTCGAGGAAAGAGGTTTCAACGCGACGACCATCAAGGACATCGCGGCGGACGCCGGCGTCAGCGTAGGAAGCGTCATGTACGTCGGAGACAAGAGCGGCCTGTTGGTTGCATGCTTTGACGAACGCATAGAGGCGCTACACACCGGTTACCCTCCGACCAGCCGCGCACAAGTGCGGTCTGAAGGTGGCGGCGATGGCGCACAGGCGATCCTCGACATCCTCTCTCCCTTCATCGACTTGTTCGGCAGTTGCCCCGACCTCACCCGGTCCTACGGAGCGGTGCTCATCTCCGGCGCTCACAGTTCGAGAGTCTTCAGCGAACTGCGGGAGGAGTTGATCAACGAACTCCAAGACGTCTTTGCCGCGGCCTCCGACTGCTCGACGACGGCCGCCAAACAGCGTGCCACAACTGCATACCTTGCCTATCTGGGCGCACTTCTCGAATGGGCATCCATCCCGAGAGCCGGGACGGACGCACTCCGCAGCCGAGTGCGCGACGCGGTCCACCCGCTCCTGACAGCCTCCAACGAGGAGCACGACCAATGACACTGCTCCCTCACTTTCCGTGGCTGGTGGTCCTCCTCGCAGTTGTACTGCTGGGTGACGCCACCTTGTCACTGCGACCTCCTGCCTTCATCCGTAACTGCCTCACCGGAGTCGGATTTCCGCGGCAGTGGTGGTGGACTCTTATAGTCATCAAGGTCTTGGCGGCCGTCGGCCTGCTTATCGGTTTGCGCGTGCAGGGAGTCGCGCTCGCCGCCAGCACAGGCGTGATCTGCTACTTCCTATGCGCCGTCGTCGCCCACGTCAGGGCAGGGTTCATGGGCCGCGAGCTGTGGATCAACTGCCTGGGCATGCTAACCCTGGCTGTTGTAACTGCGGTCACGTCATTCGTCGGCTAGCCCCTCCCGGTCATCACCGCATCAGTCGCAGAGTCGTGTCTGCGCGCCCATGCTCATCTTGCCCGTCGCCCTGACCGTCGCGCTGGTGGGCTACTGGAGGCGGCGCGCATAGTCCATAGGCGTACCGCCACCGGGACCACGCCGCTCTCCTGTCACCAGATGCACCACTTTCCCGGTCGGCTCCGCATAAGCATCAGGCTCCTCCCCCGACATCCAGGGGTACACGCACCTGCCCTAACTACTCGACCGCAGAATGTGGTGCATCCAGTGACACCATCGGCTCTCGAATAGGCCGTTTCAGCGGGTGCGCGCCTCCACGCGCCGGGCCAGGGCACCCAGGGCCCAGTTGATGAGCACGTAGATCAAAGCGATGATCACGTAGGCGGGCAGGTAGACGTCGAGGTGGGCGGTCACCCGTGCCGAGGAGGTCAGCAGGCGGCCTGCGTACATCAGTTCCAGGTAGGCGACCACGTAGCCGAGCGAGGAGTCCTTCAGGATCGTCACCAACTGGGTGATCAGCGTCGGCAGCATCAGCCGCAACGCCTGCGGGGCCAGAATCAGTCGCATGGTCTGGCCGCCACTGAGCCCCAGCGCCTGCGCGGCCTCGGTCTGGCCGCGGTCCAGGGCCAGCACCCCAGAGCGGAAGACCTCCGCCGTCGTCGCCGAGGAGCACATGACGATGGGCACGGTAAGCATCCAGAAGGGCGACAGCGTCAGCCCCCAGCGCGGCACCGCCAGCAGGAAGAAGTAGATCAGCAGCAGCATGGGAATGGCGCGCATGGTGTCGATCCAGGCGCCGAACACCGCACGTACGAACGCCATGCCGCTCATGCGCGCCCATCCCAGCAAGATGCCCAGCGGGAAGGACAGAGCAGCGCCCACGACGGTCACCAGCAGCGTGTCAGCCAGGGACCGAGCGAGGTAACCGACCACAGACTGCCCCAGGAAGTAGCGCCACTTGGGGTACGCGAGCTGTCCGGCCTCACCGAGCTGGAAGAGCGCAGCCGCCACGAGCGCCCCTACGATCAGGGTCACCAGCACCGACCCTATGAGAATCCGGCGCCGTCCCCTGGGGCCGGGGGCGTCGAAGAGCAGGTCGGCGTCGGTGGCTCCTGATGAGCGCGTGGGAACACGTGTGGTCAACACACTCATGCGCGGACCTCCCGTCCGGTGATGCGGCGCTCGAGCAGGCCGCCGAGCTTGGTCGCCAGGAAGGCGATGACCAGGTAGGTAAGACCCGAGGTCAGGAAGGTGATCACCGCTTGCGCGTAGCGCAGGTTCAGCTGCTGAGTGACGTTAGTCAACTCGGGAACACCAATCGCCGCGGCCAGAGAGGAGCCGATCAGGCAGGAGATGAAGATGTTGACCAGCGGCTGAATGGTGCGGGCCAGAGCCTGCGGCAGCACTACGGCGCCGATGATCAGCCCGAAGGGCATGCCCAGGGCACGAGCCGCCTCGATCTGTCCCTTCGCCACGGAGTTGATTCCCGAGCGCACCGTCTCGCACACGAACCCTGAGGCTGAGAAGACGATGGCGGTGACGGCTGCGGCGAAAAGGGACAGGGGCACGCCAGCCCGGGGCGCGGCGAAAGCTGCCAGGATCATCAGGCACAGGGTGGGAATGTTGCAGGCCACCGTCACCCAGGCGGCACCGAGCGCCCGCAGCGGGGGGATCGGGCTGACCCGGAAGACCGCGATCACCGTGCCGACGACGAGCGCGCACGCGAAGCCGACGACGGCGATTGTCAGGGTCGTGGCCAGGCCCTGGCCGATCATGCCGAGGTTGTCGGTGATGACATTCATGGGCGCCTCCTCCGGAGCATTGGGGCGGCCGCCTCGGAAAGGCGGGCCGCCCCAGCCACCGTGCTGTGCTAGCGGATTGATGTTGGCCCGAGCCGGCCGTGCTCAGTCGGTCTCGGAGCCGGGCACGGAGCCGATCACGGGCGGCTCGGGAGCGTCACCGCCGATGATGGCGCCGATGGTTGCGGCCCAGATGGCGTTCCAGGTGCCGTCGTCGTAGATGGTCTGCAGGAAGGTGTTGACGAATGCCTGCGCGTCGGAGTCCTTGGGCAGGCCGATGCCGTAGGGGTCCTCGGTGAAGGGCTCACCTACGATCTTGACGCCGTCGTTGGACTGCACCTCGCTGAGCTCAAGGGACTGGTCGACGACGTAGGCGTCCACCTGGCCGGCCTCGAGCGCGGCCACGCAGCTGGGGTGGTCGGTGAACTGCACCTGCTCGGCGTCGGGCGCGGCCTCGTCCAGGGCAGGGCCGGAGGAGGAGTTGGACTGGACGGCGACCTTCACCCCGGCGAGGTCGTCGACGCCGTTGATGCCGGACTCATCCGCGCGCACCAGGACCGACTGGCCCGAGGAGTAGTAGGGGCCGGCGAAGGAGATCTTCTCGGCGCGCTCCGGAGTGATCGTGTAGGTGGCGAAGACGGCGTCGACCTGGCCGTTCTCGATCATGGTCTCGCGCGTGTCGGAGGTCACCTGGGTCACCTCCAGGAGGGACCGGGCGTCATCCCCACCGATGATGTAACGAGCCAGCGCCTGGGCGAGGGCGGCGTCGAAGCCGGAGATCTGGCCAGTGGCGGGGTCCTCAATGGAGAACACCTCTGAGGTCTTGGTGCCACCGGTCTTCAGCACCCCCGCCTGCTTGACGGCCGACGCCCAGGTGGAGGCGGCCACGACGTCGTCGGCGGCTACGGGGCCGGAGTTGATGACGGCGTCGTAGTCGCTGTCATCACCGCTGGAATCGGCGCAGGCCGCCAGCACGGCGGCGAGCGAGGCCGCACCGGCGGCGGTCAGCAGGGTACGGCGCGTGAGCTGAGGAAGTACGGACATGGTGGTTCCTTTCGGATGCGGCAGGGTGGTTACCAGGAATCGATGGTGGCCGCTGAGCTCAGTGGCCGAGTTCAGTGGCTGAGCACCTTGGACAGGAAGTCACGGGCGCGCTCGGTGCGCGGGGCGTTGAAGAACTCGGCGGGTGCGCCGAGCTCGACGATCTGACCGCCGTCCATGAAGGCGACGCGGTCGGCGACCGAACGGGCGAAGCCCATTTCGTGGGTGACCACAAGCATGGTCATGCCCTCGGCGGCCAGGTCCTTGATGACGTCTAGGACTTCGTTGATCATCTCCGGGTCCAGCGCGGAGGTGGGCTCGTCGAAGAGCATGATCTTGGGGTCCATCGCCAGGGCGCGAGCGATGGCGACCCGCTGCTGCTGCCCGCCGGACAGCTGCGGCGGGCGCTTGGCGGCCTGGTCAGCCAGTCCGACGCGTTCGAGCAGCTGGAGGGCGCGGGCCTCGGCGTCGGCCCGAGGCACCTTGCGCACGCGGGTGGGGGCGAGGGTGATGTTGTCCAGCACGGTGCGGTGCGGGAACAGGTTGAAGGACTGGAAGACCATGCCGACCTCGGCACGCAGGCGGGCCAGTTCACGCCCCTCCTCGGGCAGGAGCTCGCCGTCGATCTCAATGGTGCCGGACTGGATCGTCTCGAGCCGGTTGATGGTGCGACACAGGGTGGACTTGCCGGAGCCGGAGGCCCCGATGACGGCGACCACCTCACCACGGTGAATGTCCAGGCAGACGTCGTCAAGCGCCTTGAAGTCGCCGTAGTACTTGTAGACGTGGCTGATGCGCACGAGCGGGTACTCGCGGGTGGAAGGGTTGGCGGGAGCAGGCATAGGAGCCTCTTCTCGTGTAGGGGCGAATGGGACTGGGGCTGCCTCAGCGACAGCTACAGCAACACATTCGCATGACCACTGGATCCCTCCGGTTCGGATTCGCGGCGACCGGCCCTCCCGGCCACCGTTGCGGCGCCCCGATCCGGGCGGACCGCACGGTGGGCGCGAGTTGCACAGTAGCACCCCAAGCCTAGAGGCGCGTGCGCGCGCCTCCAGCAAGCGGAAACACTGGGAGCGGCGTCACACTCCCGTCTCGGTGTTTGAGACGCAAGGAGCTTGATAAGCATGCTGCGCCCGGGCGCTGGTGTACAGGCAGATGGCGGCGGCGGAGGCGACGTTCAGGGACTCGGCCCGCCCGTAGATGGGGATCGAGACCACCGTGTCCGCCGCATCCAGGGCTGCAGGCGCCAGCCCGCGGGCCTCGTTGCCCAGCAGCCAGGCCGACGGCGCCGCCAGCTCCGCCTCGGCGTCGAACAGGCTCACGGTGCCGCGCCCATCGGCCGCCAGCAGCCTCAGCCCCACCGCCCGCAGCATCCGCACGGCCTCCTCGAGCTCGACGCCGACCAGCAGCGGCAGGTGGAACAGGGAACCAGCAGTGGCGCGCACGACCTTCGGATTCGTCGGGTCGACGCTGCCCTTAACGAGCACAACGGCGTCGGCGCCCGCAGCATCGGCGGCACGGATGATAGTGCCGGCATTGCCGGGATCCTGGGCCTCGGTGAGCACCGCCACCAGGCGCGCCCCGGACAGGGCCGCCTCCAGGCCAGAGGCGGAGCAGGCATCGGCCTCACCCGCGGCGGCATCTGCCTCCTCCGCACCCGCAGCTGCCTTGACCGTTCCCCCGCCGATTCCCGTCTCCGGCGACGCCGCCACGGCGTCGGCACTCACTACGGCCAGCACGCCCTGGGCGTCCGTGCTCATAGCGGCCATGACCTCGGGGGTCACCAAATGGGTGTACAGCCCAGCGGAAGCCGCGGCGCCGGCAATATCAACGTGAGCCCGAGCCGCCTCCTCGGTGAAGTAGACGTCCAGCACGTGCCCTGCGGCATGCCGCACCGCCTCGCGCACGCCCTGCGGCCCCTCCGCCAGAAAGCGGTGGTGCTTATTGCGGGCGGAACGCCGAGCCAAGCCCGCCACCCGGGTAATGCGAGTGGCCTTGGGATTGTCCAGAATCGCGCTCGTGCTCATGGGCGCAGATTACCGGGAACAACGAGACGGCCCCTCACCGGGGCCCGCCGCTCGGCGGGTTCATGGGTGAGGGGCCGTCTCAAGCCCCGCGGCCGCGCGTGGCGACCGGCCGCGTCCGACGGTGTCGGGCGCCGACGGGCTCAGGCCTTGGGGGCGTTGACGTCCGCGGGCAGCGCCTTGCGGGCGGTGTCCACCAGCGCCTTGAAGGCGGCGGGCTCGTTGACGGCCAGCTCGGCGAGCATGCGGCGGTCAACCTCCACGCCGGCCAGGCCCAGGCCCTGGATGAACCGGTTGTAGGTCATGCCCTCGGCGCGGGCGGCGGCGTTGATGCGCTGGATCCACAGGCGACGGAAGTCGCCCTTGCGCGCCCGGCGGTCACGGAACGCATACACGCCGGAGTGAGTGACCTGCTCCTTCGCCTTGCGGTACAGGCGGGAGCGCTGCCCGCGGTAGCCGGAGGCGCGGTCGAGTACGGTACGACGCTTCTTCTGGGCGTTTACAGCCCGCTTCACACGTGCCATGTGATGACTCCTTGTTGTGTTGTGGGCCGATCAGCGACCGAGCAGACGCTTGACCTGACGGGTGTCCGCCGGGGAGACGGCCTGGTCCTGAGACAGCCTGCGCTTGCGCCGGGAGGACTTGACCTCCAGCAGGTGGCGCTTGCCGGCCTGCTCGCGCATGAGCTTGCCGCTTCCGGTGACCCGGAAGCGCTTCTTGGCACCGGAGTGCGTCTTGTTCTTCGGCATGTTTGTTTCCTCATTCTCGGTCCCCGGCTCCGGATGGGCCGGGGGCTGCGGACCTCGTCGAGCGACGGGGCTAGGTATGTGTGCGCGCCCGCAGTGCGAGCGTGCTGCCGGGGCTCACTCGCCCTCGGTGGACTCCTCGGCGGCCTGTGCCTCCGCCTTGGCCTCACGCGCCGCCCTGGCCGCCTGCTTCTCGGCGCGGCGGCTGGCGCGGGCGGCCTCACGGCGTCGGCGCTGATCGGACTTGACCTCCGCCTTCTTGCGGGTGGGGGCCAGCACCATGACCATGTTGCGGCCATCCTGGCGCGGGTGGGACTCGATGTTGCCCAGCTCGGCAACCTCCTCCGCCACGCGCTGCAGCAGCCGGATGCCCAGCTCCGGGCGGGACTGCTCGCGGCCGCGGAAGCGGACGATGCACTTGACCTTGTCCCCACCCTTGAGGAAGCGCTCGACGTGCCCCATCTTGGTGGCGTAGTCGTGCTCATCGATCTTGGGCCGGAACTGGATCTCCTTGAGCTGAGTGTTGGCCTGGTTGCGCCGGGCGTCGCGTGCCTTCATGGCCGACTCGTACTTGAACTTGCCGTAGTCCATGAGTCGGCACACCGGGGGGCGTGCGTCAGGGGCGACCTCTACGAGGTCAAGGCCGGCCTCCTCGGCCAGGCGGAGGGCGTCCTCCACCCGGACGATGCCGACCTGCTCACCGCTGGGGCCGACCAGCCGCACCTCGGGGACGCGGATCCGTTCGTTGATACGGGGCTCGCTGATGACTGTTCCTCACTCTTGTCAGTGGTTACCGTCGCAACGAAGAAGGCCTTCGCCGCATACGCGCACGAAGGCCTTTCATGTGCTCATCCGAGCACGGTCGCGGAGCCCAGAAGGACAGCGACCACGAGGACCACTCCTCGCATGACCCGGCCCCCTTGAGGGACCCAGGTGGGATTTCTCCGCTTGCGCGCCGGAGCTGGAACCCCGGCCGGTCGGCAAGCAAGCTTAGCAGTCTCGTCCCGTGCCGACGACGCTGTAGGGGCGCGCGGGAACGTGACGCTGCCCATAGGCGCCACCTGCGTGCATCCGTCAGGCGGGCACCGGGCACAGCTCCACGGTATCGATGAACTCACCCCAGGCAGGGTTGACCATCACGTACTGGCACTGCTCCAGTGCGGCGGCCACCGCGGGCGTGCCCGCGGAGGCGTCTACGCGGATGAACACACGCAACTCGGCGCTCTCCCCCGGCGCGAAGGCCACCCCGGTGACGCCCTCGACGGCGCCGAGCTGCGCGGCCACCTCCGCCTGCACCGGCTCGTTGCGCCAGGAGGGGATCCAGTCCTCTCCCCCGGCCAGGGCGACCACGGCGGGCCGGGGCAGACGCAGGTCCCGGGTGCCGGGGTCCAGCACCCAGAGCTGATCAGTCTGTGCACAGGCGACCTGGGCGGCGCGCTCGGGGGTGACGGGCACGGGACGTACATCTTCGCGCCAGGCCGCCACCGCCGCCGCCGAGGTGAACACCGGCAGGGCCAGGTGGCCGTCATCAAGCCGGACGGCCAGGTCGGCGGCGTCCCGGGCGGCGTCGGCGGTGTGCGGCTCGTGCGCAGGCGCGGCTGCGTCCGGCCTCCCCAGTCGCAACGGCGTGGGTCCGCCGACGGCGTGCGCCGCAACGGGAACAATCAGGCGACTGGCCGCCAGGGCGGCGAGCAGCCGGTCCAGGTACTCGTGGCGGGTGAGCCCCTGCGCCTCCAGTGCGGCGGTGACAGCGGGATCGGCGGAGCCGTCGTCGGCGGCGAAGGGAGTCGGTGCGGACAGCAGCTGCTCAAGACGGCTGCGGGCGGCCAGGGCGGCCTCCAGCTGCATGTCCGTGGGCAGGGCCCGGCCGCCTCCATCAGCGGAGGCGGCCCGCCCGCCGGCGGCATCAGGGTTCCCGGCCATGGCTCAGCGCGCCCCCTGCGCGGAGTCCTCGCCGCCGCATACGGCCAGTGCCTCCTGGAGGGTGAAGTTCCCGTTGTACAGAGCCTTGCCTACGATCGCGCCCTCCAGCCCGGATCGCTCCAGGCGGGCGAGTGCACGCAGGTCATCCAGGTGGGCGATGCCGCCGGAGGCGACGACGGGAGCACCGGTACGCTCGCACACCTCACGCAGCAAGTTGATGTTCGGCCCCATGAGGGTGCCGTCCTTGGTGACGTCGGTGACCACGTAGCGGGCGCAGCCGGCGGCGTTCAGACGCTCCAGGGTCTCCCACAGGTCTCCGCCCTCCTTGGTCCACCCGCGAGCCGCCAGCCTGGTGCCGCGCACGTCCAGACCGACGGCGATCCTGTCGCCGTGCTCAGCGATGACCCGTTCGGTCCACTCGGGGTCCTCCAGCGCGGCGGTGCCGAGGTTGACGCGGGCGGCCCCGGCTGACAGCGCCCTGTGCAGGGAGGCGTCGTCGCGGATACCGCCGGACAGCTCCACCTTCACGTCCACCTCCCCGACGATGCGGGCGAGCAGCGGGGCGTTGGTGCCCCTTCCGAAGGCCGCGTCCAGATCCACCAGGTGGATCCACTGCGCGCCGGCTTCAACCCAGTCGCGTGCCGCGTCGATGGGGCTGCCGTAGTCGGTCTCGCTGCCGGCCTCGCCTCGCAGCAGGCGGACGGCCTTGCCGTAGGCGACATCGACGGCAGGAAAGAGGGTGAGCATGGGCGTCTCCTTGAAGCGACGAAGGTGTTGAGGTCTTGCGTGGCTCACAGGGTGGTGAGCCAGTTGCGTAGTAGTTGTGCGCCGGCGTCCCCGGACTTCTCGGGGTGGAACTGGGTGGCGCTCAGCGCCCCGTTCTCGACGGCGGCCACGAAGTCCTCCCCGTGTGTGGCCCAGGTGGCGCTGGGCAGGCGCATACTGCCCTGCTCCAGCAGCGCCGCCGGGTCGGTCTGCGCAGCGTAGGAGTGCACGAAGTAGAAGCGTTCGGAGCCGGAGGAGTCGAACAGGCCGTCGAACAGCACCGTGTCCGCCGGCGGGCGCACCTGGCTCCAGCCCATGTGGGGCACGACCTCCGCCACCAGCCGGGACACCGTGCCGGGCCACTGCCCCAGGCCGGGAACCGGCTCGCCGCCTGCCTGCTCGGTGTGCTCGGTGGAGGCGGCGAACATCACCTGCATACCCACACAGATGCCGAGCACGGGCCTGCCCCCGGCCAGCCGCAGGTCAATAAGCCTGGGGGCGTCCACGCCCCGCAGCTGCTCCATGACGGCGGCGAAGGCGCCGACGCCGGGCACGACCAGTCCGTCCGCGTTGGCCACGACCTCGGGGTCCGCGGTCAGCTCGACGACCGCGCCGACGCGCTCCAGGGCGCGCACGGCCGAGCGCACGTTTCCACTTCCGTAGGACAGGACGACGACGTGTGGTTGCCTCACGGGGCCACACTACCTACACCCGCGAGAGCCGCGGCCCCCATGTCAGTTCCCGGAACGGTCCCCCTGGTCACGGTCCCGGCCGCGCGGGCGCATCCCGCGGCCCAGCCAGCGCATCATGCGGCCCGGCTTGACCTCACTGGTGTTGATGGCGCCCGGCGCGTCCTGCACCCGGGTGGCGCCGAACAGCAGGTCCTCAACGACCTCATCCAGATCGGGCAGCAGCAGTCCGGGGCTGATCTCCTCCCCCGCCTCGCCGCCCCGGAAGCGTCGTGCGGTGATGGTGCCGGACAGGCCGGTCTCGATGCCGACGTCGGTGGCCAGGTCGGCGGTTACCAGCACCACCCCCGGGCGGCTCAGGCGCGACAGGGCGGCGGCGAGCTCGGCGGCCTCGGCGGGCTCGGTGTCTGCGCCGCCCAGGAGCTCGGCGATGTCCCACTCGGCGTGCGCGGAGACGAATTCCTTGACCGCGATGGCACCCGAGCGTGAGGGCACCACCCAGCAGTCCAGGCCGCCGACTGCGCACAGGGCGGCCAGGGCGTCGGCGCCGGCCAGGGGGGTGAGCACGATCGCAATCTTCACGGCCCGCGCGGCTCCGGCCTCGGCGTGTGCGTCGCCGTCCAGGGCCGCGGCGAGGGCCTCGACCTCGGCGAGCTGCTCCGGGGTCAGGCCTCCGTCATCCTCAGAGTCCTCTGAGGCAGCCCCGCCGGGGACGCCGTAGAGGTTGTGGGGGACGTCGTCGGTGGAGACGGGGCCGGTGGCCTCCGGCGGGTCCGCGGGCAGGTCCATGCCCTCGATCATGGCGGCGAACTCGGCGTCGATATCGGGCTCGTCCTCGCGGTGGCCGCCGGTGCCGGCGGAGTGCTCATCATGCATCACAGCGCTCCCTTGGTTGAGGGGATGCCGTCGACGCGGGGGTCGGGCTCCACCGCGGCACGCAGCGCACGGGCCAGGGCCTTGAACTCCGCCTCGGCGATGTGGTGGGGGTCGCGCCCGGAGATGACGCGCACGTACAGGCAGATGCCGGCGTGATAGGCGATCGCCTCCAGGCAGTGGCGGACCATGGAGCCCGTGAAGTGTCCGCCGATGAGGTGGTGGACGAAGGCCTCGGACTCGCCGTCGTGCATGAGGTAGGGGCGGCCGGAGATGTCGACGACGGCCTGGGCCAGCGCCTCATCCAGGGGCACGAGGGCGTCGCCGAAGCGGCGGATGCCGCGCTTGTCCCCCAGGGCGGTCCTCAGGGCCTCGCCGATGCAGATGGCGGTGTCCTCCACCGTGTGGTGCACGTCGATATCGGTGTCGCCGGAGGCGTGCACCGTCAAGTCGATCAGGGAGTGCTTGCCCAGGGCGGTGAGCATGTGGTCGTAGAAGGGCACCGTGGTGGAGATGTCGGTCCGGCCGGTGCCGTCGAGGTTGAGCTCGACGACCACGGAGGACTCACTGGTGGCGCGTTCGATGCGGGCCGTGCGGTTCATGCGGGATTCTCCTCCAGGTTCTGGCCGTTGCGGTCCGGTTGGTGCGGGCCGTCGCTGGTGACGGCAGTGAGGGCGGTACGGAAGTCGGCCATCTCTGCCGGCGTGCCGACGCAGACCCGAAGGTACCCCTCCGGGCCGACGACCCGGATCAGGACGCCGCGGTCGAGCAGCCCCTGCCACACGGCTTCGCGGTCGGTGAAGGGGCCGAACAGCACGAAGTTGGAATCGGAGTCGTAGGCGGTCCAGCCCTGGGCACGCAGCCACGCCACCAGGTCGTCGCGCTCATCGCGCAGGGAGGCGACCTGGCTCATCAGCTCCTCGCGGTGATCCAGGGCCGCCAGGGCCGCCGCCTGGGAGACGGCGGACAGGTGATAGGGCAGGCGCACGATGCGCAGCATGTCCACCAGCTCACGGGACGCCGCCAGGTACCCCAGCCGCAGCCCGGCCATGCCGAAGGCCTTGCTCATGGTGCGGGTGACGGCCAGGTGCGGGTAGCGGGGGGCGCCATCGCCGTCGGTGCGCTCCAGCAGCTCCAGTGCGCTGGGCACACCGGGGCGGCGGAACTCCGCGTAGGCCTCGTCGATCACCACTACGCAGTCGGTGGCGACGTCGTCGCCTGCCGCCGCGTCGGCGGGCCCGTGACCGCGGGCGGCCTCAAGGATGGCAACCACGTCGTCGAGCGGCAGGGCGGTGCCGGTGGGGTTGTTGGGGCTGGCGAGGATGACCACGGCCGGGTGCTCGCGTGCGATGGCCGCGGCGACGGCGTCGACATCCACGGTGAAGTCCTCCCGCCGCGGCCCGGTGACGTAGCGGGTGAAGGTGTCGCGGGCGTACTCGGGGTACATGGAGTAGGTGGGGGTGAAGGACAGGCAGGTACGCCCGGGCCCGCCGAAGGCCTGCAGCACATGTGCCATGACCTCGTTGGAGCCGTTGGCGGCCCAGATCTGCTGCCAGTCCAGGGTCACACCGGACTCGGCGGCCAGGTAGTCGGCCAGGGCGGCCCGCAAATCTGGGAAGTCCCGGTCCGGGTAGCGGTTCAGCCCGGAGGCGGCCCGTCCGACGGCGGCGGCGATGTCCGCCACCACGGCCGGGCTGGGCTGGTAGGGGTTCTCATTCACGTTGAGGCGCACCGGCACGTCCAGCTCGGGTGCGCCGTAGGGTTCACAGCCCGCCAGATCGGGCCGCAGCGGAAGAGCGGTCACGTCACGAGAGTCTACGCGGAGTCCGCCCGGCCCCGACACGCGTCCTATTCCGCGGCGGTCAGCATGATCTCCTTCGCGTCCAGGAGTTCAAGCGCATACTCCAGGCTGCTGGAGGAGAACAGGCCCTCATCGCGGGCGTCGAGCAGTGCCCGCCGCTGCACACGGATGCTCTCAATGGCGAGCTCACGCGCCTCAGCGGGGGTGAGCACGTCGGCATGCCGACTGGTGGCGGCATCATCCAGCAGCCGGAGCAACCGCCCGCGCTCGGCATCGAAGTCGGTGCGGGAGCCCAGGCGCGGGCGGACGAGCCGGATGACACCGCCCAGCGTGAGCCCCTGGATGACCAGTGACCCACTGGCCACCAGCAGGGCCACCAGCAGCAGGAAGGGGCGGTCGGGCGTCGTCAGGGGAAGGGTCTGGGCCGCGGCCAGGGTTACGGCGCCGCGCATGCCCGCCCACACGATCACCGCCCCCTCGCGTGGCCCGAGCGGATCGGCGGTGAAGTAGTCCAGGTCGGCTCCCCGGCGCCGCTGGCGCCGTTGGCCGCGCTCCAGGCGGTCGCGCCAACCGGTGACCGCCTGGTGCCACTGCTCCGCGGACAGGCCGTGCTTGGCCAACAGCTCGTCATCGATGCCTCGTGCCTGCTCCAGCCGCCTCTCGAAGCGGTCCAGCCGCTGGCGCTCCTCCTCCAGGTGCTGGCGGTGGCGGCGGCGCACGTGACGCAGCCAGACCAGCAACGGCGCTACGAAGGCCACCCGCACCAGCACCGCCATGGCCCCGGTTCCGGCCGCCAGCAGCACGGCGGCGCGCAGGCCGAAACCGCCGTCGACCACGTCCTGGACGATCCCGTAGGCCTGCAGCCCCATGAACAGGAAGACGCCGCCCTCCAGAATCAGCTCGATGGTGCGCCAGTTCTGCTGGGCGGTCTGCCGGTGGGCGGGTGGAAGCAGACGCGGCCGACGATAGGAGATGACCAGGCCGGCGACGACGGCCGCGACCAGCCCGGAACCGCCCAGATGGTCCGTGGGCAGGGAGGCCAGGAAGGGGATGGTGAAGGACACGACCGTGTCCGCCGTCGGGTTGGTTATGCGGGAGCGAACCCGGATGCTGCCCTCCCCCACCGCCCAGCCGATGGCCAGGGCGAGGGCCAGCGAGGTGAGGAAGCCGGAGACGAGTGCGGCGGGCTGCAGGGCGTCGGCGCTGTGGGCGATGCCGGCGGCCGTGGCGGAGGACAGCAGGATCAGGGCGGTGGCGTCGTTGAACAGCCCCTCCCCCTCCAGGATGGTGATGATCCGCTGGGAGACGCCCGAGCCGCGGGCGACGGTAATGGCGACGGCGTCGGTGGGGCTCAGCACCGCCCCCAGGGCGATCGCCCAGGGCAGTGAGATCGTCGGCATGACGGCGTGCACCACCAAGCCGGTGACGGTGGCGCTGACGGCGACCAGTCCGACCGCGAGCGCCGCGACGGCGCGCAGTTCGCGCCGGAAGTCCATCACGGGCATGGACACCGCGGTGGAGAACAGCAGCGGCGGGAGCACCACTTCGAGGACGATGTCGGGATCCAGCTCGATCGCCGAGACGAACGGCAGGAAACCGACACCCGCCCCCAGGGCGAGCAGCAGTAGCGGAGAGGCTACGCCGACCCTGGGGGCGAGTTGGTTGCCGGCGGCGATGACGAGCAGGCCCGCGACCGCGATGATGAGTATCTCCACGGCCGCACCCTAGGACGCGGCGCCTGGAAGGAGACTCACAGGCGCGCGGAGGCCAGCCGGGCGCCCTCGGTCAGCGAGGCCAGCTTGGACCAGGCGATGTGGGCGTGCACGCGTCCGCCCAGCCCGCAGTCGGTGGAGGCGACCACGCGCTCGGGCCCTACCAGCCGGGCGAAGCGCTCGATGCGGTCGGCGACCAGCTCCGGGTGCTCCAGCACGTTCGTGGCGTGGGAGACCACTCCGGGGATCAGGTACTTGCCGTCGGGCAGGGCGGTGTCCTGCCAGATCTTCCACTCGTGCTCGTGGCGGACGTTCGCGGCCTCGAAGCTCAATCCGTTGGCGTTCACGGACAGTGCCAGGTCCACGATCTTGTCGAAGCCCAGGTCGGTGGAGTGCGGGCCGTGCCAGGAGCCCCAGCACACGTGGTAGCGCACCTGGGCGGGGTCGATGCCCTCCAGGGCGTGGTTGAGGGCCTCAATGCGCACAGCGGAGAAGCGGCGGTAGTCCTCCAGGGACGGCTCGGTGATGAACTGGTCCCAGGACTCGGCCAGGTCGGGGGCGTCGATCTGAACCGTGAGCCCGGCGTCGGTGATCGCCCGGTACTCCTCCCGCAGGGCCTCGGCCCAGGCCCATACGGCGGCCTCGTCGTCCTCGTAGAAGTAGTTGCCCACGCGGGCCGCCGACGCCGGGCTGACGGAGGCAACGAAGCCCTCGCTCAGCGGCTTGCCGGCCCTTTCAAGCCCGTGCTTGAGTGCGGCGATGTCGCGGGCGACAATGTCCTGACCGGTGTAGCGGATCTCGCCGGTGACTACGGGGAACACCCAGGGCCTGCGCGTGGCCAGGTGGATGCCGGAGGTGGGGTCTGCGTAGGCGTCGGCGTAGGCGACCCAGTCGCGGCGGTCGGTCATGGCGTCGAGCTCGAGCCTGCCGGCCGGCGTGGGCTTGCGCTCGGGCAGCTGGTCGAGCAGCTCAAGGCCGCTGAAGCGGGTGAAGGAGTATGACCACCAGGCGCCGTAGTCGACCTTCTCGGTCATGGCGTGCCCGTACTCGCCGTCGTTGACGATCGTCAGGCCGGTCTCGGCCTGCCGGGCGACGACGGCGTCGGTCTGCTCGGCGACGACCGCCGCGAGCCCGGCGTCGTCGAGGGTGCCGGCCGCGTGAGCGGCGTTAGCCTCAAGCAGCGCCTCGGTGCGGGGCAGGGAGCCTACATGGGTGGTGCGGATTTGCTTGGCCATTTCAGGTCCTTCCATCGTTCCTGGCGGGAGCACCGCACCGCCGGACGCAGCCGGTGGCGTGGTTGCTGCGGCGTCAACGAGCCAGGTCTCTCAGCCGCTCTGGATGGTGCCCGCACACCATATCAGGGCCCACCCGCAGGCCGGCGCCATCGGCGCGCCCGCGCCGCCGCCGGCGGCCGGAGTCAAGGGCCTAGCCCTCGGCGACGATCTCGACGCGACGGTTGGCGGCCCGTCCCTCCTCAGACACGGAGCCGTCCTCCTCCGTCTCCGAGGCGATCGGCTCGGACTCCCCCTTGCCCTGCGCGGTGACGTCCAGGTCGGGCAGCTGGTCGGTGATATAGGTCTTGACCGCCTCGGCCCTGCGCTCGGACAGGTCCTGGTTGTAGTCGTCCTCATCCACCGAGTCGGTGTGGCCGGTGATCGTGACCGTGGTGGGTGGATCGTCCCGCCACTGCGCGATCAGCTCGTCCAGCACCTCGTGGGCGCGGTCGGTCAGCTCCGCGGAGTCCGCCTCGAAGTTCACGTCGCTGGACAGCGTGGTGGTGGTGCGGTCCCCCAGCTCCACCACGGAGGCCGCGCCATCCGTGGTGCCGATCGGCGCCTCGATGTCATAGCTCCGCATCTCGATGGAGTACACGGGCGCCTCGACGCTCTCACCGGCCTCGGGCACGACGCCGGGGGCGACGTATCTGGTGGCCACGGCAGTGGCCGAAGGAGTCGGCGTCGCCGACGCGGCCAGTGCCATAGGCTGGGAGGCGAGCGCGCCCACCGCCGCCGCCAGCACCATCGTGCCTCCCACGGCCGCCGCGCCCCTGGCCCGCGGGGCGTTCACGGATCGGCGAGTCATCGGGTCACCGCCACGTCCGTGAACAGCTGCAGGCCGGGGATGGAGACCGTGACGGTCTCCACGTTCTCCGGCAGGGGCGCGTACATGTTGTAGTAGATCGCCGTGTCACCCGGGCGGATACGGTCGGGCTGGGAGCACAGCTGCTTGCCGTCGGTGTTGCGGGCCGTCTCATAGGTCTTCTGGTTCAGGGCGTCAATAATCATCACGCCCGAGGTCGTGCCAATGCCTCCCGAGCTGCTGAACGCGGTGGTCGGGTACAGGCCCTCATGCTCGTCGTCGTCGGGCGAGAGGCTGGTCACCGAGAAGGTGACGATCGTGAAGCCCCCGGTCACGGTGACGGCATTGAGGTCCACGCGAGCCGGCTCCTCTGCTGAGAAGCCGTTATTCAGCTCCACCTCCTGCGAGCCCAGTACGGGCAGGTTGCCGGTGAAGGGCAGGGCCGTGCCCGCCGCCGATGCCTGTGCCGCCGCAGTGGCGACGTCCCCGCCTCCGGCCGCGCCGTCGTCGTCGCCACCGCGGTCGGTCAGGCTGCATGCCGCCAGCACACCGGCGGCCACCGCGGCGCCTCCCCACGCCAATAGCCGACGACGGCTGTGGATCCGGGACGGCGCTGGGGCTCCGGTGGGCGCCGGGTTGAGGGAGGACGAAGGCATATGGCAACTCCTTGGTACGGGGAGGCAGCGGGCACGCGCGCATCGCACTCGTGCACCCGGCGTCAGGTGCTGAGCCCACTCCCACTCATTATGTATCGAAACGTTATCCAGATTGCCTGGTGCAGTCAATCCTCCACACGATCCTCCGCAGCTGTCACGCCGCTGACCTCACCTCCCTGTCCTTCGGTGCCGCGGCGGAGGGATTCGTGTCGGTGCGACGGGCTAGCGTGGCCGCCATGAATCGGCTCGAACCGCACCGCCCACCCGCAGCACCCGGCTCGGGAGACTCGATGCCGGCTATCCGCGAGCGCGCCGAGGCGGTGCTGCGCGAGCTGGTCGGGCGGGCGGACGCACGGCTGCGCCAGGACCAGTGGCGCGCCATCGAGGCACTGGTGGTGCAGCGGCGCAGGGCACTAGTGGTGCAGCGGACGGGCTGGGGAAAGTCCGCCGTCTACTTCGTTGCCACCGTGCTACTGCGGGAGGGCTGGGGCGCGTGGCGGCCCGGGGAGCCGCCTCCTCCCCCGGGGCGGCGCGGCGGTGCGGGCGCCACGGTGATCGTCTCCCCGCTGCTGGCGCTCATGCGTGACCAGGTGGCCGCCGCCCGCCGCGCCGGCATCAGCGCCCTGACCATGAACTCGGTCAATGCCCCGCAGTGGCCGCAGATCCAGGCTCAGGTGCGGCGGGGCGAGGTGGATGTGCTGCTGGTATCCCCTGAGCGGCTCAACAATCCGGTCTTCCGGGATGAGGTCCTGCCGCGCCTGGCCGCGGATGCCGCCCTGGTTGTGGTAGACGAGGCTCACTGCATCTCCGACTGGGGCCATGACTTCCGCCCCGACTACCGGCGCATTCGCACCCTGCTGGCGCAGCTGCCGCCGAGCACTCCGGTGCTGGCCACCACGGCGACGGCGAATGCCCGGGTCACCGCGGATGTCGCCGAGCAGCTCGGGGCGAGGCCGGCGCCTCCGGCGGGTCGGGTCGACGGTCCGGCCGGGGACGCCGCCGACTCCGCCGGCGTGCTGGTGCTGCGTGGAACGCTCGAACGCACCTCCCTGCACCTGGGGGTGTGCCGCCTGCCGGATGCCGCCGCGCGCCTGGCCTGGCTCGTCGACTATATGCGGGCCACGCCCGGGTCCGGAATCGTCTACTGCCTGACGGTGTCGGCGGCGGGTGAGGTTGCCGAGCAATTGCGTGAGGCGGGTCTGGCGGTGGCCGCCTACACGGGGCGCACGGACTCTGCGGAGCGGGAGCGGCTGGAGGAGGAGCTGAAGGAGAACCGGGTGAAGGCGCTGGTGGCCACCAGCGCGCTGGGCATGGGTTTCGACAAGCCGGATCTTGCTTTCGTGGTGCACGTGGGGGCACCGAGCTCGCCGGTGGCGTACTACCAGCAGGTGGGCCGTGCGGGGCGCGGAGTCGACCGCGCCGAGGTGATCCTCCTGCCGGGGGCTGAGGACCGCGCCATTTGGGACTGGTTCGGCGCCCAGGGCTTCCCGCCCGAGGATGCGGTGCGCGGGGCTCTGGCCGCGCTCGAGGGCGCCGCAACCGCCGGGGCCGGGCCGCTGAGCACGAATGCCCTGGAGACCATGGTGCCGGTGCGGCGCGCCCGGCTGGAGTCCATGCTCAAGGTCCTCGACGTCGACGGCGCGGTGCGGCGTGTGCGAGGGGGCTGGGAGGCGACCGGGCGGTCCTGGGAGTATGACGCACCGCGGTACGCACGCGTGGAGCGGGCGCGGCTCGCAGAGCAGGACTTGATGGTGCGCTATGAGTCCCTGTCCGCGCCGGACTGCCGCATGGCCTTCCTGCGGCGGGTGCTGGACGATCCGGAGCTTGCCGACGGATGGCGGTGCGGGGCATGCGACTTGTGCGGTGGCCTGCAGCTGCCCCTGGCGCCGGGTGAGCGGGAGATCGCCGCGGCCCGAAAGGCGCTGACTCGCGTGGGCGTGTCCATTGAGCCCCGCAGGCGTTGGCCGAGCGGAATGGACCGCCTGAACCTGCCCGAGCTCAGGGGGGCCATCGCTGAGGAGGATAGGCACGAGCCCGGGTTCGCGGTCGGCCGCCTGGACGGTTTGGGGGTCTCCGGCGCACTGCGTGATCTGTTCGACTCCGGCGGCGACTGCGAGGTGCCGGACGCGCTGCGCGGCCCGGTGCTGGAGGTGGTGGACCGGCTTGCCGACGCGCACGCCGTGACGGCTGCGGCAGGCACCGCCGTGGTGATTGTCGACTCGCGCACCCGCCCCCGGCTGGTGCGCCACCTGGGGCACGCACTGGCCCGACGTCTGGGCGCCGTTCCCCTGGGTGTCATCGGGGTGCGCGGTGAGCCCGGCAGGCACGACGTCGGCTCCGCTTTCCGCCTGGCCGACGTATGTCGTGCGCTTACGCTTGAGGACTGGTCTGCGCAGGCGCTGGCGCGTCTGCGGGGATGCTCCGTAGTGCTGGTGGACGACTGGACCGAGTCCGGTTGGACGCTCACCGTAGCGGCCATGCTGCTGCGCCGGGCCGGGGCGGCGCGCGTGTACCCCTTCGTGCTAGCGCAGCGCTGACGGCAGCGGGCAGCCACAGGACGTGCTGCGAATTCGCCTACGACCTCGGCTTGCCGGTGCGCCCCGGGGTCATTCGGCTTTGGCGCGGGCCGCGTCCACCAGTTCCTGCGCGATCCCTGCCACGCCGTCCTGGGACGCGTGCGCGCCTGCGGGCAGGAGGCCCTCGTCCTGCAGGTAGTACCACCAAAGTGGTGCGGCCCAGGCGCGCGGCTGCCCGAGCGCGACGGCTGTGAGATGCCGTGCGACCGCCTCCCGGCCGGCGCCGGTGTCGGTGGCGGAGCCGAACCACCACGGGCCGTCGTCCAGGTCCTCGGCGCCGTAGCCGAGCTCGGTCAGGGCCACGGGCAGGTCCCCGGCGACCCGCCCCAGGGCCTCCAGGACGCGCCTGGCGCCCGCCCCCAGCGGATGCCACTGCGGGTATACGGACAGTCCGACGACGTCCGTCAGCCCCGTCAGCTCCTCCCCGAGGTTCGTGGCGGCCCATGAAATGACGGACTCCTCCTGCGTGCCCTGTCCCAGCTGGTAGTACAGGGTGAGCACCCGGGGCGCGGCGGCGGTCGCCGGGTCGGCGGCGAGCGCCCGGGCCGCCTGCACAGTCCGCTCCACGGCGTGGGGGCCGGTCCACTCCCCGGCGAGCTCGTTGCCGGTCTCCCAGGCGTCGGCGTCGGGGAAGGCGGTGATCAGCGCGCTTATCCGCTGCTCCCAGGCGGCCTCGTCGTAGTCGGTGAGTGCCTGCGAGTCGCAGGCCTGCACCATCACCAGGGCGCCCGCCCGGTGCAGTTCGTCGACGCACCTGCGCCACCGGCCGATCTCCTCGCGGTCGTCGGCGTCTTCCACGACGATGCGCACCAGCGGTCGGCGCCCCGCGCCGGCCAGCCTGTCGACGGCGAGGTCGGAGTCTCCGGGCGCCGGTGGGGCGGTGAAGGTGACGCCCAGCATCGCGTCATCGGGGCCGAGCAGGGCGGCGGTATCATCCTGGGCCAGTTGCGCAGCGGTTGCGGCCTCGAGTGCGGCGTTGGCCAGCACGGCGCGCTCGGCATGGGTGGCTGCGGCCTCGCAGTCCTGCAGGGCCTGGGCGGTCCTGTTGCGGAGCGCGTCGATGGTTCCGACCCGGGTGCTGTCTGCGGTCTGCCGCAGCTGGGCCTGGATGTCCTCCTGGGCCGTGTGCAGTCCCCGGGCGGCCAGCTCGGCGAGCGCGTAGTGCCCGGGTCCGGGCAGGTCCGCGAACAGCGCGGAGTAGCCGTGGCCGGTCGGCCAGGACAGGGTCAGGCAGACGGGCGTCGCGGGCAGCTCCAGGGCCGCCGTGGCCTCGGCATGCCGCTTCAGCGGCGCCAGTTCGACCAGTTCGAGCGTGGTGGCGTCCAGTAGGGCGTCATCGCGCAGCTCCTGGCCGGCGCCATTGGTCTGCACGGTAAGCAGCCCGGCGAGGTCCAGGACCGTGCCGTCGGGGGCGGCCACGTCGAGCAGAACCAGCCCGCCTCCGCCCGGTGCCGTCGGGGAGGGCACCGGGTCGGGCCGAGGGCGCCCCAGCAGCCGGAGTACAGCGAGGACCGCCGCCACCAGGGCGGCGATCCCGGCCGCTATCAGGCCGATGGCCTTGCGCCGAGACAGCGCGGCCGACCGCGCCGGCTCAGCGTCGGCGCGGGGCCGACGGGGCGTCCCGTCGGCCCCGCCGCCTGCGTGCCCCATCCGCTTCCTCCTCAGTTCAGCTCGGTGGCAGCCACGAAGGTGTACCCCTCCGCCTGGATGCCCTCCACGATCTCCCGCAGCAGGCTCACGTCATAGTAGGGGTGGAAGAAGAAGCTCGCCGTGGCGTGCGTGCCGACCAGGTTCGCATGGGCCGCGGCAACGATGTCCGCCGGGAGGCGCGGCGGGTGCTGGTTGTATGACTCAAGCTCCACGTTGCCCAGGTTCTCCGGCAGCACGTGCGTGCCGTAGGGGTCGTTGACTGCGTAGGGGAAGAACTGGCCGAAGTACTCGAAGTCTCCCCCGGCGCGTCCGGTGAGCAGGCCCGCGTGCAGGATCTCGCGCTCATACCGCACCTGGTAGACCTGGGAGATGCCGCTGTAGGCGGCGGCGCCGGCCGCGTAGTGCGGTGTCTCGAAGACCGTCGGCTCGGGCAGGCCCGCCTGGGTGAACAGGGCCCGGCCCTCAGTCACCTGCTGGGCCGCCCAGGCGGCGTCGGTGCCGGGCAGGTCGCCGCCGATCTGCACCCACGAGTTGTTCTGGCAGGTGACCGCGGGTGCGGAGTTGTCATTGGTGTCGGTGCACCAGGAGCGGATGAACTCGAAGTCATCCGTGCTCACCCCGTTGTACGGATTGCTCAGGTTTGAGAACTGGTGACGGGTGCCGTGCTGGATCAGGGTGCCGCCGTTGGCGACGGCGTAGGCGAGCACCTCTACCAGCTCCGGATTGTCCGCCAGGGTGAGGGTCTCGGGGGTGCCGTCGTTATACACCCCCTCCGGGTCGGTGTAGATCGGGACGACGGCGAGCTGGAACGGTACTCCCGCCCCGACGAGGTAGTCGACGATGGTGCGCAGCTCGGCGCCCGTGGTGGCGGGGCTCACGTCCTCGATGCGCACGGCCGCCTGGCGCACGTTCTCCGCTCCGGGCTGGAGGGTGTCCAGCACGATGTCCGCGGCGGCCAGGTACCGGTCGGTCTCCCCCAGGTATGACAGCGGAACCTCCCCGATATAAGTGAGGTTCGCGGACTTGACCGCCCACGGGAAGGTTGCGCCGGTCGACTGCGTGATGGGGGCGCAGTCGGTGGCGGTGCCTGCGGCGTCGGAGCAGTGGGCGGTCCCCAGGACGGTGACGTCCTGCGGGCTGGTGATGTGCGGGGCGAGTATGCCGCCGGTGTTCAGCGCGTTGCGGCCCAGTTCCTGCCCGTTGTAGGTGACGGTGGTGACCGTGTCCGCCGAGTCGATGTAGGAGCTGGCCGCATCCCACCCGTACCGGGCGGTGAAGGCGGCGCGGTCCTCCGTGGTGGAGGCGAGCTGCCAGATGTTGAATCCGGACCACAGCACGGGCACGTCACCGGTGAGCACGTCGTTGACGAAGGCCTGCGGCAGTGGCTCGTCATAGGTTGAGCCGGAGTAGATGACGGCGGTGTAGGAGCCGGCCAGTCCCGCGACGTAGTCGGTCACGGGCAGGGTCGTAACCGTGCCCGAGTGCGAGGCGAGCATGCCCATGCCGAGGGCGTAGTACTCACCCAGGTGAGCGTAGCCACCCGTGGAGTCGAACAGGACGAGGGTGCGTGCCGGCCCGGCCTGTTCGGTGGAGAAGGTGCGTGCGGATGCGGGCAGGGCCACGCCCTCGGGCAGGTCGCGCACCTCGGGTTCTGCTGCGGCCTCGGCCGGCTGGGCGAGCTCCGCTTCCTCGGCCGCGCCGCCGGCCACGAGCGGGAGCACCTGCTCGGCGGCGGCCTCCGGCTCCGGTGGCGCCTCCACCGGCGCCTCCTGGATTACGTCGACGACAGGGGCGTTCGCCGGCACCGCGGCGGGTGTCCGGTCCTGCGCCGCGGGCAGTGCCGTGGCGGTGATTGGCAGTGCCGTCACGGCGGCCGTCAGCACGACCGCCGCAAGTAGGCGGCGGCGTCGATTTCGGCGCCGATTACGGGGTCGATTCAGGGATGGGTGACTCATGCGTTCTCCTGAGCGCTGTTGGTGGGGTGGACAGGGGTGAATTCGGGGATGCGCTCACCCACGCCTGTCAGCGCCGCCATGGCGGCGCTGATACGGGCGCAGGCCCGCCCGTCCCCATAGGGGTTGGCGGCGCCGGCCATATCGGCGTAGGCGGAGTCGTCGTCCAGCAGGCGGCACACCGAGTCGACGATGTTCTGCTCCCCGGTGCCCACCAGCTTGGCGACACCGAAGTCGATGGCCTCAGGCCGCTCGGTGTTCTCCCGCATGACGAGCACCGGTTTGGACAGGGCCGGCGCCTCCTCCTGCACGCCGCCGGAGTCGGTGAGCACCAGGTGAGACCGGTTCATGAGAGTGCAGAACTGTCCGTACTGAAGCGGCTCGGTGACGACTACGTTGCTCAGGCCCGAAACGTGCGGCAGCAGGGCAGAACGCACCTTCGGGTTGCGGTGGGCGGGCAGGACGATCACGTCGTCGGGGTGACTGAGGGCGATGCGGGCCACCGCCCGGCCGATACTGTGCATGGGCTGTCCCCACGACTCGCGGCGGTGCGCAGTGACCAGGACGATGCGCCGTTCGGGATCGGCGGTGGCCCGGGCGAGGGCGGGGTCGGTGAATGGCAGCGGCCGACGGACTGCTTCCAGCAGCGCGTCGATGACCGTGTTTCCGGTTACGACCACGCGGGCAGGATCCGTGTTCTCCCGCAGCAGGTTGTCACGCGCCGTGGTCGTGGGGCACAGGTGCAGTGCGGTCACCTGAGACAGCAGGCGCCGATTCGCCTCCTCCGGGAACGGGGAGTCGATCGAGCCCGTACGCAGGCCGGCCTCGACGTGTACCACCGGCACTCGGTGGTAGAAGCCCGCCAGGCCTGCGGCGAATGCCGAGGTGGTGTCGCCCTGAACGGCAATCAAGTCCGGCTGGTGCGCGTCAATGGCACGCTCAACCCCCTCCAGCGTGCCGACGGTGACCTCGGTCAGGCTCTGGCCGGGCCGGTGGATGTCAAGATCCGTGTTCGGGGTGATGCCGAAGAAGTCGTTGACCTGGTCGAGCATCTCGCGGTGCTGGCCGGTCACCACCACGATCGGCTCGAAGCGCTCGTCACGCTGCAGGGCGCGCACCAACGGGGCCATCTTGATGGCCTCCGGCCTGGTGCCGTATACGAGCATGACGCGCGGCGGCGGGCCGACTGTGGTGCTGGGGGCGGTTGGGGCAGTCATTGTTTCTCCTGGGGTGGTCGGGCATGCGGTCCGGGTAGCGTTCGGAATCGGAACAGGGCCGACGTCTCAGTAAGTGGCCGGGCTGAGGGTGACCTCGACGGTTGCGTCCTCGGTATAGGCGGCTACGGCACCGGCGCAGTAGGGTGAGTCGGCGTCCGTCACGGTGGCGAGGTGCTTGCCGTCGACGTCGATGGTTGCGGTCATGGTCCCGGGCGCAGTCGTGTCCACCCTGACCGTGACTTGATGTGCCTGTCCGACGGCGAACGCGGGGGTGCTGCCGGAGGCGAGGAACTGCTGCTTGCCGGGATAGGCGGGGTTCTGCTTGGAGACCTCCCATCCGTTGGGCTTGAGCGCGAGCGCGTAGAAGTGGTCGTTGTCCCGGTAGCTCCACAGCAGCCACGCAACCTCCCACGGGTTCGGCGCGCCGCCCCGGCGAAGTTGGGCGCGGGTGAGGACGGTGGCCCGCGCGACTGTGACTCGCCCCTCCTCCACCGAGACGGTTCGCGACGTCGCCAGGGCGGCGTGCGTCTCGGCGGCGCGGTTGGCAACCGCGGGGCTGAGCGTGACCGTACGGGCGTTGCACACGGCCGTGCCGTACCCGTTGAACACCAGGCGCCAGTCGGAGCAGTTCATGCCGCCGTCCTCCGCTGAGGAGCCCGCGGTCGGCAGCAGGGCGACCGTGATCGCCAACAGGACTACGGGCAGCTTCTTCGGCCGCGGAAGATGAATAGGTCTGCCGGGCATGGTCACCCCTCACTCGGGCGGGCGTCGGGCATGAGGGCCTCGGGGGCGCGGACGGCCTCGCGGGCGGTCTTGGCCCACCCGGAGCGGCCGATCAGCTCGCGCGCCAGTGCTCGCCATCCGAAGACGCCGGACAGCAGGCCGTAGAACACGAACACATGGCACCACGCGATGCAGCGGACCAGGCCGGCTCCCTCCCGCCTGACCTGGCGCCAGTAAACCAGGGCATACAGGTAGGAAGGTCCGAATGCGAGTAGGTAGGCGGGCGGCGCCCAGGCCCATGACTGGGGCACACCGGCCGCTGCGGCGATGACGCGGGCGCACAGAATCAGCAGGAAGGAGACGGGCAGCAGGGATCCGGCGAGCAGCATGTAGGGGCTGAGGACCTGCCACAGGGTGTCCGCCCGGGCAGTGCCGTGCAGGTTGCGGGCGACGAAGCCGAGCAGGTTCCGCGCCTGCAGGTTGCCCTGGAACCAGCGTGTGCGTTGGCGCACGAGGCGGCGCAGGGAGGTCACCCCCTCCTGGTGCACCGCGGCCTCGCCCCGGTAGTCGTTGACCCACTGGGTGCCGTTGAGCCGGATGCCCAGATCGAAGTCCTCCGTCAGGGAACGGGTCCAGGGCCTGGGCCCCAGGGCATCCAGCGCAGACAGGCGCACGAACTGCGCATTGCCGCCCATGCCCACGCTCCGCAGGCGTCGGCGGCCCTGCTGGAACACCGAGGTGAAGGTGACGAATTCGAGGTCCTGCATTCGGGCCAGCAGGGAGGCGTTCCGGTTGGAGATCCGCACTCCGAGCTGAACCGCACCGATTGTGCTAGCGGCGAATGCCTCCCGCAGAACCTGCCAGGCAGTGGGGTCAAGGTGTCCGTCGGCATCGACCACGCCCACGATCACCTGCTCGGGGTCCGTACCCCGGTATCGTTCGCGAACCGCCTCGACGGCCTGGTTCAGCGCCTCCCCCTTTCCCTGCCGGGCGTTGGGAGGATCACGTCGCAGCAGGCCGACGCGGGGGTCGTCAATCCCACGAACGATCTCGCTTGTGAGATCCTCCGAGCCGTCGTCGATGACCATCACCTCCAGCTCGGGACTGGGATCGGCCAGGAGCCGCCGCACAGAGGGGCCGATGACGGCCTCCTCGTTCAGGCACGGCATCAGCACCACGATTCGAAGTGGTGCTCGGGCGGCATCCGAGTGTGTCCCGCTCGCAGCCGGCGGGCGCATGCTCCGACGATGCAGGCTGTAGGCGGCGCCGGCAAGCAGGCCGAGGTAGCACAGCGCCACGACCACCATGGCGAAGGCGGCTGCCGAGCCGATTGTGTCCAGTACCACTGACGAACCCGGCCGGGTGAGGACCGGAATGGTTGCTGCGCTAGTCATGGGACCGGATTCCTCACCGCGTCGTCGGTCGGGCCGGGCGCGAGCCCCATCAGAGTGGCGGCGGTGGGCCCGCGCCCCGTGGCGCCGACGTCGCCGCGCAGCGAGCAGGCCGCACCGTAGGCGTTGAGTACCGCAAAGACAAGGAGTATCAGCAGGAAACTGAGTCCCGCCAGGTCAAGCAATAGACGAGCCAGCAATTCTAGCCCGTGAAGTTCGACCGGATGGAGGCCCGGGTCGACAAAGTCGAACCCGGCCGGGAGCATTGGATTATACATGACAACTCGCCAAAAACAGGGACAAGGAAATGAGCGCACCAAACAGGACCAGGGGACCCCGTTCGAACCGCAGGGCTGCGCCCGCAAATAAGTTAGCACAGTTCAACCAGAAACGCCATCGCGTTAATCACGACATCAAGGCTAATCAATGCGACGCCAATTTACTCCTGGCTATCCCATACCTAGTGTTTTACTAGTTGCGGGAACCCTGCATTTAAAGCTGCGCTGGCATGCCCATCGGACGCGGGCTTAGGCGCAGATGCATGTACGAATGGTCGGACGGGGGCCCGCCGTCGCATCACGACGGCGGGCCCCCGTCCGAGCGGCTCAGCTGCGCCGGGCGCGAGCCGCCTCGCCGTGAGCCGGCAGGCTCTCGGACTGGGCCAGTGCCGTCAGGGGCGCAGTCATCGCCTCCAGCGCACCGGCGTCGTACTCAATGACCTGCACGGGTTTGAGGTAGGCCATGACGTTCAGCCCCGCCGCGAAGCGGGCCGTGCCTCCGGTGGGCAGCACGTGGTTGGATCCGGCCAGGTAGTCACCCAGGGGCACCGGGGAGTACGGGCCCACGAAGATCGCGCCGGCGTTGCGGATGCGGCGCGCGACCGCGGCGGCGTCGACGGTCTGTACCTCCAGGTGCTCAGCGGCGTATGCATCCGCGACCGACACCGCCTGCTCCAGGTCGCGCACCAGCACGATCGCGGACTGAGCACCCTGTAGCGCCGTGCGGGCGCGCTCGCGGTGGCGAGTGGCCTCCAGGCGGCGGGCCAAGGCGGTATCCACGGCGTCGGCCAGGCGCAGCGAGTCGGTCACTAGGACGGATCCGGCGTTGGGGTCGTGCTCGGCCTGCGAGAGCAGATCGGCGGCCACATACTCGGGGTTCGCGCTCGCGTCGGCAATGATGGCGATCTCCGTCGGCCCCGCCTCGGCGTCAATCCCGACGGCTCCGCGCACGGCGCGCTTGGCGGCGGCGACATACACGTTGCCGGGTCCGGCGACGACGTCCACCGGTTCGCAAAGGGTGCGTCCGTCACCTCCGCCGGCCAGGGAGTCGGCGCGGTCGACGTCGTCGGCAGCCTCCGCGCCGTAGGCGAACATGGCGATCGCCTGGGCGCCGCCGACCGCATATACCTCGGTGATTCCCAGCAGGGCGCAGGCCGCCAGCACCGTGGGGTGAGGCAGCCCGTCGAACTCCGCCTGGGGCGGGGACGCCAGGGCGATCTGCTCCACGCCGGCCACCTGGGCGGCTACGGCATTCATCACCACGGAGCTGGGGTAGACGGCCAGGCCGCCGGGCGCGTACAGGCCCACGCGGCGCACGGGGATCCAGCGCTGGAACACGTGACCGCCGGGAATGATCTCGGTGTCCCGCTCGACTGGCAGCTGGGCGGTGTGCCCGGCGCGGTTGTGGGCGATGGACAGCTCCAACGCCTCACGGACCGCGGGGTCCAGCTCCTCCAGGGCCGCCTGCAGGGCCGCTGCGGGCACGCGCAGGTGCCGCGGGCGCACGTGGTCGAAGCGCTCGGCGGCATCGCGCAGGGCCGCGGCCCCACGGTCCCGCACGTCGGCGATGGTCCCGGAGACGGCCTCCAGGGCCGCGGCGACGTCCTGGTCGGCCCGCGGCAGAGCCGCCGCCAGTTCCCGAGGAGTCAGAGTGGCTTCGCGCAGGTCGATGCGGTTGAGGAGCATGGGGCGAGCCTACCGGCTCCGGTAGCGGCGGGTGCGCGCATCCGCAATCGGCCCCGCCCAGTCCAGGCCGTATCCGAATGCGTAGGCATGCCCGACGGCGTCGGTGTAGGCCGCGTAGTCGAAGGGTAGGTCCTCGCAGTGCCGCTCCACCGCCTCCATGGAGGCGGGCAGCGTGATCGGCAGCAGGCCGCTGGGCTCGAACACCCCGGCAAGCAGCTGCCACACGGCCTCCTGCTGCACTCCGAAGTCGACCACGATCGCGTCGGCGTGGGGCTCGAACTCGGCGGGCACAACCGGGTTGTGCATGCGCACCACCACTACCACGGGCCGGTCACCCATCAGCTCGCGCGCACGGATGACCGCGTCCAAGTCGCTTTCATTGGCGGCCCGGTTGGTCTTGCCGTGGTAGCCGCGGTCACCGGGCTCCCGGAAGTCTCCGGCGGCCAGCGAGCGGGCGCGGGCGGCGGCGGCCGTGTACGGACGGTACTGGAGTGTGAGCGGCAGGTACCCGTTGCCGCCGGCGTCACGGTCCGCCGTCGAGTAGGGATCCGACAGGGGAGACTCGATGAACACCACGGCGGCGTCGGCGTCCTGCGGGTCGGTGACGCGCTCATACGGGCAGGCGGTGGCCTCGAAGGGGTCTATGTCGCGGGCGGGCTCGCCGCCCCGCATGAAACCGGGCTGGGACTCCAAGTGGCGCGTGGGCACCCACACGCGGTGCACGCCGGCGCCCAGCGGCAGCACTGGCGCGCCGCCGCCTGCGGCGTCGTCGGCAACGGCCACGGCGCGCCGATTCTTGAGCAGCACCAGGCTGTCGCGCTGGGCGGCGCGGGCGGCGGCGGTGAAGGGCTCGCAGCCGACGATGGCGGCCGAGGCCTCCGGATCCAGATAGGGGTTCTCGAACAGGCCCGCACGGAAGAACACCCGCAGCAGCCGGGTGGCGGAGGCCTCGAAGCGGGCGCGGGCCGTGGCCTCGCCGTCGCGGGCGACGATACGGCGGTAGGCCTCGATGATCGGGGCGGCCTCACTGTTGCCACCGAACTGGTCCACGCCGTTGTCGATGGCCAGTAGGTGACGATCCGCTACATCCAGGTCCTCCACGCCGTAGCAGCGCTGACCGAAGTGGTTGATCTCCGGGTCCGGGTCGGCGGTGATGCCCCAGTCGGTGCACACCACGCCGTCGAAGCCGTAGCGCTCGCGCAGCAGGTCGTGGACGATGGCGCGGTTGTAGGCGTTGGCGCGCGGCGGCGTCAAAGCGCCTTCGCCGTTGAGCACCTTCCCGTCGGGGGTGTGGTAATGCCAGGAGATCGTGTAATAGGGCATGACGGCGCCTGCCGATCCGGTGGGGCCGTCCAGGTGGAAGGCGGCGTCGAAGGAGCGCAGGTGTTCGGACTCGTTGCCGCCGGGGTAGACGGCGAACTTGCCGAAGCCGTAGTGGGCGTCGCGGCCGCCCTCGCCGGTGCCGCCGCCGGGCCAGTGCTTAACCATTGCGGACACGGACGCGCCGCCCCAGCCGGGGTCGGTGTAGGAGACGGCCGTCGGCGGCAGGTCGGCGTGGCCCGGAGTCAGGCCGAAGGCGGCGCCGGTGCCGTCGGGAGTGGTCTGCATGCCGTCGCAGTAGGCGCGGGTGTAGTCGGCCACCAGGCCGGAGTGCGGCCCCCAGGTGTCCTGCAGCCGCATCCAGCGGGGGTCGGTGGCGATGTCGATCTGGGGGCCGAGTGCTGTCGTGATGCCCAGGGCCCGGTACTCGCGGGAGATGATGGCGGCGTACTCGGCCACCCGGTCGGGCTCGAACAGGGCGGCCATGCCCAATCCCTCCGGCCAGCGGGACACATCGGCGGCGGAGGTGGCGAACTCGGCGCCTGAGGCCTCCGCGGCACCGTTGCGCGGGTCGGTTGAGGTGTTCACCGGGATGCCCAGCGGTTCGGACTCCGCGAGCGCCTGCATGGCGTTGTTCCAGCGGGCGGCGGTATCCGCATCCTGGAGGGTGAAGACGAGCACGTGACGGACGTGGTCAGCGGTGAGCATGGCGCGCTGCTGGTCGGTCAGTGCCCAGGCGGGTACGCCGGCCTCCGGGTAGGGGCGGCCGCCGTAGGTGCCGGCGAAGGGGCCGACGCCGGGGTTGGGGACCGGCTGGTGGGGCGAGTAGAGCATGAGCCCGGCGATCGCCTCCAGGCTCATCCGGGAGGCGAGGTCGGCGGCGCGCGCGGCGGCGGGCAGCCGCCAGTCCTCGTAGGGCAGCAGCGTCCCGGTGCGGGCCAGGTCCTTGAACAGGCGGCCGTCGACCTCGATCACGGGGGCTGAGGTGACCCCCAGGGTGGGGCCGTCGTCCTGCGGGTAGAGCGTGACGGCGGGCTCGGCGTCGACGGGGACGTCGAGTGGGGAGTCAGGACTCGAGCCGTTCGATGGGGTGGTCACGGAAGCTCCTTCTTCGGGCGATACGACGCACGGACGCCGAGACAAGCATCGCACGGCGGCGCCGGGGTTGCACCCCTACGCTGCCCTCATGAGACTCGCCAACCCGAACTCCGCTTCCGCGGGCGCCCTGACCGACTCCCAACTGGACCGCATTGAGGGCGTGCTGCTGGCGCAGGCGGTCGGCGATGTCATGGGGGTGCCCTACGAACCGGGCGAGGTGCCCCTGGAGGGTCCCCCGCAGTTGCTCGGCGGCGGCTTCGGCGACTATGCACCGGGCGAGTGGAGCGACGACACTCAGATGTCCCTGTACATCGCCGAGATTACGGCCACGGGCGCGGACCTGACCGAGGACGCGGCCCTAGATGAGATTGCGCGCGGCTGGTGCCGCTGGGTGACCGTTGACGGCGCCACCGACGTGGGAGCGCAGACCCGCGCGGTGATCGACGCCGTCGCCGACACCGCTGCTGCGCCGGGAATCGCCGCCCGGATGCGGGCGGCCGCCGCGGACCTGCATGCGCGCACCGGCCGGACGGCGGGCAATGGTGCTCTGATGCGCAACGGGGTCGTGGGCCTGACCCGCCTGGGCGACCGCAGTGCGACGGCCACCGCCGCCCGAGCGGTCGCCGAGCTGACGCACGCCGATCCCCTGGCCGGGGACGCCTGCGTGATTCAGGCCGAGATGATCCGTGCCAACGTGATGGCGCCGGCCTGGCAGGGGATGCCGTATTTCGGGGCCAACGCCTTGGCGGCCCTGGACCTGATTCCCGCCGAGCGCCGCAAGTACTGGCATGACCTGTTCGACGGCGGGATTCTGGACGCGGACCATTACCAGACCCCGCCGGCCGGCGACGGCTTCGCGGTGCACGCACTCGGACACGCGACACTCGCCTTCATCTTCGCCAACCGCGCCGGCCACCGCTCCGCGGCGGCCATGAGCGGTGACCGCGGGGAGGTGGCGCGCGTCTGGATGAATCTGCTGTTGGACCGGGCGGTACAGGCCAGCCAGGACAAGGACACGGTCGGGGCCATAACCGGTGCGATCGCGGGCAGCTACCTGGGTGTCAGCGCGCTTGACCCGCAGTGGGTCGCGGCCGTGCACGGCCTGCCGCGTCGCAGTGACGGCACCGACCGCACGGCCGCCGACCTGCGTGCCCTGGCCCGGGCCACCGCCACGGCCGGGCTGAACCGTTAAGGCACTCCATTTGCATTCAGCCAGCTCGCTATCCGCTGCCACTCGACTCGCCCCGCAGCAACCTCCACCACGCGGTCATAGGCCTCGTCGTCATCGACGTCCAGTTCCACGCCGTTGAGTCCCAGGAAAACGACCGTGCAGAGCCACCCGAGCCGTTTATTCCCATCGACCAACGCGTGGTTACGAACAACCGATTCCAGGAGGACAGCCGCCTTCGCCGCCAAAGTCGGGTATGCGTCGTGTCCGTAAAGAGTGGTCGTTGGCCGCTGCGCTGCGGCGGCCAACAAACCCAGATCCCGTACCTCCCGCACGCCGAGGTCGGCTGCTAGTGCAAGTAGGTCTTCCAAATCGAGGAAACGTACCCTCACTCACCGAGCCTCCGCAGGAGATCGGCGTAACGGGTCCGAGTCTGCTCGGAAAGCTCGGCCAGCCGTTCCTGATGCAGGTGGCGCTCAGCCGTCTCCACAATCGCGCGCGCAGCGGCCTCCTGCTTAGAGATGTTCTGCGCCGCGGCCAACTCTCTGAGAAGTCGATCCTGGCGCTCGTTCAGCCGCAGAGTCATAGCCACTCAAGAATGATACCAGTTTGGTGGCAGGATCCAGGTGCTGCCGAGAGGCCGGCCCTTATCAGGCTCTTCCGGTTTGAGGGTGTGGTGGTTGGGGCGTGGTGGCTTTGGTCCGGGTTGCGGTGTTCGCGGTGGTCGTGGTTGGGGTGGTGAGGTCGGTGTGGGCCTGGCGGGGACGTTCTCGGGGACGTTCTCGGGGGCGGATGAGGTCGATGTCGGGCCGGCGGGGTCGTGTTCGGGCCGGCGTGGTCGTGCTCGGTGGGTGCTGGTTTGTCGAGAACGTCCTCGTCATCCCCAAACCCTCCACGTTCGGGAGGGTTTCGGGCTTACGAGGACGTGCTCGACCGGCGCAGGTCGTTGTCGGGCGCACAAGGACGTTTTCGGGCCGGCGCGGGCGTGCTCGGGGCGCCGAGGACGTCCTCGGGCCGACGCGGGCGTGCTCGGGTCGGCGCGGGCGTCGTCGGCCCGGTACGGGCGTCCGCGCCGCCGGCCGGGCGGAGTGCTCGAGGACGTGGGTTGAACCTCCACGGCGCCGACTCGCCGCGCCAGAACGCCAGGCCTGGCTGCGCTTGGCTGCCGACGGCTCCGGCGCCCGGGACCGGGACCGTCTGCTACGCCACTTCGCCGTCTGCAACGCCACTTCGGCGTTAACAACGCCAGTTAACCGTCTGCTGAAGGCCCCAGAGGTATACAGCAGAGCGTTAAGTAGCGTTGTTAACGCCCAACCGGCGCACCAGACACCCCACCCCACCCCATGCCATGTCCCAGGACATCGGCAGCACTCCTGCCGCCGCCCCAGACAACCACCACACCCCCAAACCGGAAGAGCCCCTTAACCGGCTCCGCCCCCAGTCGGCGCATCCCGCCGATCGACGATGTGCACGGGCCCCTGCAGGCCGCACTCCCGCAGGGCGGCGTCGAGTTCCTCCACCAGGACCTCGATGCTGGTCAGCCCCGCCGCCACCTCCGCATGGTCGATCCACAGCGCTGCCACTCCCCCGATCTCGGGCACCGGCTCAATGACGAAGCGCTCCGCGGCCGCCTCCTGGAACAGTTCCAGATCCGCGGAAGGGCCGTATACGAACGTCTGCGCAGATGGAGGCGCCTCGGGACCGTTGCCGAACAGCGGATCGTGCAACCTCACCTCCACGAACACGGTGCCGTCCGCCGCCTCCGGCCGTCGTGTGCCGAGGCGACGCGGCCGACCGCGCTCGCCCGCACGTGGCTCGGGCGGCCCGGTGCCCGCGTAGGCGAAGGCGCGCAATCCTGCGGCGTTGAGGGCGTCCGCGAGTGCCGCCAGGCGCGTGTCCGTCAGGCCGTCGACGTCGGCCAGGAGCAGCCAGTCGGCTTCGGGTGTAGCCCGATTCAGGCGAAACCCGGCCCGCCGCGCGGTTGCGGCCACCTGTGCCGTCGCGTCGAGGGGAAAGACATGCACGAAGGCGGTGTGCGGACCGGCCCGGGTTACCAGCGCCGTCGGCAGGACCAGCCCGGTATCGAACAGGTAGGGCACGCCCGGCATGGAGCGGGACGTCATGCCGTCGCCGGCGGACGGTTCGGCACGCCCATCGGCGGACTGCGGATCGGCTGGGCGTGGATCGGAAGTGGGATCGGTCATATGCGGAAGATATCCAGTTGGTACGACACGAATTCGGCGGGCTTACCGGAGACTCGGCGAGTGCCGGGAGTCGCCGACCCACGCGAGCGGGACACGACATTGCCGCCGAGCCGCCCACCGGCGTCCGCCGGGCGGCTTCCACCGAGCGCGCCGACACCTCCCGCAGTGAACGTTCACAATCCGTGGCCGGTCCCACTAGCATGGCGCCCATGGGCCCGGCCGGGCGCGACGTCGCACCCGGCCGGAAGGCAGCAACACACCAATCAGCAACGGAGCTCCGCATGACCTCAGCAACCACCCCCGCAGACACCGATTCGGCCGGCACCGCCCTCGGCGTCGAGTTCGGCTCGACCCGCATCAAAGCGGTACTCATCGACGCCACCGGCACCGTGCTGGCCGACGGCGGCTTCACCTGGGAGAACGAGCTGGTCGACGGCGTGTGGACCTACTCGATGGGCGCCGTCGTCGCCGGGATGCAGGCCGCCTACGCCGACCTGGCCGACCGCTACCGGGAGCACTACGGCACACCGCTGTCCGAGGTGGGGGCAATCGGCATCTCCGGGATGATGCACGGCTACCTCCCCCTGGACGCCGACGGAGAGCCACTGGCGGCCTTCCGGACCTGGCGCAACACCTTCACCCAGGACTCCTCCCACACCCTGTCGGAGCTGTTCGGGCTGAACATCCCGCAGCGCTGGTCGATCGCGCACCTGCACCACGCCATCACCCACGGCGAGGAGCACGTGACCCGCATCGCCCACCTGACCACGCTGGCCGGCTACATCCACTACCGGCTCACCGGCCGCCACATCCTCGGCGCGGGAGAGGCCTCCGGCGTGTTCCCCATCGGCCCGGACGGACGCTCCTTCGACGTCGGCATGCTCGACGCCTTCGACCAGCTGGTCGACATGCCGTGGCAGCTGGCCGACATCCTGCCGGAGATCGCTCTGGCCGGGCAGGACGCAGGCCGGCTTACCTCCGCAGGGGCCCGCCTGCTCGATCCCACCGGGACGCTCCGGCCCGGGGCGAAGCTGTGCCCGCCGGAGGGCGACGCCGGCACCGGCATGGTCGCAACCAACTCGGTGCGCCCACGTACGGGCAACGTCTCCGCGGGCACCAGCGCCTTCGCCATGATCGTGCTGGAGCAGCCGCTGCGCAGCCTGGTGGAGCAGATCGACCTGGTCGCCACCCCGTCCGGCGCACCGGTGGCCATGGCACACGCCAACAACTGCACCTCCGACCTGAACGCGTGGGTGGAGGTCTTCTCCCAGTTCGCCGACGCCATCGGCCATCCCATCCAGCGGGGCACGCTGTTCGACGTCCTCCTGGGCTCCGCCGCCGAGGGCAATATGGACGACGCCGGGGTGCTGTCCTACAACTTCCTTTCCGGAGACGCCATCGTCTCCCTGCCTCAGGGGCGCCCGCTCACGCTCCGCCGGCCCGGCACCCGGTTCACCCTGGCCGGCCTGATGCGCTCACACCTGTTTGCCGCCTTCGCCTCCATGGCCTACGGGTTGAAGATCCTCAAGCAGAACGCCGACGCGCCGATCGACTCCATGTTCGCCCACGGAGGCATCTTCAAGACGCCCGAGATCCCGCAGCGGGTCCTGGCGGCCGCCTTCGACACCCCCGTGTCGGTCGGTCAGGCAGCCGCGGAGGGAGGCGCCTGGGGCATGGCCCTGTTGGCCGGCTTCCTGCTGTGGGGAGACGACCTGCCCCTGGAGGACTACCTGGACGAACGCATCTTCGCCGATCTGACAGTCACTACGATCACGCCCACCGCCGCGGAGGTCGCCGAGTACGACCGCTATCTCGAGCGCTTCGTCGCCGCCCTGCCACTGGAGCGCACTGCCACCGAGGTGTTCTAGTCGACGTCTCCCGGACGACGGCGGGTCAGCCGGCACGTCCCGGCCCCGTCACCAGCCGTCATCCCCGAGACCAGCGATCCCAGCAGGCACCGCGCTCGGGTGGTGCCCAGGCGTCGTCGTCGGTACCGACCTCACCCTTGGCCTGGTTGATCACCAACGCCGGCAGGCTCGGCTCGCCGCGCTCGGCGCAGTCGTGTCCGAGCATGTGCAGCAGCGGACCCATGTGGCGAGCCAGAACGACGCCGCCGATCGCCTCGCTGAGTTCGCCGTAGGTGATGACCTCCCTATGCGTGGCGACCTCGATGAGTACCGAGCGGGCACGCGCCACGGCTTCGGCCAGCCGCGGCGTCAGCGTGTACCTGCGCTCGCCCACCGGGTAGCGCTCCCCCACGGTCAGCGCAAGTTCGCCTCCCATAGGCGGCTCGGGCTCGGGCGATGCCCCAGACGCGGACGATGACACCCGTTCATCCTCCCAGATCCTGATGCAGGCGCGTGCGGAGGCCGGGAACTGCGCTGCGGACAGTACGCAGACCCTGTCATGATTGGCCTATGGCCGCTTCCACGTACCCCTCCGTTTCCGTCTCCGGCGCGATCAAGCTCGGGCAGTTCCTCAAGCTCGCGGGCCTGGTGGAGGACGGAGCCGACGCCCGCATCGCCATCCAGTCCGGCGACGTCACGGTTAACGGCGAGGTCGAGACCCGGCGCGGGCACCGCCTGGCCGACGGCGACGTCGTCGTCGTGGACCTGCCGACGGGTGCGGCCGGCGCCGTAGTGACCGAGGCGCCCTGAGCCGCCCGCCCCATAACCCGCCTGCGTACGGCATCTGGTATGAGCTTTTGCACCCTGGTGTATGGCAAGTAGCCGCACACCTGGGTGCAAGAGGTCGCAGTAGGGCAGTAGCCCGCACCGGGCGACACGACCGTGTGATCTCACCGGCGTCCACAGGGAGCACTCACGACACCCCACGGGCGTTCCATCAACAGCCCACCGAACCCACTGCTCGCGACCGCCGCAGGCCAGGTCCGGTTATGTGAGCGCTTGGGTGTCTGTGTGCGTGGCCCTCCAGCCTGCCAGTTGGACCCCTGTCCCCCCGATGGACCGCCGTAGCCGCCGGTTACAGCGGTCCAACGGGGCGTGAGCGGTCCAACGAGGCGTGAGAGGTCCAACCAGGGCAGCGCAATACCCGCCCGCTCCCTTCGACTGCTGGCAACCAGGCCCCCAACACCGCGGGAACGCCGTGTGGAGTGCTGGGTAGACAGCCGTCATGTCGATTACCGACCTTGGGGTGCGATTCACGACCACCCCGGGGTCGTAAACCGCGCCCCGGGGTCGTAAACCCTGAGTCGTGCCAGTTTAGTGCCCTGCGGCGTTCAGGTTGTTGAGGATTTGCTGTGCGGTCTGGGTGGTCTGGGGCTGGGCGATGATGTGGTGGCCGTTGATGGTGATGGTGACTTCCTGGAGCGGCCGCAGTTCGCGGACGAGCCGCTTGATGCTCACACCGGTGGCTTGTTGTAGGTGGCGGGCGACGGCCAGGGATGCCATCACCACGGTCAGGTGGGCCTGGATGGCGTCGTGGGTGTGGTGGAAGACGGGCCTGGCCCGCAGGTCGTGCTTGCTCATGCGGAATGACTGCTCCACGTGCCACAGCTCGTGGTAGGAGGCGATCACCTCACTGGCGGGCATCACGGTGGCGGGGATATTGCTGACGTAGCCCTTGAGCCCCGCCAAGCGGCGTGCTCTGGCTAGAGCCTTCTCATCCAGGACCTGGTCGCCCTTGCGGGTGGTGACGAAGCGGATTCCCTTGGGGCGCCGCTCCCCGGCGACCACCGCCCGCGCCCGGTTCTCCTGCGCGGTCAGGGTCTTGTTGTCCCTGGCGAACCGCCTGGCGCTGTAAGCCCAGATCGCCCGCCACGAGCCCGGGAACCCCGCTGCGCTCCAGACGGGCTCATCGCGGACGTTCTGGTCGCGTTCCCGGTCGGTGGAGCCTTTACGTGGGGTGATGGTGTCGATCACCTGCCCGTCGGTGAACGCGTCCCCGCGCCAGGCGAAGTGGGCGTCCAGGTCCGCCGGCGCCTTGGTCATGCGGGACCCGACGATGAACCCCAACCCGGCCTGATCGAGTGCTTCGAGGTTGGCCGCGGAGAGCATGCCGGCGTCAGCCACCACGACCAGGTGCTCAATCCCGGATGCCTTCCGGAACTCCTCGACCATGGGGATCAGCGTGCTGGTCTCGGCCTTGCTGCCCTCCCAGCAGCCGACACGTAGTGGGAAGCCCTTCCGGTCCACCAGCAGCCCCACGATGACCTGCGGGTCCACCCTGCGTTCCTTGGAGTAACCCACCCGCCGCAGGTCGTCCTCCTTCTCCGCCTCGAAGTACAGGGTCGTCACGTCATACAAACACAAAGACAGGTCGCCGCGGCCGGTGACGTGGGACAGGCAAGCGTCCGCAATCCGCTCTCGCCACTGGCGGCCCGCGCAGCGGGCCAGCGAGCGGAACAGTGTCCTCCTGGAGGCCGGCTGGACACCCAGCCCGGAGATCACCCGGGGCACCTGCTCCTTACTGGTGGGCTCGACCAGACGGGCCAGCACCATCTGCCTGAACCCCTCATCCCCACCCACCGCTTCATCCAGCCCCAGGACCTCATACGCCCCCGACAGGACATCCCACAGCAGAGCCGACCGCTTGGACTCAACCACCGCCGGAGCCACCACCCGGGCAGAATCAGCGACCAAGGACTCAAGATCAAGAGCCCTCTGGCCCGACCCGGCGGTGATCTTCTCCCGCCCAGCCTGAACCAGGGCCGCCAGCTCCGCCTCATCGTGGGCCGAGCCCAGGTGCTCCACAACCCGGCGCACACCGTGCTCCTTAGCCACGATCTGCACAGCCGTAGCCCCCGACGCGGTACGCACCTTACGAACATACGGGCTCACACACCATCACTCTACCGCCACCGGATTAGTGCCCCACGACCACCAACCCAACCACACCACACCAACGAAAAACCCCGATCATGACGCACCGTCACCAAAAGTGGCACGAGTCAGGAGCTCGGGCAGTTCCTCAAGCTCGCGGGCCTGGTGGAGGACGGAGCCGACGCCCGCATCGCCATCCAGTCCGGCGACGTCACGGTTAACGGCGAGGTCGAGACCCGGCGCGGGCACCGCCTGGCCGACGGCGACGTCGTCGTCGTGGACCTGCCGACGGGTGCGGCCGGCGCCGTAGTGACCGAGGCGCCCTGAGCCGCCCGCCCCATAACCCGCCTGCGTACGGCATCTGGTATGAGCTTTTGCACCCTGGTGTATGGCAAGTAGCCGCACACCTGGGTGCAAGAGGTCGCAGTAGGGCAGTAGCCCGCACCGGGCGACACGACCGTGTGATCTCACCGGCGTCCACAGGGAGCACTCACGACACCCCACGGGCGTTCCATCAACAGCCCACCGAACCCACTGCTCGCGACCGCCGCAGGCCAGGTCCGGTTATGTGAGCGCTTGGGTGTCTGTGTGCGTGGCCCTCCAGCCTGCCAGTTGGACCCCTGTCCCCCCGATGGACCGCCGTAGCCGCCGGTTACAGCGGTCCAACGGGGCGTGAGCGGTCCAACGAGGCGTGAGAGGTCCAACCAGGGCAGCGCAATACCCGCCCGCTCCCTTCGACTGCTGGCAACCAGGCCCCCAACACCGCGGGAACGCCGTGTGGAGTGCTGGGTAGACAGCCGTCATGTCGATTACCGACCTTGGGGTGCGATTCACGACCACCCCGGGGTCGTAAACCGCGCCCCGGGGTCGTAAACCAGCGCTTGCCAGCGCTTCGCGCTTGAGGGCGCGGCCGCCCGGGGCAACCAGGCGACAGGCCTCCCGCGAGCGCGGGCGGGGTAGGCCTCCCTCGGGCGCGGGAAGCTGCGCGCGGGCCAACCAGAACACGCCCCAGCCACACCCCCAAGAAGGAAGAGCCCGCAAAGACTCGAATTAGGGCGCAAAGAGTCGCAGCAGGCCGCCGTCACGCCCAGGGCACGCGGTACCGGGGCCCCGGCACGCCGACGCCGTCGTGACCGCGGCGCCCTGAGCCGCCCTCCGGCAGTCAGCGCTTCAGGCAGCCGGGCCCCAACAGCGCCTTGATGTCGGAATAGAAGGCCGCCGAGGCCTCGACGCGCAGGGAATTGTCCAGTTGCGTGCGCACCTCCCGGCCGGGACTGGTCAGCGTCAGCCGGACAGTGGACATACCGGGGTGCTTCTCCAGCACCGTCTTGAACTGCTCCACCAGCGGGCCGGTGCAGCGGTTGGTAGGCAGCGTGATCGTGACCGCCTCATGCGAGGCGCTGGAGACATCCGGCACCGTCATCTCCTGCACGTACAGCGCGACCTGGCCGTCACGGCGGTTCAGTCGACCCCGCAGAGTCACCACCGTGTCCGGAGCCAGCATGGTGGAGACCGTCTGGTAGGTGGAGGGGAAGAACAACGCCTCAATGCCGCCGCCCAGGTCCTCGATCTGGGCGATCGCCCAAAGGTTGCCCTGCTTGGTGGTCTTGCGGGACAACGAGGTGATCAGGCCGGCGATCGTCACCATGGCGCCGTCGGGCCGGTCGTCGTCCTCAATGAGGTCGGAGATCTCGGTATCGGCAAGCTTGGCCAGCGCGCTCTCCAGGCCGAGCAGCGGATGATCGGAGACATACAGCCCGAGCATGTCGCGCTCGTATGCCAGTTTCTCCTTCTTGTCCCACTCGGGCAGATCGGGAACCTCCGAGGAGAACACCGGTCCGGAGCCGAAGCCGGCAGCGGCGTCGGCGGCCCCATCCCCCATGATGGAGGCGAACAGGTCGAACTGGCCGGCGGCCTCGTTGCGCTTGACACCGATGATCTCATCGACGAAGTCCTCGTGGCAGGCCTGCAGAGCACGCCGAGACTTGCCGAGGCTGTCGAAGGCACCGGCCTTGATCAGGGAGTCGATGGTGCGCTTATTGCATACGACCGCTGGGACCTTGTCGAGGAAGTCCTCGAAGCTGGTGAAGTCCCCCTTCTGCTCGCGGGCCTGCACGATGGCGTCAACCACATTCGCGCCGACGTTCCGGATGGCCCCCAGGCCGAAGCGGATATCGTCACCGACAGCGGAGAACTGGGACCGGGATGCGTTGACGTCCGGCGCCAGCACCTTGATACCCATGTGGCGGCACTCGCCCAGGTACACGCCCAGCTTGTCCTTGTTGTCCTTCTGCGAGGTCAGCAGGGCCGCCATATACTCGGTGGGATAGTGTGCCTTGAGGAAGGCGGTCCAATAGGACACCACGCCGTAGGCGGCGGAGTGCGCCTTGTTGAAGGCGTACTTGGCGAAGGGGACCACCACGTCCCACAGGGCCTTGACGGACTCCTTTGAGAATCCCCGCTCCACCATGCCGGCCTCGAATTCGACGAACATCTTCTCCAGGATGTCCATCTTCTTCTTACCCATGGCCTTGCGCAGTGCGTCGGCCTTGCCCATGGAGAATCCCGCCAGGTCGGTCGCGATCTTCATGACCTGTTCCTGGTAGACGATCAGACCGTAGGTCGTCCCCAGAATCGGCTCCAGGGCCTCCTTGAGCTCGGGGTGGATGGGGATGATCTCCTGCAGGCCGTTCTTGCGCAGGGCGTAGTTGGTGTGGGACTCCGCACCCATGGGGCCCGGCCGGTACAGGGCGCCGACGGCGGAGATGTCCTCGAAGTTGTCCGGCTTCATCAGGCGCAGCAGAGTGCGCATGCCGCCGCCGTCCAGCTGGAAGACGCCCAGGGTGTCTCCACGGGCCAGCAGCTCATAGGTGGCGCGGTCATCCAGCTCAATGTGGTCGATGTCCAGCGGCTCCTTGCCGTTGGCGACGATGTTGTCCAGGGCGTCGGAGATGACCGTGAGGTTGCGCAGCCCCAGGAAGTCCATCTTCAGCAGACCCAGGTGCTCACAAGTCGGGTAGTCGAACTGGGTGATGAAGGCGCCGTCCTGCAGCCGCTGCATCATGGGGATGATGTCGGTCAGGGTGTGGCTGGACATGATCACGGCGCAGGCGTGCACGCCCCACTGGCGGGTCATGCCCTCAAGTCCGCCGGCCAGTTCGACGATCTTCTGCGCGTCCGGATCCTCAGCATGCAGGTCCCGGAACTGCTGTGCCTCCCCGTAGCGCGGATCATCGGGGTTGAACATGCCCTTGATGGTGATGTCCTTGCCCATGATGGTCGGCGGCATGGCCTTCGTGAGCCGATCACCAACGGCGTACGGATAGCCCATGACCCTGGAGGAGTCCTTCAGCGCCTGCTTGGCCTTGATAACGCCGTAGGTGACCACCTGGCTGACACGGTCAGAGCCGTACTTCTGCTTGACGTACTCGATGACCTCGTCGCGCCGACGCTCGTCGAAGTCGACATCGATATCCGGCATGGAGATGCGCTCGGGGTTGAGGAAGCGCTCGAAGATCAGCCCGTGATTGAGCGGGTTCAGCTCGGTGATGCCCATGGCGTAGGCGACCATGGAGCCGGCGCCGGAGCCACGGCCCGGTCCGACGCGGATGCCCTGACGCTTGGCCCAGTTAATGTAGTCGGCCACCACCAGGAAGTAGCCGGGGAAGCCCATCTGCACGATGACGCTAATCTCGTACTCGGCCTGCTTGCGGCACTCCTCGGGGATATTGCCGTGGAAGCGCCGGTCCATGCCCTTCCAGCACTCACTTATGAACCAGGACTCCATGGTCTCCCCCTCGGGCACGGGGAAGACCGGCATGAAGGAGGCGCCCTCGTCAACGGTCTGGAAGTTGACATTGCACTGCTCGGCCACCAGCAGCGTGTTGTCGCAGGCCTCAGGCATCTCCTTGAACAGGGCGCGCATCTCGCGGCCGGGGCGCAGGTAGTAGGTGTCGCCGTCGAACTTGAAGCGGTCGGGGTCGGAAAGCACGGATCCGGAGTTGATGCACAGCATCGCGTCCTGGATGGTGCGGTCCTCCGGACGCACGTAGTGAGAGTCGTTGGTGGCCAGCAGCGGCGCATCGATCGCCTTGGCCAGGCGCAGCAGGTCCTTGGTAACGCGCCGCTCGATCTCCAGCCCGTGGTCCATGAGCTCTACGTAGAAGTAGTCCTTGCCGAAGATGTCCTGCAACTCGCCGGCAGTGCGCAGCGCCTCGTCCCACTGGCCCAGGCGCAGACGGGTCTGCACCTCACTGGAGGGGCACCCGGTGGAGGAGATCAGGCCCTTGGCATAGCGGGAGATGAGCTCACGGTCCATGCGTGGGGCCTTGCCCCACTGCCCCTCCAGGGAGGCGTAGGAGTCCAGGCGCATCAAGTTGTGCAGGCCCTCGTCATTGTGGGACAGCAGAGTCATGTGGGTGTAAGAGCCGCGGGCCGAGACGTCGTCTGCGCGCTGGGACTCGTCCCCCCAGAACACCCGGGTCTTGTCGAAGCGGGAGGTGCCCGGCGTCAGGTAGGCCTCCACCCCGATGATGGGCTTGATGCCGGCCTGCTTGGCGGCCGCGTAGAACTCGTAGGCGCCGAACATGTAGCCGTGATCAGTGATCGCCAGGGCGCGCTGGCCGAGCCGCTTGGCCTCGGCGACGTAGTCCTTGATCTTGCCGGCGCCGTCGAGCATGGAGTAGTCGGTGTGCACGTGCAGGTGGACGAAGTCGTCGTAGGGCTCCTTGCCGTCCGCCTGGTCACCTGTCATCCGTGCCGCGCTCGCCTCTACCATGCGGCACATCCTAGCGTTCACTCCACGGGTGTGCCGCCCGCCCCCATCACACCGCTACGGCTACGACGACGAGTCACGCGACAACCGGAAACATCACCTGAATCGGTCGCGGCAACACGTGTGCAAGGAGCCGAATGGGCGCGTCCGGCTCAGTCGCGCAGTTCCATCCCCACCAGGACTGCATCCACTCCAGGGACGTTGAGGTCGAGCAACGGCAGGCTGTATTGCGCAGTCGACTGCGAAACCACTGATGTCGCCGGGCCGCGAGCCGCTGGCCTTCCCTGTGACGTTCCCCGTCGTCGGCGGCCAGAGGCGGCCCGGGTCAACTTCGGCGTGTGAGCGTGCGGGCCATGTCCTGATGCCAGATGCCTGCATCCAGGTAGCGCTCGCCCGTGAGCACCCGGTAGCCGCAGCGCTGATAGAAGCCCATGGCCTGTTCCTGCGCCGACAGCACCACGGTGACGGCGGCAGGCCCCGCTCCGGCCGCGCCGTCTGGCGGCACTCCTGAACCGGCCTGAGACTCGCCGTAAGCCGCTGGCGAAGCCGCGACGGCGGCGTGGTCGAGGGCGGCCTGCTCGACAGCGGCCACCATCCGCGCGCCCAGGCCGGTGCCGCGGGCCGCTCGCCGCACGGCCAATCGCCCCAGATGCACCTGACCGGGATGAGCGGAGTCGATCAGCAGCCGGGCGGCCGCCAGCGGGACGCCGTCAGCACCGGCGGCGAGTACGTGGATCGTGGTCGCCTCGAAGTCGCGGGCGTCGATCTCCTGGGCCAGGGGTACACCCTGCTCACCTACGAATACCTCAAGGCGCACGTCCGCCAGGCCGCTGCGCAACGAGTCCACGGCGGGATCGGCGTCGTCGCCCCGCGCGGTGAAGAAGCGTATCGGCTCGACGACGGCGAGCAGCGGCTCAATGCGCAGCGGCGGGTGCCCAATCGGGCGGGGGTCGTGGGGCACGGCTCACCTCCGGGGTGCGGGTACGGGCAGCGTACTTCCCCGCGTGGCCCCTGCGACCGACCTCGGCACGTAACAACGACCGACCTCGGTACGTAACAACTACCGACCTCGGTACGTAACAACTACCGACCTCGGTACGTAACAACTACCGATCTCGGCGAGGTCAGGGCAGGCGCAGGAAGTCCAGGGCGTGGGTCAGGTCCTCCGGGTAGTCGCTGTGGAAGGTCAGCCGCCGGCCGGTGATGGGGTGGGCAACAGTCAGCTCCCTGGCGTGCAGCCACTGGCGGTTCAGTCCGCTCTGGGCGGTCAGTGCGGGGTCAGCCCCGTAAGTCGTGTCTCCCACGCAGGGGTGGCCCACGGCCGCCATGTGTACCCGGATCTGGTGGGTGCGGCCGGTCTCCAGGTGTACCTCGACGAGGCTGGCTCGCGGCATGGCCTCGATCACGTCGTAATGGGTGACGGACTCGCGGCCGCCATCGACCACCGCCATCCTCCACTCGCGGCCGGGATGACGGCCGATGGGGGCGTCGATCGTGCCCGACGACGGGTCCAGGTGGCCCTGCACCAGGGCGTGGTAGACCTTGTCCACCGTGTGCTCGCGGAAGGCGCGCTTGAGCACCGAGTAGGCACGCTCCCCCTTGGCGACGATCATGACGCCGGAGGTGCCCACGTCCAGCCGCGACACGATCCCCTGACGCTCGGCGGCTCCGGAGGTCGCCACGCGTACCTGCATGGCCCGCAGGGCGCCGAGCACGTCCGGCCCCTCCCAGCCGACTGAGGGGTGCGCGGCCACGCCGGCCGGCTTGTCCACAACCACGATGTCATCGTCCTCGTACAGGATCCCCAGGCCCGCGACCGGTGTCGGCGCGGGCTGGACGGGCCGCGGGTCGGGAAGATCCGCCTCGATCATGCCGCCCGCCTCCAGGCGCTGCGACTTATCGGCCAAGGCGCCGTCGACACGGATCCTGCCTGCGGCGCACAGCCCCTCCACCTTGGAACGGGACAGACCGGTCATGCGGGCGAGTGCGGCGTCGACGCGCTGTCCGACGAGCCCATCCGGTACCGGAAGCAGGCGCACACTCATGCTTCGCTCTCCGAGTGGCGGCCACGGCTCTCGCCGACGCGTGTGCCATCAATCTCCCAACCACGCAGGGACAGCACCATGATGACAGCCGCGGCCGCAACTATCGCGATGTCGGCCACGTTGCCGACGAACCAGCCGCCGTAGTCGATGAAGTCGACTACGTGCCCGCGCAGTACGCCGGGAGCCCGCACCAGCCGATCGATGAGGTTACCCACCGCACCTCCCAGCACGAGTCCGAGGGCAACCGCCCACCAACTCGAGCCCAGGCGCCTCGAGACACGGACCACCACGACCGTGACCGCAATGGCGATGAGGGCGAATATCCACGTCTGGCCCGTGGCGAAGGAGAAGGCGGCGCCGGGGTTGCGCACCAGCACCAGTGACAGCCAGTCGCCCAGCAGGTGCAGGCGCCGCCCATCGGAAAGCGTCGCCACCGCCCAAGCCTTGGTCGCCTGGTCGACTACTACCACCACCAACGCCAGAAGCCATAGCACCGCCAGACGGCGTCCGGGGCGCTGACCTGAAGCCGCCGCCGAGGACTCATCGGTCGCTTCGCCCGGATCAGGCGGTGTCTGCGTGACGGGTTCAATGAGGTCGTTCATATTCCTTCACGGTTGGCTCGCAAGCGGTGCAGGTTCCGGGCCGACGCCGAACACACGGGTCGGGGGCGGCGCCCGGGTAGGTGCGCCGCCCCCGACCGGCGGGTGGTCGCCCGACGGCGGACCGGCGTTGCGCGCCTGTCCTCCGTCAGAACGCCGTCACAGGTTCGGCGTGGCAGACTCGTTGCCGTCCTCGACAGTGGTGAGGAGGTTCTGCAGGTAGCTCTTGAGGCGGGTGCGGTAGTCGGACTCGAAGCGCCGCAGCTCGTCGATCTTGTGCTCCAGGCCGGAGCGCTCCTTCTCAAGCTGAGCCAGGGTGCGGTTGCGCTGGTCCTCAGCCTCACGGACAACCTGCTCGCCGGTGGCGCGCGCCTCGGCGATGATGCGCTCACCCTCGGCCTTACCGTTGGCGACGTGCTCGTCGTGCAGGCGCTGGGCCAGCTCGAGCATGCCGGAGGCGGCGGCCGGCCCCTGCGACTCGTCTGCAGGCTTGGCGGGGGCCTGCTTGGCAACGGGCTCCACCACGGTGGTCTCCTGCGCCACGACCGGAGCGGCCTGAGCGCCCTCGCCCAGTTCCGCCACCCGCGCGTTGGCGGCCTCGAGCTTCGCCTTCAGATCGGCGTTCTCGGCCTCGAGCTGGCGCATCGCCTCGACGACCTCGTCAAGGAACTCGTCGACCTCGTCCTGCTCGTATCCCTCGCGGAACTTGGTTGCCTGGAACTTCTTGTTGAGCACGTCGTCTGCGGTTAGCAGGGTCATAGTCGTCACCTCGGTGTCGTTACGATAGATGCCACGAGCACCGGATGACCGGCGACTCATGATGACAGATTACCTGAACTCCAGGTTCAGGCCACATTCGGAGGCGCATGTCACGCATTTGGCGTCGCACCCCCGAGTCCCTTCAGACGGGCGTTCGCCGCCTCGAGCCGGGCCACACGGGCATTCACCGACTCCAGCTTCGCCTCGAGGCCGCGCATGGACTCGATGACCTCATCGAGGAACTCTTCCACCATGCGCTGTTCATATCCCTCGCGGAACCTGGTGGTTCGGAACCTCTTATTGAGGACGTCGTCTGCGGTCAACAGAGCCATGATGATCACCTCGGCGTCGTCGGTGGATGCTGGTCGTTCGGGCAGGATTACCTGGAGCGAGGCCAGGCCGCCTCCGTAGGGGCAGTTCGCGCGCTCAACTCCACGAGCAGCTCAGCGCGACAAACCGTGCTACACGCTACCACCACGCCGCCCGATGCGTCGCGACTTCACCATGAAGTTGTCCCGCGGCCCATCAGCTCGGCAGGGTCATACCAGCAGCAGGAGCAGGCGCTGGATGATGATGATGCCGAACCACAGGACCAGGAAACTGAGGTCGATCCCGACCGCGCCCATGCGCACCAGCGGCATGAAGCGGCGTATCTGCCGCAGCGGCGGATCCGTTAAGCCGTACACGACGTTGGCCAGCACGAGCACAACGCCAGTGGGACGCCAGCTACGGGCGAACAGCTGGATCCAGTCCAGCACCACCCTCACCAGCAGGATCAGGACGTACAGGTTGAGCAGGCTCCGCAGAATCGAGACGAGCGCCAGCACCGCGGCCCCTCAGCTCAGCTCTGGTTGAAGAAGCGGCCGTGGGAGTCCTCGGAGCCCTCGCCGTCATCGATCGCAACCGAGGTAGGGGTCAGCAGGAACACCCGGGGCGTCACCCGCTCGATTGCGCCGTGCAGGCCGAACACTAGTCCGGCGGCGAAGTCGACCATGCGGCGGGCGTCGGACTCGCTCATGTTGGTGAGGTTGACGATCACGGGGACACCATCACGGAAGGACTCCCCGATCACGCGCGCCTCGTTGTAGGTCGAGGGGTGGACCGTGACGATCCGGCGCAGGTCCGGGGTGTCGACCGGCGCGGGGGCCTCCTCGAAGGGGGCCTCGTATACGTTGCCCACCGGCTCGCGGTCCGCGTAGTCGTCCACGATGTCCTGGGTGAAGTCGGTGTGGACAGCCTCGGGTGCGTCGCCGAATTCGTCGTCGGCGGGCTCGGAGTAACCGAGGAAGTTAGTCATCTTGCGCAGGGCGCTCATGGGGTGCTCCTTGTCCGTCCGGTCACTGCGATCCGGACGTGGTTGACGGTATCGGGCAGGAACGGCCGGACGCCTGATTCACTGCGGCGTGTCATCGAATATCGGCACCTCAGGAGTGGTCACAGTATTGTTCACAGTACGGGTCGCGCAAGCGCTTGCAGCATTGGTTCACGCCTTGATCGTGGCGCCCGCCGCCGCCCCGCCCCAGCCCTGCGTACCGGTCAGGGAGCGGCCGGCAGGACGACGCCGGCCTGCCGGCCGGTGGTCCCGTCGCGGCGATAGGAGTACAGGTCGTCGTGCTCGTAGGTGCATCGGTGAGCAGCGACGATGCGCCCGACTCCGGCGCGCTCCAGCTGCGCGGTTGCGCCGGCCGCAAGGTCGATCCCCGGAGTGCCCCACCGGGTGACGACGGCGCAGGCGGGCTCGACGGCGGCCGCGGCGTCACGCAGGTCCTCGGGGACCTCGTAGCAGGCCCCGCAGATAGCGGGGCCGATGGCGGCGCGCACCCCGTCCAGCGGCACGCCCTGGGCGTCCATAGCCGTCAGCACCGCCGGAATGATGCCGTCCAGCAGGCCGCGCCGACCGGCGTGCACAGCGGCCACGACCCGACCGTCGCCGCTGGCCAGCAGCACCGGGAGGCAGTCGGCGACGAGTACTGCGGCGGCCGCCGGAGCCGTGTCGGCTCCGCTCGGAGCCACCGCGTTGCGGGTGTCCAGCAGCAGTGCGTCCGCGGTAGGTGCCGCGCCTACCTGCGCGGCGGCGATGCGGGTGGAGTGGACCTGGTTCATCCAGGCGATGCCCGCCCGGGCGCGGCCGGTGGCGGATCCGGCCGCGCCCGGGGCGATACCGAGTACTTCGGCGAGGCGCCTGCGATGAGCGGCGACCCGTGCGGAGTCGTCACCGACGTGAAGGGCGAGGTTGAAGCCCCGGTAGGGGCCGCCCTCCGCTTCGGTCATCCCGGGCGTGGTGCGCGTGGTGAAGAAGCCGCGTGCACCGGCTCCCAGGTCTACAGCTGTAAGCCCACCCGGGCTCTCTTCGCGCACCGCGGTCAGCGCAGGAAGTCGGGCAGGTCGAGATCGTCCTTCTCCGCGTCGACGCCGATCACACGCGGGACGGCCAGCTCCGGCTCCGGCTCGGGCAGCGACTCGTCGACGTAGGTCGGCACCTCTGCCGTCGCCGGCGCGACGACCGTCGGCACGGGCCGCGTCACCGGGTTCTCGGCGGCGTGGGCTCCGCGGGGCGGAGCGGCGGGGGGCTGGGTACGGGCCGAGTTGGCGGAGGCGGCGGCCCGTGCCAGCCCCGCACTGCCGGCCTCGGCGGCGGTTGAGGCCGCGGGCGAGTCCTCGTCGAAGCCGGCGGCGATGACCGTGACGCGCACCTCATCACCGAGCGCACCGTCGACCACGTTGCCGAAGATGATGTTCGCCTCGGGGTGGACGGCCTCGCGCACCAGGTTGGCCGCCTCGGAGATCTCGAAGAGCCCCAGGTCGGACCCGCCCTGGAAGAAGAGCAGCACCCCGTGGGCGCCGTCGATGGAGGACTCCAGCAGAGGCGAGGCGATGGCCTGCTCGGTGGCGGTGAGCGCCCGGTCCTCGCCCGTGGCGGAGCCGATACCCATCAGGGCGCTGCCGGCATCCTGCATGACGGACTTGACGTCGTTGAAGTCGACGTTGATCAGGCCGGGGGTGGTGATCAGCTCCGTGATGCCCTGAACGCCCTGCAGCAACACCTGGTCCGCCTGCTTGAAGGCGTCGACGACGCTGATGTTGCGGTCCGCGATCTGCAGCAGGCGGTCGTTGGGGATGACGATGAGGGTGTCCACCTCGGCGCGCAGGTTGGCAACGCCGTCCTCGGCCTGGTTGGCGCGACGCCGTCCCTCGAAGGCGAAGGGACGGGTGACTACGCCGATGGTCAGCGCTCCCAGGGAGCGCGCCACCTTGGCCACGATAGGGGCGGCGCCGGTGCCGGTGCCGCCGCCCTCACCTGCGGTGACGAACACCATGTCGGCGCCCTCCAGGGCCTCCTGGATGTCGTCCTCGTGGTCCTCGGCGGCCTTGCGACCGATGCTCGGGTCCGCGCCGGCGCCGAGGCCCCGGGTCAGGTTGCGGCCGACGTCGAGCTTGGTGTCGGCGTCGGACATGAGCAGTGCCTGCGCATCGGTGTTCACGGCGATGAACTCCACGCCGCGCAGGCCGGCCTCGATCATGCGGTTGACGGCGTTGACGCCGCCGCCGCCGACGCCCACCACCTTGATGACTGCTTGATAGTGCTGCGATTCCGCCACTGTCTGCCTCCGCTTTTGGTGCCAAGCCCCGAAGGACTCCCCTCAACCTTCAACCTGAAGTCGAGGTCTATACTTATGTCATTCTTCCGATGACGTGCCCAACGCTATGGGTCCCCCAACCGGCTCCCGGGTATTTTGGTTCGGCGTGTCAGGAGGTGGTCGGGCTATGCGGACTGGAGACGTCGTAGGTGTCCGCCTCCTGCCCCAGCAGCACCGCCAGCACCCGCGCCTTGAGCTCACTGTCAGCGGCATCGCCCCAAATCACGTTGGCGCCGCTGGCGAGCACCAGCGTCACCTGCCCCGTGTCTGACACGCGTCCCTGGGCGACCTGCCCACGCACCTCCGCGTCCAGGCTGCCGATGGCCTCGGTCACGGCCGACACCTGTGACTCCGACAGCTCCTGCCCGGATGCCGCGGCGATCACGGCCAGGCCGTCGGGCTTGTGCGCAGTCGTCTCCAGGACCACGGCCTCGCCGTCGAGCACCGCGTAGCCACCATCAGCCTCCCTGACGGCGACCGGTATGCGCAGCGTGAGGCGCACCGCTAGCCCGTGGGGCCAGGAGCGCGTCACCGCCGCCGACTTCACCCGCACCAGGGAGTCGGTCACCTCCTCGCCGAGGGCGGCGACGTCCAGGCGCACCAGCGACTGCCCGGCATGAGCCTCCAGCGCCGCCTGCACGTCGTCGGCCTCCACGTCGGCGCCCCCGCCCGTCACCCTGATGTCGGCGGTGCGAAGCGCCAACAGCGGTGAGAACAGTACCGCCCAAACCAGCACGGCGGTGACGACCAGCACACCCGCGACTCTGAGCAGTCTCCCGCGCCGCAACCGCCCCCGGGCACGCCGACGCTCCTCCAGGCGATCGGCCAGGCCCGTGGACACCACCCGGTCATGGGCATCCGTTCTCTTGGTCAGCGCGCGCGCCGTCGCACCCGTAGCACCGCCTCGCGTCAGCTCGCCGCCGTCCTCCCCGGCGGTTGGCGCCGCGTCTTCCGCCGCGGCAGCAGCGGGATCCCGGGGCTCGACCGAGTCCTCGCCGCCGTGCGGCCGAGGCCGGCTCGGCTTGCGCATCATGCGGGGTCCACACGCCCGGCCAGGGCATCCAGGATCACGGGGCCCAGGCGGGTGACATCGCCGGCGCCGATCGTGAGCACCAGGTCTCCGGGGCGAGCCACGTCCGCCGCGGCCCGGGCCGCGGACTCGGCGTCGGCGATATACCGTCCCTCCCCCTGGATCAGGTCCACCACGCACTGGCCGGTCACCTCGGGATAGTCCGCCTGAGTCTCACGGGCGGGATAGACCGCGGTGACGATCGTGTGGTCGGCCGCCGACAGCGCGGCCCCGAAGCGATCCGCGAAGTTGCGGGTACGGGAGAACAGGTGAGGCTGGAACAGGGCGATCACCCTACCGCCGCGGGCGTCGGCGACCTCCCGGGCGGCCGTGAGTAGGGCCGCGATCTCGGTGGGGTGGTGGGCATAGTCGTCTACCACGCGCACACCGGCCGCCTCCCCCCGGTACTCGAAGCGCCGCCCCGTACCGGCGAAGGTGCCTAGGGCGCGGGCCATTTCCGCGGGGCCTACACCGAGCTCGAGCCCGGCCTCCCAGGCCGCGGCGGCGTCGAGGACGACGTGGTCGCCCGGAGTGGCCAGTTCCAGTGGTACCGGGCCCACACTCGGGGCGGCGTCGGTCCGGGAGCCGACGGCGTCCCAGCGGGTAAGCGCCGCGCTCGTGCCCGTGGCGCTGCGGGACGTGATCTCCACCCGCACATGGTCCGCGCCGACGAGCGGCCCGCCCGCAATGCCGTTCGGCGCCGCGGTGCCGTAGGTGGTCACGCGCGCGCCTTCGGCCAGCGCCCGCCTGGCGAGCCGCAGGGCGCCGGGATCATCGGCGCAGGCGATGAGCAGGCCGCCGGGCACCAAGCGGCCCACGAAGTCGACAAAGGCCTGCTCGAAGGCCTCCGCCGTGCCGTAGTTGTCGAGGTGGTCCGGCTCGATATTGGTGACGATCTCAATGCTGGGCGCGTAGTTGAGGAAGGACCGGTCGGACTCATCCGCCTCGGCGACGAAGGCGCGGCCGGTGCCCAGGTGGGCGCCGGTGCGCAGGGAGCGCACCACTCCCCCGATCGCGAAGGACGGGTCCAGTCCGGCGGAAGTCAGCGCCTGGGCGAGCATGCCCGAGGTGGTGGTCTTGCCATGAGCTCCCGCCACCGCCACGAAGTCGCGGTCGCGCGCGGCCAGCGCGAGAGCCTGCGACCGGTGGATCACGGCCTGGCCACGCTCCCGGGCGGCCCGGAGCTCAGGGTTGGAGTCCTTGATGGCGGTGGACACCACGACCGTTGCCCCAGCCGGAACGTTGGCGGCGGCGTGTCCGAGGCGGACCTGCAGGCCGCCTTCACGCAACTGGTCGAAGGCCTCGCCGCCGTTGGCGTCCGAGCCGGTGACCACGGCACCGCGCTCGGCCAGGATCTGGGCGACCACGCTCATACCGGCTCCGCCGACGCCGATGAGGTGGAAGGCGCGTCCGGTCAGGTCCACGGCCACTGCGGGCGTGCGCACCGGGTCCGCGCCGCTGCCGGAGAGGTGTTCCCCGCTCATAGGCCCTGCTCCTTCTGGTCGTTGCCCTCACGCTCGCCGTCGCTACCACCGGGACCCGCGTCGACGACCTCGCGAATCAGCGCCGCCAGCCGCTGCGCCCCGTCGCGCACTCCGGTGGAGGCGGCCGCGGCTGCGGCGTCACGGCGGCGCCCCGGGTCGGTCAGCAGGGCGGTGAAGCCAAGGACGTCGTCGACGCCCAAGTCGGCGTCGCTCACCAGCTGCCCGCCTCCGGCAGCCACGCAGTCGGCCGCGTTGAGCCGCTGCTCCCCGTTGCCGATGGGCAGGGGGACGTACAGGGCGGGCAGCCCCAGTGCCGTGAGCTCGGCAACAGTGCCGGCGCCTGAGCGGCAGATGACCCCGTCCGCGCAGGCATAGGCGTGCTCCATCGCCGTCAGGTAATCCAGTACGTGGTAGCGGTCAAGCAGCCCGGGTGCGCCGCCCTGGGCCTGCTCCAGGGACGCGCGCACGGGCGCGTCCTTGCCCCGCCCGGTCAGGTGCAACACCTGCAGGCCGGCGGGCAGCCGACTGGCGCACTCGCACATGACCTCGTTGAGGTGCTGGGCGCCCAGCGAGCCGCCGGTCACCAGCAGGGTGGGCACGTCAGGGTCCAGGCCGAGGGCCTCGGCCCCCTCCCGGCGGACCCCGTCCGCGTCGGCCTCCATCCGGGCGACCAGGCCCCCGATCGCGGGGCGCAGCGGTAAGCCGGTGACCTCCGTGCGGCCGTGCGCGGCCGCCAGCGGGGTGGACGCGAAGGTCAGGGCGACGGCGGCGGCCCAGCGGGCTCCGAGCCGGTTGGCCAGTCCGGGCCGGGCGTTCTGCTCGTGGATGACCACGGGCACGCCGGCGCTGCGTGCCGCCAGGTAGGCGGGAGTCGATACGAACCCGCCGAACCCGACGACGACGTCGGCACCGACCCTCTCCATGGCGTCACCGGCCGCGGCCACCGCACCGCGCAGGCGCCGCGGCAGCAGCAGCAGGTCACCGGTGGGACGGCGCGGCATGGGCACGCGCGGGACGTAGGCCAACGGGTAGCCGGCCTCGGGGACGAGCCGCTCCTCCAGCCCCTCCCTGGTGCCCAGTACCAGGATCTCAGTCGCCGGATCACCTCCGGTGGCGGCGTCGCGTAGGGCGGCGGCAGTGGCCAGCAACGGGTTGACATGGCCGGCGGTACCGCCGCCGGCGAGCAGCACTCGCAGCGGTCGGCCGCTACGGCCGTCCACCGTCGAGCCCTGGATGGGGGTATCAGACACGGTTCCTCCTGCGCGGTGCGATGACGGCGAGCGTACGGCGTACGGCGCCGGTCCGGGAGCGCAGCGCCGCGGACGCGCCGGGCTCGTTACGGGCGAAGGCGAGCAGCACCCCGACCGCGAGCAGCACCGACACCAGCGCGGAGCCGCCTGCGCTGACCAGCGGCAGCGGCACGCCCAGCACGGGCAGCAGCCCGACCACGACGCTCATGTTGATCAGGGCCTGCCCCACGATCCAGGTCATGATGCCACCGGTGACCACGGCGACGTACATCGACTCGCTGCGCCGAATTATGCGTATGCAGCACCAGCCGACGACGACGAACAGCAGAATCACCAGCAGGGTGCCGACCAGCCCGAACTCCTCCCCCAGGACTGCGAAGATGTAGTCGGAGTCGGCCTGGGTCAGGTATCCCCACTTCTGGCGCGAGGAGCCGGGGCCCACCCCCCACCAGCCTCCGGTGCCCAGGGCGTAGCGCCCGTGCATGGGCTGGTAGCCGACGTCCAGGGGGTCGTAGCGCTCCGGGTGCAGCCAGGCCAGGATGCGGGCGCGGCGGTTGGCGGACAGCATGGAGGCGCCGGCGAAGCCGACCAGCCCCAGCGCCCCCAGGGCGGCGAACCAGCGCCACCCCAGCCCACCCAGCCACAGGGCTCCGGCCACCAGGGCGGTGAGCACGATGACCGTGCCGAGGTCGCCACCGGCCATGACCAGGCCGATGCCGATGCCGGCGGGCAACAGGATCCAGCCGAAGAACCGTGCGAACGCACCCCAGGAACTCACTCCCCCGAGGAAGGTGTCCCGGCGCCGGGACACCATTACGCCCAGGTACAGGCACAACCCGAGCTTGATGAACTCCGAGGGCTGGGCCGTGCCCAGGCCTGCGGGGAGCATGATCCAGTTCCGGTTGCCGTAGACGTCAATGCCGACACCCGGGACGAATACCAGCAGCTGCATCGCGAATGCCGCCAGCAGCGCCGGCCAGGCGAGCCGCTTGAGGATCCGCAGCGGCAGTCTCGAGAGGGCCACCATGCCGATCAGCCCCACCGCCGCGAAGACCAGGTACTTGGAGAATGCGGTGAAGGCATTGCCGCCCTGCGCGGCGGTGGTCACCGACTGCACCGAGAAGACCATGATGAGTCCGAAGGCGAGCAGCGCCAGCGTGGCGATCAGCAGGGCGTAGTAGCTCAGGGTGCTGCTCTCATCCTTGACCGGCCCGTCCGCGCCGCGCAGACGGCGCAGCCAGGACCGTCCCGGGGGTGTGCCGGTGTTCTTCCCCGAAGCCGTCACCTCAACCCACCCTCTGCTGCGGCGGCCGCCTGCGCGGCACGGGCCGCGGCGCGGGCGAACAGGTCGCCGCGCTGGGCGTAGGAGTCGAACTGGTCCCAGGAGGCACATGCGGGGGCGAGCATGACAGTGTCACCGGGGTGAGCCATGGCGGCCGCCGCCGCAACCGCCGCGTCAGTGACGTCCTGCGGGCCGCCGTCGGGGATCGTGGCCACGGGCAGCCCCGCAGCCTGCTGCGCCAGTGCCTCCAGCACCGCGGTCTGGTCCCGCCCGATGACGACGGCGCCGCGCAGGTGGGCGCGTACCGCACGCACCAGGTCATGGAAGGAGGCGCCCTTGGTATCGCCACCGACGATCCACACGCCCGTGCCCTCCGGCAAGGCGGCAAGGGCCGCCTGGGCGGAATGGGGGTTGGTCGCCTTGGAGTCGTCGATCCACGTGATCGCCCCACCCTGGGCGACGGTTGCGATGCGGTGAGCGCCGGGCCGGTAGGCGCGCAGGCCGCGGGCGACGGCTCCCGGGTCGGCGGCGACGGCGTCCGTGGCCAGTGCCAGGGCGGCCGCGGCCAGTGCGTCCGCGACCACGTGGGCCGGCAGGCGGTCGGCGTCCGCCCCGGGAGCGAGGTGGACCAGGTCGGCGAAGGTGGCCAACTCGACCCCGCTGCGACGCCGGCCGGCGTGATAGGCGCGGTCCACGAGCACGTCCTCGACGCGGCCGACCTGTCCGAGTGCCGGCGCGGCGGTGGTGAAGCCGATGGCACGGCACCCCTCGACTACGTCGGCCTCCTCCACCATCGCCAGGGTGGCGGCGTCGGCCGCGTTGTAGACGGCGGCACCCCGGGTGCGGGCGTATACGCGCGCCTTGTCGGCGGTGTACGCGGCCATGGAGCCGTGCCAGTCAAGATGGTCCGCAGCCACGTTGAGGCAAGTGGAGGCCAGCGGGCTGAGGGTGTGCGTGGAGTGCAGCTGGAAACTGGACAGCTCCACGGCGAGCGCGTCGGCGCGGCCGGCGGCCACCGTGGTGATGGCCGGCTCCCCGATATTGCCGACGGCGGGGGCGTTGAGCCCAGCGGCGGTAAGGATCTGCGCGAGCATGCCCACGGTCGTGGTCTTGCCGTCGGTACCGGTAACGGCCAGCCAGGGCACGTCCGGGCGCGCTGAGGCGCGCTGGAGGCGCCAGGCCAGCTCGATCTCGCTCCAGGTCTCCAGGCCGCGGGCGCGAGCGGCGGCGAGCACCGGGCCGGTGGCGGGAACGCCGGGCGAGACCACGAGCAGTCGCAGGTCGGTTTCCGCGATGGCGGCGGCGATCCCGGCGTCGTCACCGACGACCGCGCCATCCATGCGGTCTGCCGTAGCGGTGCCGAGTGTCTCCCGCAGGGCGTCCACTGCGGCACTGCGCGCGTCGAACGCGGTCACGCGCGCGCCGAGTGCGATCAGGACGTCGACCACTGCGGTCCCGGTGCGGCCGAGTCCGACCACGCCCACGCGTGCCCCGGAGAGTGCCTCAACCGGTGTGCTGGTGCTCATCGCTGCCCTCGACCTCTGCTTCAGGAGTGGATTGCTTGCCATGTTGTGGTGCGCCGACGCGCGGTGGCGTGCGCGGGTCCGCATCACCGTTCAGGAGACCAGGTACTCGGCGTAGAACAGGCCCAGGCCGAGCACCACGCACACCCCGGTGATGATCCAGAAGCGGATGACCACGTTCACCTCGGTCCACCCGCCCAGCTCGAAGTGGTGATGCAGCGGGGCCATCCGGAACACGCGTTTGCCGGTGGACTTGAAGGACACCACCTGGATGATGTCGCTCATGACCTCGGCGACGAACAGCCCGCCGATGAGCACCGCCAGGAACTCGGTGCGGGTCAGGATCGACAGGCCCGCCAGGGCGCCGCCCAGCGCCAGGGAGCCGGTGTCCCCCATGAAGATCTTCGCCGGGGAGGCGTTCCACCACAGGAAGCCGAAGCAGGCGCCCATGAGCGCGGCGGCGATCATGGCCATGTCCCGCGGGTCCCGGGTCTGGTAGCACAGGGTGGCGACGACGTCGGCATGGCCGTAGGTGCAGGACTGGTTGGTCTGCCACACGCCG